>JAEWGM010000031.1 GCA_023388315.1 Bacteroidota bacterium | reverse complement strand
CACGCCGAAATCTTCCCACATTTGTCGGTAAATTTCGTCTTGTTGTTCAAAGAACTGCCTGAATTTCACCAAGAATACAATCGGTTTACCGGGAACATCCCATCGCCCCGCGCGAATGTGCAAACCTTGCAGACGAAGCGCTTCGGAGCGCCATGTAGCATACAGTTCGGGGTCTTCAATGAACCAAGGGCTTTCGGTTTGCTCCCAAATATCGGGACCAATGAAAAAAATGCGGTCTTTGAAAAGTTTTTGTAATGAATTTGCCCGGGTGGATAAAACGGTATAAATACCGCCTACTTTATTACATACTTCCCAGCTTGTCTCGAAAATGAAATCGGGGGCGTGATTTGCATCTATTTGCATAACAAATAATTTCTTTGTCTCAAGTGTGCAAAGATAATGAAAAAAGGACAAAAATCAACTATGATGAGAATGAGGCGCGCCTATAAATTTTTATAAAATAATGATTACCTTTGCATCTGGTTTTTACATGAAGATACTAAGTATAGCTGAGCTTCAACAACTTGTTGAGCAACATCCCAATTTTTTGGCGGCTGATTCTTTACTAAACACCGTGCAGGTTTTATCGGTAAAGGGTTTGCACGGGTCGTCGCGTGCCATGTTCTCGGCGGGCCTTTTCCGCAAACGGGCGCGCACCTATTTGTATATACTCAACGACAAAGAAACGGCCGGATATTTTTACCACGATATCACGCAAATCATCGGAACAAAAAATGTATTGTTTTTTCCATCCGCATATAAACGAGCGGCAAAATACGGGCAAATTGACCCTGCCAACGAGGTGCTTCGCACAGAAGTGTTGAGCCGTTTGCACAGCCAAGCTGAAAACCTGATTATTGTGACGTATCCTGACGCGTTGGCCGAAAAAACCGTGTCGGGTGAAACGCTGAAAGAAAACACCTTGAAGGTGTCCGCAGGCGAGCGCATCGATAGCGGTTTTGTGAGCGAAGTGCTGGATTCTTATGGCTTCCGGTACACCGATTATGTGTACGAGCCCGGGCAATACGCTACGCGCGGAAGCATTTTGGATGTGTTTTCTTTTTCATCGGAATATCCGTTCCGGATTGATTTTTTTGGCGATGAAGTGGAAAGCATCCGCAGTTTTGATGTGGAATCGCAATTGTCGCGCGAAAAGTTCAATGAAATACGCATTGTTCCGGAATTTTCGTCCGCCCAATCAAAGAGCGCTTCGCTGTTTGACTCGCTGCCGGCTGATGCGGTTGTGGGAATTGAAGATATGCGATGGATTGCCAGCCGAGTAGAATCCATCAACGAGGATGAGTTGCGCATTCATCCGGACAATACCGAGTTTTTAAAAGCCGATTTGCTATCAAAAACGGAGTTTCTGTCGGCGTTGTCCGCATTTAAACAACTTCGTTTCGATGCAAAACTGATGGCCCCCCCCGACGCGGCCATTCAGTTTCAAACATCGGCACAGCCATTGTATCACAAAAACTTTGATTTGTTGAGCGATTCCGCGCGCAGTTTTTTAGATCGGGGGTATACGCTTTATATTTTGAGCGACAGCGAAAAACAACAAAAACGTTTATTCCACATTTTTGAAGACCGCAACGAAAACATTCCTTTCACATCGGTAAACAAAACTCTGCACGAAGGTTTTTCAGATGAAACGCTAAAAATCTGCTGTTTCACCGACCACCAAATTTTTGACCGCTTTCACAAATACAACCTCAAATCCGATAAAGCCCGATCGGGCAAACTGGCGTTCACGCTCAAAGAACTCAACCAGTTGCAGCAAGGCGATTTTGTGGTGCATATGGACCACGGAATCGGTAAATTCGCCGGGTTGGTGCGTTTGAGAATTGGCGACAAAGTGCAGGAAGTGATAAAACTCACATACCTGAACAACGACGCGGTGTTTGTTTCCATCCACTCCTTGCACAAAATTTCGAAATATAAAGGCAAAGAAGGCGATTCGCCGCAACTGAATAAATTGGGAACCGGCGCCTGGGAGCGCATAAAGGAGCGCACCAAAACCAAAATAAAAGACATCGCGCGCGACCTCATTAAACTTTACGCCCAACGCCAGCAAGAAAAAGGTTTCGCGTTTTCAAAAGATACATACTTGCAAACGGAGTTGGAAGCATCGTTTATGTATGAAGACACGCCCGACCAAATCAAAGCCACGCGCGATGTGAAAAGCGATATGCAAAGCGAGCAACCCATGGATCGGCTTATTTGTGGCGACGTGGGCTTCGGAAAAACCGAAATTGCCGTGCGAGCGGCTTTCAAAGCGGCAACCGACGGCAAACAAACGGCGGTGTTGGTGCCCACCACAGTGCTTGCCACGCAGCATTTCCACACATTCAACGGCCGCTTGGCCAATTTTCCCGTGAAGGTTGATTATTTAAGCCGCGCGCGTTCTTCAAAGGAGCAAAAGCAAATTTTGAATGAGCTGAAAGAAGGGAAAATAGACATCATCATCGGCACGCATCGGTTAGTGAGCAAAGATGTCCAGTTCAACGATTTGGGGCTGTTGATTATTGATGAGGAACAAAAGTTTGGTGTATCGGTAAAAGAAAAACTTAAGCAACTGAAAACCAATGTGGATACGCTCACAATGACGGCAACGCCCATTCCACGCACATTGCAATTCTCGTTGATGGGCTCGCGTGATTTGTCCACCATTAACACGCCGCCACCCAACCGCTATCCGGTGCAAACCGAAGTGCACACCTTTGATGTGGAGGTTATTAAAGATGCCATCAATTTTGAGGTGAGCCGCAACGGACAAGTGTTTATCGTAAACAACCGCATTCAGAATATTTACGAGTTGGAAGCGCTCATCAAACGCGAGCTGCCCGGTATTCGCGTGGCGGTTGGCCACGGGCAAATGGAGCCGAAGGCTATGGAAAAAGTCATAGCCGATTTTATGAATTATGAGCAGGATGTGCTCATTGCCACCACCATCATCGAGTCGGGGATTGATATGCCCAACGTAAACACCATTATTGTGATAAACGCGCAGAATTTCGGGTTAAGCGATTTGCACCAATTGCGTGGCAGGGTGGGGCGAAGCAACCGAAAAGCGTTTTGTTACCTTTTGGCGCCACCGCTCTATACCCTTAGCGGCGATTCGCGCCGCAGGCTGCAGGCCATTGAAAATTTTGCCGAACTGGGCAGCGGAATTCATATCGCGATGCAGGATTTGGATATCCGCGGTGCCGGTAACCTCTTAGGCGCCGAGCAGAGTGGGTTTATTGCCGATTTGGGCTATGAAACGTACCAAAAAATCCTTGCCGAAGCCGTGCAAGAGCTTCGCAAAGAGGAGTTTGCCGATTTATATCGAGAGCAACAAGAGAAAGCGTCTCAAGAAGAAGATTTCGTAAAAGACGTGTTGGTTGAAAGCGATTTGGAGTTGATGTTCCCCGTAACCTATATTCCCAACGACGCGGAACGCGTGGGCATCTATCGCGAACTCGACAATATGGAAACCGAAACCCAAATTCTCGATTTCACCCAACGATTGGAAGACCGGTTCGGTAAAATTCCCGCCCAAGGCAAGGAGCTCATTCGCATTGTGCGCCTGCGGCGCCTTGCTAAATCGTTGGGAATTGAAAAAATAACCTTAAAAGGCGGACAAATGACGCTGCACCTCATCGCTGATGCTGAGTCGCCCTATTATCGCTCTTCCGCTTTCGATAAACTGCTGCAATACATTCAAACGCATCCGCGCGAATGCCAATTGAGAGAATCGGGCAAAAAACGTTCGGTGGTTATTAGGCATATTAGCAATGTGGAAACGGCCGTGAATGTGTTGGAGGAGATGAAGAAGGCGGAATCATCCGGATAGTTTTCCAACTGAAAAATCAGGTGATAGAAATAAAAAAGGGTTGGCGCTTTAGACCAACCCTTTTAGTTATAATTAATTGTCGTATATCGATAGCTTAGGATATTTGCTATAGATGTTTTCGTTTGCTTCTTCTTCCGAATCGGGAATTCTATACAAGTAGTATCTGCTATTTGCCTTAAATTCAGATTTATCGGGGAAGTTAAAAATGCGATGTCCGCGAGGTGCAATTTCAACGGTTTTTTCTACTCCGCTATCATCCGTATAAGTGTAGCTAACGGGCGTATCAGGATATTCATTACGAACCACCGTTTGCTGATTTCGGATAATATCAACCAAGGCAAAGCCTTCACCAAAAAGCTCTTTTCTGCGCTCCAGCCAAATGGCGTCGAGTAACTCTTGTCCGGTAAGGCCGGTGACTGTTTGAGCGTTTCGGGCTCTCTTAACCGCGTTTAATTTTTCAATGGCGTCCGCATCGTTGAGGCGCGCTTTTGCTTCGGCGTTGATGAGATAAATTTCGGCGTTACGCATTAAAACGATATCGGCTAAATTGTTTTGTCTGAACTTGAATTTCTCATAACGCATCCAAACATATGCTTCGCTTTCGGGATTCCTACCCGGGTCGGGCGCCCAATAAATCATGCTTTTGCGATAATCGCCATCGTCGAACAAATCACGGAAATAGGGGTCGGCATTAAAGCTAAAATAATAACTGGATGTGCTGGTAACATCTAAAAAGTGAAACTGATAACTGGCATTGCTTTGGTCGGCAGTTTGTGGGTGTCCCCAAATCCATTCGTTATTGGTAACGGAATTAAATCCGGATTTATATTCACTTTCATTCATTAAATAATCGCTCATACCTAAAAGACGGTCAGAATACGTTTTGGCTTGTTCCCAATCTCGTGAATATAACGATGCGCGAGACAATAATCCCAACACCACTTGTGTGTTGATTTTATATTTTGAAGGACGATTGTAGTTCTCGGGAATCAGTTTCAGGGCTTCTTCCAAATCTTTGATGGATTGAGCATACACTTCGCTTACGCTTGCGGCAGGCTGCCCCTCGGTGCTTGAGTCGGAAGGCTCTGTGTAAATGGGTGCGCACACCGCGTTGGGGTCTTTGTCTATAGCAAAGGAATAAAGCGACGCTAAATGAAGATACATAAACCCTCTCAAAGCATATGCTTGCCCTTTTATCCGGTTTTTTTCTTGCTGGTCTCCATAAGAGTCGTCAATATATTTTATCACTCCGTTCACATTGTTTATAATGCGATAGGCGAGCAGCCAGCTTAGCGTGTTCGTTCCACCTTTATTGTAAATTGCTGTAAAAGAATAGTGGCTCGAAAATCCATATCGGGTATTTAATACCACGTCAGAACTCATAGCGTCATTTGCTCTAAGCATTGCCCCATAACCGGGATTTGCATAAGAATTGAATGTTTCCATTAAGTATGCCCACGCTCCAATTAACACCTTTTCGGCATCGGCGGCCGTGTCAAACACCGCATCTGCGGAAATAGAGTCTGTAGGGTTTGTTTGCAAATCGCACGCCAGTAACGATGCAGATAAAAGCCCTATGGTTATAAATTTTATTATGTGTTTCATCTTTTTTTACTTGTTTTATAATTTTACATTAAATCCAAACGATATGGTTTTCATCGCGGGATAGCGGTAGTAAGTTGTTCCGTCGAAAGTTTGCTCGGGATCCACGCCCTGCTCTTTGGTAAATGTCAAGAGGTTTTCGGCTTGTAAGAAAATGTCGGCATTTTTCAACCTAATCGAATTGATGAAAGATTGAGGCAGCGCATATGACAACGTCACCGTTTTAAGTCTTAGGAAGGAACGGTCGATAAGAAAACGTGTAGATTGATTTGTCCAGGAGCTACGCGGCTCTGTTGTTAATCGGGGAACATCGGTGTCTCGGTTTTCCGGTGTCCATCTGTTCAGCATATCAACGCTCCACGCGTTGCCTGCTCTTCCTTGAGTGTATAACGAAATTTTGTCGCCGTTGTAAATTTTTCCTCCCAATGTGTATGAAAACAAAGCGGAAAGTGATATCCCTTTATAAGATAAATCCGATTGAAAACCTCCCGATATTTTTGGGAGAGATGATCCGCTGATAACCCGGTCATTGGAAGTTGTGGAAGAATAATCTTCGGTAACAATTTTCTCGCCATCGCTGTAGCGATACCATTGTGGGTTTCCGTTTTCGGGGTTTACTCCGGCCCATTCAACTAAATAAAAATCATATAGTGAGCCACCTTCTACCCATTTTTTTGTTCCGCTCCACATAACGGGTGAGGGTAGCGATACGATTCTGTTTTTGTAGGCAGTGGCATTGGCACCCAGTTTCCAGCGCCAATCGTTTGTTGAAATCGGATAACCTTCAATGGAAGCTTCCCAACCATAGTTCTTGATTTTTCCGATATTTTCGCTGGTAGAGGAAAATCCGGTTGAAGGAACAAGGTTTTTGCTAAACAACAAGTCTTTTGAGCTACGCTCGAAATATTCAATCGATCCACTCATCCGATTTCTCCACAAAGCAAAATCGAGTCCGATATTTAAATTCAAGTTGGTTTCCCAAGTAAGGTTTGGCGTGGCTAAACGAGTAGCTCTAAGGCCCGCTTCTCCTAAGTTGTTTTGTATGCTATACAGAGCTTGGTAAGCGTAATAACCAATGTTGTCGTTTCCTTGTGCTCCGTAACTGGTTCTGAGCATTAAGTTTGAAAGCCATGTATCTTTTGCATTCTGCATAAAACTTTCTTCAACAATGCGCCAAGAAGCGCCCACCGACCAAAATGTTCCCCATCTTTTGTCGGGGTGGAAGCGTGAAGAACCGTCTGAGCGAGCCGAAGCCGAAAGGAAGTATTTTCTATCGTATGAATATTCTCCACTTCCGAAGAAACTCAACAATTTATATTTGTCGCTTGTACCATAAAAACCACTTACCAATGCCGAAGCCGAGGGCTCCATAAACCCTACCATAATGGCCATGTCACGTGAACCGCCGAAGTTTGAAGCGTTATATTCATAATACTCCTGTCCACCCATCAGTCTCATAGAGTGTAGATTGCCAAAGTCTTTTGAGTAATTCACCACGTTATTAAAGGTCATTCCCACTGTTCTGGTGTTGGATTTACTTACACCTCCGCCCGTTCGGCTACCCGAACCATACGTGGGGTTGGTAAAATTATGATCGAATCGGCTATTGTAATCCACGTTCACAGAAGTTCTCCATGTTAGGTCTTCGATAGGTTCAATGTGAATGTACCCTCTGGCAGAAGCCGCATCGCGTGTAACTTTGCTTAAGTCGTAAGCCATTGACTGCAACAGATTATAACCCGCATATGAGGTGGCTCTGTATAAGCCGTAATCGTATATTCTGTTTCCATCGCCGTCTGTCAAGTACTCACCTGTTTCCAAGTTTCTTTCATATACAGGATAAAAAGAAGGCACTCCTCTACCAAATAAAATAACGTTAGAGATGGCTGAGTCGTCTTGTTTTGGATAATCTTGCGATGAATGTGTTCCCGAAATATTAATACCTACTTGCAACCATTTTGTTATATCGGAAACCAGATTGGTTCTTAATGTATAACGTTGAAAACCTGACTGAATAACAATTCCTTGGTCGTTTAACATACCGGCAGAAACATAATATCTTGAATTACTGCCACCTCCGGTAACGCGCATATTAATATCGGTGTAGCGTGCATTTTGTGAAAGAGCGTCAATCCAATTGTCATCCCAAAGTGGATTAAGGCCAGCTTTTAATTTCCCGTCCAAACCAACGGGTTGAGGATTATTGGTTCCGTAGGGATTAATTCCGATATTGCCCACAAGGTTTGCTGATGCGTATTCCGCTGCCGCTTCAGGCGATAAATTGTTATCGAGTCTGTTGTTGCGCAATGCTTCCCACAAAAGTTCAAAATATTGGTTTGTGTTGAGTTGGTCGTAATCGCGACGAGCTCTGTCGGAAAAACCAAACTTGGAGGAAATCTCCACGGTTGGCGCTTGGTCTTTGCGCCCTTGTTTGGTGGTGATCATAATAACCCCGTTTGCCGCGCGAGAGCCGTAAAGCGTTGCCGATGCAGCGTCTTTAAGCACGGAAATAGACTCAATATCGGATGAAGCAATAGAGGATAAATTGCCGTCATATGGCACTCCGTCTACCACATAAAGTGGCGCGCTCGACGCGTTGACGGAGCCAATTCCCCTAATGCGCACCGTGGCGTCGGACCCGGGCTGTCCGGTTGAAGAGAAAGATTGCAACCCGGCAACGGTTCCTTGCAATGCTTTGGAAACGTTACTCACTTGCGATTTACTAATAACATCGCTGTCAATAACAGCAGCGGAACCGGTAAAGGTAGATCTGCGTGCAGTTCCATATGGAACGGTAATGATTACTTCGTTTAATTCGGTTGTGCCCTCAGACATAACCACATTCATTGGCGCGGACGACACAATTTGTATTTCTTGTGTTTCAAAGCCAATATAAGAGAAAATTAAATAATCGTTTAAACGAGCTGAAATGGTGTAATCTCCATCCAAATCAGTGATTGTTCCCGTTTGTGTGTTACTTCTCAACTGCACGGTAACTCCGGGCAGAGCAATACCCGACGCGTCCGTAACCTTACCGCTTATGGTAAGATTGCTCCCTGTTTGTGCGTACCCAAGTAAGCAGAAAGCATTGAGTAGTAGAAGAAATCCTAGTCTTTTTAGTTTAATCATAACTTTCGTGTTTATAGTGAAAAATCAATTGAGATTGCTTGAAGTTTAATTATGTTGTTTCTGTTGTAAATGCACGTTATTTTGGCAGCAAAAATGAATTACTTTTTGGGCGTTAATAGTGAAGTTAACGATAACGTAGTTTTATTCATAAAAAACAAATTCTCCTGTCGGGTTGATATATCAACTCGATTGCTAAATTCAATATAGAATGAAATGAACTTGTGGTTTACGGCAAAATTATTGCAAATTACGACATTAAAAATGTTCGAAATTCCAAATAATAAAGATTATTGCCGTTTTTATAAAAAAATATTAAATAAAAATTTCGATTATAAACCGAAAAATTCTATTTAAAGATGACAAAGATAGTCATTATTTGACGCTATAAAAATACTTATGTTAAATTTGAGGGATGATTTTTTTTAAATAATCTAAAAATGTCCTGCAAGATGCAATTTTAACATTTTTGGCTCCTACTCGAAGATAAGAAGCTCTTAACTCAAAAAAAAGCCGGCAGTTTAGAAACAAACACCGGCTTTTTCGATTGTCCGAAAGTGACTGTTTTTTGAGGAAAAGGCTTACATCGTTGTGAAAATTGATGCACACTTACCGCCCTCGATTGAAATTGGGGTAATTCAAAAGATTTGTCCTACGAGCAGTTGTATCTGATAGTAGAGCTAAATTAATACAGCCCTTCCACAGAGAGGTATCGTTCTCCCGTGTCGTAATTGAAGGTGAGAATTCGTTTTCTTGTATCCAGTTCGGCGATTTTCTTTTTCACCGCTGCAATGGACGCGCCGGTGGATATCCCGCCTAAAATGCTTTCTATTTGCGCCAATTCGCGCGCGGATTCAAACGCTTCGTCTTTGGTTACTTTTATTACGCTATCCAAAACGGTTAAATCCAAGATGTCGGGAATAAAGCCCGCGCCAATTCCCTGCAAGGCGTGCGGCCCGGGCTCACCCCCCGAAATAACGGGCGAGTCAACGGGCTCCACAGCGATTACTTGCGTGGATGGGAAAGCTTTTTTGAGCTCTTTGCCCACACCGGTGATGTGTCCGCCGGTGCCGATGCCGGTAATCAGGTAATCGAATCCTTCCGGAAAATCTTGCAGCACCTCTTTTGCTGTTTGTTCGGCGTGGACGGCTGTGTTGGAGAGGTTTTGGAACTGTTGCGGAATCCAAGAATTTGGCGTTTCGGCTTGCAATTCTTCGGCTTTGGCTATGGCGCCTTTCATTCCTTTTTCACGGGGTGTGAGCACAAGTTCCGCGCCATAAAGCGCTATGAGTTTTCGACGCTCTACCGACATCGATTCCGGCATCACAATAATTACTTTGTAGCCCTTAGCGGCGCCCACAAACGATAATCCTACGCCTGTGTTGCCCGACGTGGGCTCAATAATGGTCGCCCCCGGTTTCAGCGTGCCGTTTTTTTCGGCATCTTCAATCATTGACAATGCAATGCGGTCTTTTATGCTTCCTCCCGGATTTTGTTTTTCCAGTTTTATCCACACTTCGTGGTGGGGGAACAACTTGCTCAAACGTACGTGAGGTGTATTCCCAATGACTTCTAAAATGTTGTTGTACTTCATTGATTTTTAAATATTAAATGAGAAATTTATTGAATATAGAGGCATGAGTGGGAGGTGTTAAGCATCTAAACTCTACACCTCGAACCTCGAACATACATCATATCACAAAATCATTTGGTTGCGTGAAATTCTTCACTGTGCGAATTTTTACATCCACAGAGCTGTAAACCAAAGAGAAAGGGATGACGCTTTGCGTAAGCCACGCCCCTCCACCAATAACGGAGTCGTGTCCAATGACGGTTTCGCCGCCCAAAATGGTGGCGTTGGCATAAATAATTACATTGTCTTGCACAGTGGGATGACGCTTCACATCCGATAGTTTCTTCTCTACATACAGCGCGCCCAAGGTAACGCCCTGATAGATTTTTACATTATCGCCAATTTCCGTGGTTTCACCAATCACGATTCCCGTGCCGTGATCCATAAAGAGGTTTTTGCCAATTTTAGCGC
>JAEWGM010000005.1 GCA_023388315.1 Bacteroidota bacterium | reverse complement strand
GGGCTGTAGGTAGTGTGGCTCTTGCCACCCCGCACTTCGTGCGGAGTTATTGATGTTTAGTCCCTTCGGGACAAAAGTATCAAATCAAAAGCACTTTGTTAAAACTTTATACTTTTGATACAGCCTCCAATTTGATAATACGTTTTGCAATGAGATAGCCCCTTCCTTTCCCCCGCAATAGATGTGTTTATTGTGCTTATGGAATAACAAAGTTTCTGTGTATCTTTGTTCTGTTTTTTATCTGCAATAAATATGAAATCCATAAAAGAAATATATCGCATCGGCAACGGGCCTTCCAGCAGCCACACCATGGGCCCCAAAAAAGCAGCTGAACTGTTCCTCGAGCGCGTTTCAAACCCCGCTAAATTTGTTGTTACGCTCTATGGCAGCCTTGCCGCCACCGGAAAAGGGCACTTAACGGATGTGGCTATCCTCGAAGTTCTAGAACCCGTGGCACCCACCACCATTGAGTGGTTGCCGAAAACGTTTTTGCCTTTTCATCCCAACGCGCTAAAGTTGGAAGCGTACGACGCGGAAGGCAAGTCGCTGGATTCGTGGACGGTGTACAGCGTGGGCGGCGGCGCTTTATCCGATGGAGAAAAAACCGTTGGCCTCTCCGAAAACCTGAACAGGGATATTTACACCATGACCTCCATTGCCGAAATCATGGAATGGTGCGAGAAAACGGGAAAAAGCTATTGGGAATATGTGGAGGAATGCGAAGGGCCGGACATTTGGGAGTATCTCGAAAAAGTGTGGAAAGTGATGCGGAAGGCTGTGGAGCGAGGCCTCGATAACGAGGGCGTTTTGCCCGGCCCGTTAGGCCTTCACCGCAAAGCGGCGGGATACCACATCAAAGCCAAGGGCTACAAAGCATCGTTGCAATCCCGCGGATTGGTGTTCGCTTACGCGCTGGCGGTATCGGAAGAAAACGCGTCGGGCGGTGAAATTGTTACGGCGCCCACCTGCGGTTCGTGTGGTGTTGTTCCAGCTGTATTGTATCATTTGGAGACTATTCGCAATTTCAGTAAAGCACGTATGTTGCGTGCTTTAGCGACGGCCGGTTTGTTTGGCAATATCGTGAAACGGAACGCGTCCATTTCGGGTGCCGAAGTGGGTTGCCAGGGTGAAATTGGCGTAGCCTGCGCTATGGCCGCCGCTGCTGCCAGCCAATTGTTTGGCGGAAGCCCCGCGCAAATTGAATACGCCGCCGAAATGGGCTTGGAGCACCATTTGGGTATGACGTGCGACCCCGTGTGCGGGCTGGTGCAAATTCCTTGTATTGAGCGCAACGCGTATGCTGCCGCTAGGGCCTTGGACGCGAACTTATATTCATCGTTTACCGATGGCATTCACCGCGTGTCTTTCGACAGGGTGGTGGAGGTGATGAAACAAACCGGCCACGATTTGCCATCGCTTTACAAAGAAACGGCCGAAGGCGGCTTGGCCAAAGGACATCAATTCTAAAAAGTCCGGAATTCAGGCTTTATTGTTCAAGGGTTGGATCATAAACACTTTTTCTTTTGATTTTTTATACGTTTTTTACAAAATGGCCGTTATAATAGCGGTATTACGTAATAAACCAACTGTTATAGCAAAATGATTGATTACATTAAAGGCGAAGTAGCGGAACTCACGCCCGCGTCAGCAACGCTGGAGTGCGGCGGAATTGGCTATCAGCTCAATATTTCGCTCAACACTTACAGTGCGCTCACCGATCAGAAATCAGCAAAACTCTTTGTGTACGAGTCCATTCGCGATGACGCGCACGTACTTTTCGGGTTTGCCGACAAGCATGAACGAGAAATTTTTCTCCACCTTATCAGTGTATCGGGAGTGGGCCCTGCCACGGGGAGAATGATTCTTTCATCGTTAAATTCAAAAGAATTGGAAAGCGCCATCGCCACCGAAAACGTGGCGGTGTTGCAATCGGTGAAAGGCATTGGAGCGAAAACCGCGCAACGAATCATTGTAGATTTAAAAGACAAAATTAAGTTTAGAGACGATGCCGGCACCATCCAATTGCCCACCAAAGCCGATGTGTCTGAAACGGGGCACGCCGCCATTTCGGCACTTGTGATGCTGGGTTTTGTACAAAACGCGTCACAAAAAGTGGTATCGAAAATATTGAAAGAAAATCCTTCCTTGCCCGTAGAAGCCATCGTAAAAGAAGCCCTAAAGAGAATATAGCAGTTGACCGTTACGTAATACGCATTTTTTTAAATTCGTATAATTGCTATCGTTTCTCTGAAAACAAAGTGTTACATACTGTTGCTTTTCCTGTTCGTTGTAGGCGGGCAGGGATTGCTTTCCGCACAAACCGAAGAACAAGATACCGCTCGGCTTCGTTTTCCGGTGCAAAAAACTGTGGTGGAAACACCGGAAGATTTGCTCAAGAAACCGCCCATCGATGCCAAAACACCTACCAACATCCGCACCGAAGTTCGATATGATTACAGAACCAACACCTATATTTTTGAAAACAAAATAGGCGATACCGTTATTGGTGCGCCATTTTCTATGACGCCTAAAGAGTATATGCAATACCGCGCCAAGGAAATGCAAGATGCCCGTTTCCGCGGTTTAAACGCCTATAGGCCCGATTCGGTGCAGCCACGCCGTCAACCATTTTCTTTATCCGGCATGCGTGCTCCGCGTTCCGCGCTCGAGAATATTTTCGGGCCGGGCGGTGTGCAGGTCACAACGCAAGGATTCATAGAAATATCCAGCGGTTTCAAACGGAACGTAACCAATAATCCTACGCTGCCGCAACGCGCGCGCAGACGCACTCTTTTTGATTTCGACCAGCAGGTTCAACTCAACGTGAACGCCAAGGTGGGCGATAAAATCGATTTCGATTTAAACTACAACACCGATGCCACGTTCGATTTCGACGCCAAGCGCATTAACCTGGCATATCAGGGCGATGAAGACGAAATCATTAAAAGCATCGAAGCCGGAAACGTGAGTATGACAACCGCCAACTCGCTCATCCACGGTGGTGCGGCGCTGTTTGGTATAAAATCGGATTTGCAATTCGGGAAGCTGCGCGTGAACACCATCCTCTCGCAACAAGAATCGGAATCCACTACGGCGAATACGCGTGGCGGCGTGCAAACGATTCCGTTTGAGTTCAGCGCCGACCAATACGATGAGAACCGCCATTTTTTTCTCGGCTATTACTTTCGCGAAACCTACGACCAAGCGCTCAGCAAACTACCGTTTGTGCAATCGGCGGTGTCCATCACTCGAATGGAAGTGTGGGTAACCAACAAGCGCGGTAATTACGACCAAGCGCGCAATATCGTCGCCTTTACCGATTTAGGCGAACATAACCACATCCATAATCCCATTTGGGTGGCGCAAGGCGCGCTGTCGGTGCCTTACAATGAGGCCAACACATTGTATCCACAAATGGTTTCTACCTATGCGGGCGCGCGCGACATTAGTCAGGCCAACTCTGTTTTGCCGTCCAATGTGGTTTCGGGCGAGGATTATGAGAAATTGGAAAGTGCGCGTTTGCTCACCAATTCCGAATATACCTTTCATCCGCAACTGGGGTATCTTTCGCTTCGGATGCCGTTGCAAGCCGATGAAGTGCTGGCAGTTGCCTATGAATTTACTTACAATGGACAAGTGTATCAAGTGGGCGAGTTTTCCAATAACATTGGCAGGGAGCCAGCTGGTAACAGGGTGTCGCAAAATGGCGCGTTGTTTTTGAAGCTGCTGAAGCCAATCTCTTTTTCCCCCGATGCCCATACGTGGCACTTGATGATGAAAAACATTTACAGCATCGGCACCAACGCTTACGATGTGCAAAAAGACCGATTTAAACTGACAATCTCCTACCAGAGCGACACCACAGGCGTGTACCTCGATTATATTCCCGAAGGAAATATCAACAAGCAACTGCTGCTTAGGGTGATGAACCTCGATAGGCTGAATGCCAAAAACGATCCGTATCCCGATGGAATTTTCGACTTTTTGGATGGTTACACCATCGACTCGCAAAACGGGCGGCTTATTTTCCCCGTTGTGGAGCCGTTTGGCCGGCATTTGCGAGAGAAAATCGGCGGCGGCGCGGCAGCTGAAAAATACATTTATCAGGAATTGTATGATTCCACGCTTACCGTTGCCCGTCAGTTCCCTGAGAAAAATAAATTCCGAATGAGCGGTGAATATCGCGGCGCGGCGGGGGGCGGCATCTCGCTCAACGCGATGAACGTGGCCCGTGGTTCGGTGCGGGTAACCGCTGCCGGCGTAACACTTACCGAAGGAACCGATTACACGGTGGACTATCTTTCGGGAACGGTAAATATCATCAACCAAGCCATTTTAGATGCCGGCACACCCGTGAGCGTATCGCTCGAAAACCGCTCTCTGTTTAACATGCAGCGTAAAACAATGATGGGCGTGAACCTCTTGTATGATTTCTCTAAAGACTTTTCCGTAGGCGCCACCGTGATGCATTATTACGAAAAACCGCTCACCGTGAAAACCGCGTTTGGCGACGAGTCGGTGAAAAATACGCTGTGGGGAGCCAATCTCACATACAAAAAACAGAGTTACCTGCTCACCAATTTAATCGATAAATTGCCTTTTGTGGAAGCCGCCGCGCCATCGGAAATTTCCGCCAACCTCGATTTTGCCCATATGATTCCCGGGCATTACAAAAACAAATATACCGGCGGGTATTCTTATTTGGACGACTTTGAAACCTCTGCCTCCGGCATCGATTTGCGTTCGCCGTACGCCTGGTCGCTTGCCGCCACGCCTTACAACAATACTTCTACAGGGCTTTTCCCCGAAGCATCATTAACCAACAACATCGATTATGGCAAAAATCGCGCGCAATTGGCATGGTTTTATATCGATGGCATTTTCACCCGAAGAAACTCAAACCTCACGCCCGCGCATATCAAAAATGACCTGAACCAACTCTCAAATCATTTGGTGAGAGAAGTTTACGAGCGAGAGATTTTCCCCAACAAAGATGCCATTTACGGCCAGCCGGCAACCATTCCCGTGCTCAATATTTCGTATTATCCAAACGAGCGTGGCCCGTATAATTTAGACACTAACGTAGATTCCGATGGCAATTTGCTTCGTCCTTCCACACGTTGGGGCGGCATCACGCGGCGAATGGACACGCGCGATTTTGAAGCGGCCAACATTGAATACATCGAGTTTTGGCTGATGGACCCCTTTGTTAACGACACACTGGGAACCGCGCGTGGCGGCGATTTGTATTTCAACTTGGGCGAAATTTCGGAAGATGTGCTGAAAGACGGCAAAAAGTTTTTTGAAAACGGCTTGCCGGTGGACGGCGACACCACCGCCATAGGATATTCCGTGTGGGGAAAATACCCAAAACGGCAATCCACGGTTTACGCGTTTGACAATTCGGGAGGGATGGAATCGCGCCGCATACAGGATGTGGGGTTGAACGGATTGAGTTCCGAAGAAGAAAAAACGTATCCCACCTATGCCAATTTCTTAAACGAACTGCAACCTCGGTTATCGGGCGATGTGCTGGCAGATATGGCAAACGACGAGCACTCGCCCCTCAACGACCCCGCGGGCGACAAATTTCGCCACTATCGCGGAACGGAGCAAGACCAACGTCAACTGGGGATTTTAGACCGCTACAAATACTACAACGGCACCGAAGGCAATTCGCTGGCACCCGAAAACGACGCGCGCTTTTCCACCGCTTCGCGCACCACGCCCGATGTGGAAGACATAGACGCGGACAACACGTTGAATGAAAACGAGTCTTATTATCAATACAAAGTGAGCTTGCGCCCCGGCGGGATGAATGTAGGCAGCAATTTCATCGTGAACCGGCGCGAAGTGAGCGTGCAACTTCGCAATGGCGAAAACAGCAAAGTAACGTGGTATCAATTTAAAATTCCCATTCGCGAATACCAAACGCGTGTGGGAAATTTGCGCGGTTTCAACAATATTCGCTTTATGCGCATGTTTTTAACCGATTTTGAAGAGCCTGTGTTTCTTCGCTTTGCCACGTTGGAATTGGTGCGAAGCGAATGGCGCAGTTATCAGCAAGATTTGCTTTCGGGCGGCGCGCCATCGGGGTTGGGCACGATGGATATTTCCACCGTGAATATTGAAGAAGACGGCGACCGAACGCCGGTGAATTACATTTTGCCACCCGGCGTAACGCGCATTCTCGATCCCAGCCAGCCGCAATTGCGTCAAGAAAACGAGCAGTCGCTCGCGTTGAAAGTGCAGAATTTAGACCCGGATGATTCGCGGTCGGTGTACAAAAGCGCGATGTATGATTTGCGTCGCTACAAACGCCTGCAAATGTTTGTGCACGCCGAAAAGTTGCAGGAAGACGGCACATTGCAAAGTGGCGATTTAACGGTGTTTATGCGTTTAGGATCGGATTACCGGAACAATTATTACGAATACGAAATTCCGCTCACGCTCACGCCCGAAGGCCGGTACAGCATCAACAACCCGGCCGACCAGGAAACGGTTTGGCCCGGCGCCAATATGTTCGATTTTCCGCTGGAAGCGCTCACCAACCTGAAGCTCAAACGCAATGCCGAGAAACGCCGTGGCAGCGGGGTAACGTATTTAACGCCGTATTCCGAACCTGACCCTGATAAACCAACCAACCAAATGACGATAATGGGAAACCCATCGCTTGCCGAAGTGAAAGTGATGATGATTGGCGTGCGCAACCGTTCCAATGTAACCCAATCGGGAGAAATTTGGATAAACGAATTGAGGCTGAGCGAATTTGACGAGCAAGGCGGCTGGGCAGCGCAAGGAAATGTGCACGTGGCGCTTTCCGATATCGGTATGGTAAACGTGTCGGGCCGAAAGGAAACCGTGGGCTTTGGCGCGCTCAACCAACGTTTGTTGGAACGGCGAAACGATGATTATTCTTCCATCGATATCGCGTTGAATTTGGAACTGGGGCGTTTTGTGCCTGCGGCATTCAAGCTTTCAGCGCCGTTTTATTATTCTTACTCCAACCAAACAGTGGCACCAAAATACGATCCGTTAAACCAAGATATTAAGCTGTCGCAATCGCTGCAGAGTATGGACAATCCGCTCCAGCGCGATTCGCTTAAGCAGTTGGCTCTTACCCAAACCACCAATAAAAGTTTGAGCCTCACCAACGTGAAAATCAACATAAAGAGCGAAAACCCTATGCCTTACGACCCGGCAAACTTCAATTTTGGTTATGCTCAAAATGAGAACTTTCATAAAAACCCGGAAATGGAATACGCTGCCGTGCAAGATTATCGCTGGCAAGCGAATTACAGCTACACCCCGTTTGTAAAACCGTGGGAGCCGTTTAAAAACATGAAAAGCCAATCGGGTTGGTTGAAACTAATTAAATCGTTTAATTTCAATTATTTGCCCAATAATATTCAAATCAGTTCCAACTTGGTGCGAAATTACCAGGAAACGCAATTGCGCGATTTAAACGCCTATCTGTCGGGAATCACACAAACGCAACGCCATTACCTCTCTTTTAGTCAAAATTTCTTTTGGGATAGGGATTTTTCGTTGGTGTGGGACATAACCCGAAACCTTAAAACTTCGTTCCGCTCCGGAACCATTGCCGAGATTGAAGAGCCGTATTTGCAAGTCAATAAAAAACTCAACCGAAGCGATTACGAAATTTGGAAAGATTCGGTGGTGCAAAGCATTCGCAATTTGGGAAAACCGCTTAATTATGAACAATCGGCGGATGTGAACTACACGCTTCCGTTCGCGGAAATTCCCGTTTTAGACTGGATTAACTCTGGCGTGGCATATCATTCGCGTTACCGATGGGAGCGGGGAGCCCGCGTGGAAAACGAAAATTTGGGCAACAACCTGCAAAACGATTTATCGCTCATGGTAAATAATCGCCTCAACTTGGTGCGGTTTTACAACAAAATCCCGTTTTTGCAATCTGCCAACCAACGGTTTGAAAGCAACGCACCCGCTAACAAAGAGCGTGCTAACGCACTGCATTATGCCGCGCGCATGCTGATGATGTTGCGCAGTGTGAATGTGGCCTTCGGTTATAAAACCCGCACCGATTTGCCCGGCTTTAATCCCATGATTGGCGATTTCTTCGGACAGCAAAACGCGCCTGGTGGATTGGTGCCGGGGCTCGGTTTCGCGTTTGGTTTTGAAGGCGGCGAAAGCTACGTGAAAAAAGCAATGGATAATAATTGGTTGGTAATCAATGAAAACAATATTGTTCCCGCCATTCACAACCAAACACATAACCTGATGACGGACGCGGTGATTGAGCCGTTCACCGGATTGAAAATAGACCTGAACGCGCTGTACGAAAACAACCGCCGCACCGAAATTCAATATATGTTTAGCGGTATGCCCAAAACGTTTGGAGGCAGTTTTGCCATTAGCACACTTACCATTTCATCGGCGTTTGAAGGTTCGCGGGCGAGCAATAATTACCATTCCGCCACGTTTGAAAAATTTCTCGCCAATCGTGATGTTATCGCCTCTCGTTTGCGCGCTCGCTATGAGCAAACTACTTATCCCTCAAACGGTTTTTTAGCTGCGTCCGTTGTGGCGGGAACGCCGTTCGACGCTTCGGTAGGCGATGTAAATCCCAATTCGGCCGATGTGCTGATTCCCGCTTTTTTGGCAGCATATTCCGGCCGGGATGCAAGCAAAATTGAGACAACCGCGTTTCCCAATTTGCGCTCCATTTTGCCCAACTGGGGGGTGTCGTATGATTTGTTGAGTATGTTGCCCGATCTCAGAAACAGTTTTCAATCGGTTGTCTTTACGCACAAATACGTGTCGCAATACAGAATCGGTTCCTATTCTTCGTTCTTAAGTTGGGTGTCCGCCGGCGACGGCAGCGATTTGGGATATATTCGCGATGTGTTGTCCGGCGCGCCCGTGCCATCGGCACCGTACGATATTTCTTCGGCAAGCATTGTGGAAAGTTTTTCGCCGCTCATTGAAGCACGCACGGTATTGAATAACAATATGATGGTGAATTTCCGTGTCAATAAAACACGGATGCTGAATCTGAATATTTCATCGTATCAAGTGGTGGAAATGAACGACAACGATATGGTGCTTGGGTTGGGATATCGTGTGGCGGATTTTAATAAAATCATCGGCTTCGGCTCCAATTCCATCGACCGCAGACGGCGGCCCGCGTCGCGACGCAGAACGGTACAAACTACGCAATCGGATCCGCTTCCCGAATTCAATAACGATTTGAATGTGAGGGTGGATATTTCCCATAAACTCTCGCAAGCCCTCATCCGAAAAATTGAAGATGGTTTCACGCAAGCAACCAGCGGTTTAAGAACCACTTCCATTCAGTTTTCGGCCGATTACGCGATGAGCCGGTCGTTAACGCTTCGCGCTTTTTTCGACCATATGATAAACACGCCGTTGGTTTCTTCGTCGGCATATCCCACTGCCAATACCAGCGCAGGCTTGAGTTTGCGGTTCAATTTAAATCAATAAGAAACTGTTTTGAATTTTTTCACTCACGCTTGTCCCAAAAATCATATTTTTTATGTAAGTTTGTGGATGACACAGGTATAAATCTCAATGTTAAATCAAATGAACATATTTACAGGATTACTTTTATTTATTCCTTTTGCCGTATTTGGCCAAAAGGATGGCATCATCGCTAAAAACGCACAAATGGAAAAAGCGGGAACCGGCTATGCGTTTACCGAAGGCCCCGCCGTGGCTGCCGATGGTAGCGTGTATTTTACCGATCAACCCAACGATCGCATTTATGTGTGGAACGAGAAAGAAGGAATTTCTTTGTGGTCGGAGAACACCGGAAGATCAAACGGAATGTATTTTGACGCCGACAACCAGTTGGTTGCCTGCGCCGATTTGAACAACCAAATGGTGCGTTTTAACGAAGACAAAAAGATGGAAGTGCTGTTTGAAAACTTCGATGGAAAGCACTTGAACGGCCCCAACGATTTGTGGATTGCTCCCAACGGTGGGATGTATTTTACCGACCCGTACTATCATCGGGATTACTGGGCCGAAGGGCACACCGAAGTGCAAGACGTGCGCGGCGTATATTATTTAAGCACTACCGGCGAAACAATTCGTGTGATCGACGATTATAAACAACCCAACGGATTGATTGGCACCCCCGACGGAAAAACGTTGTATGTTGCCGATATCAACGATCATAAAATCTGGAAATACGACATTCAACCCGATGGAACGCTCGCCAATAAAACCTATTTCGCTCCCCACGGATCAGACGGAATGACCATTGATAACAAAGGGAATGTTTATCTCACGATGGGAAAAGTGTGGGTATATTCACCCAAAGGGAAACTGATTCAGGAAATTGAAATACCCGAAAGCCCGTCCAATGTTTGTTTTGGCGGCGCGGAAAGAAATACGTTGTTTATTACGGCGCGCACCTCGGTTTATACGTTGAAGATGAATGTGAAAGGGGAATAGGGGTTTTGAGTTTTGAGTTTTGAGTTCTGAGTTCTGAGTTCTGAGTTCTGAGTTCTGAGTTTGTAGTTAGCCTACCACCCAACCTCCGTCTTCGGACTTCCGACTTCGGACTTCCATAGTTTTTTTTCTAACCCGTCAGACCGGTAATCGGTCAGACGGTGATGGAGGGATAATTGTTGTCTTACTAAGATTCGAACTTAGACAAACAGGACCAGAATCTGTTGTGCTACCATTACACCATAAGACAATTTGCGACTGCAAAATTACAAAAGATTTATTGTACAAAAATACATTTGGGTGAAATTTATCTTGTAAGGTTAACTAAAATCACTAATTTTGTTTTGTTAACAACTGAATGTATGAAAGCAGAAAGTCAGATTTATTTCAAAAACAGAGGGATAAAACGGGTTTACATTACACTTACATTGGCGATAATTGGACTATTTGTCCTTTTTTATTTTGTTATAGATAAAAATTGGAATTTTCCTGTTGCCGCGATCATACCAAGCGTAGTTATGACGCTTTTTCTTCCGGTAAGATACTGCATTTCAGATAAAAACACCATTGAGTTTTACCATCTTTTCGGTAGAAAAAAACGTTTATCGATTCCAATTGAAAGTATTTCTGAAATTTTGGTAAAACCTTTCCGGCTTAATATTGACTACAAAATTAGTGAAAACGCTTCTCCTCGTTCTGCCGTTCTCGAATTATCGGCAATAGATGCCAAAACCATCATTGATGAATTGGTGAAACGCAATCCTTGCATAATAATAAGTTAAGTTTGTAATACGGTGAGCTACAATGAAATAAAATTTTCCAGATATGGCAAAAAACAATTAACAGCCACACTTATTTTATATGTTGTTGTATTGACAATCATCTACTTCACGTTGCCAAATGGATTTTTGGGAGGCTTATTTGCCGCGTTAATTTTTATGTTTATGACCGTTTTCAGTTTCCCAATAAAATATGTACTTACCGGCGAAAACAGGCTTGAAATCTATTTCATTTTCGGCAAGATGAAAGGGAGAACCATCCATTTGGATAAAATCACTTCAATAAAATTGGAGACTCCCAATAAACTTCGGGTAACGTATTACAAAGAGGGATATTCGAAACCCTCATCTGCAGTGCAGGAATTGGAAGAAAAAGATGCCATTGATATGCAAAACGAATTGCTGAAACGAAATTCTCAAATTTTGTTGAATTAATCCACCACCACTACCTCCTCCTTCAAAAACTCCAATAACGTGGCGTAAACGGGGTGTTTTTGCAAAATCCGCCGATTTCCCACCAAAAATAGTTGTTGACGGGCACGCGTGAGCGCCACGTTAAGTTTTCGGTCCACTTTTCCATCGTGGCTCAGGTTGCACAAAAAATCCATTTGATAGGGTTTGTTCACGCAAAACGACACGATAATCACCTC
The DNA here is from genome assembly GCA_023388315.1 of Bacteroidota bacterium. Lineage (GTDB taxonomy): Bacteria > Bacteroidota > Bacteroidia > Bacteroidales > Dysgonomonadaceae > JAEWGM01. The sequence continues at coordinate 34,684 of JAEWGM010000005.1, read as the reverse complement.
ACGTTGGCTGCCTTGAAACCGCTCCACCGTGTCAATCATCATCTTTTCCGCATCGGGAAAATGGGCTTGCGCCAATTTATGGCGAATAAGCGCGATTTGATTGCGATACGGCGCGATAATCCCGATGGTGTCACCTGCAAATGGCTTGTTGTTAGCCTCATATACATTTTTTATCGCTTGCGCAACGCGCACGATGATGTCTGCTTCCGTTTGGTTAATTTTGTTGGACGGCGTGAAACGAAATGTTTTTTCCGTGGAAAAAAACGCCACGCGCTTGTTTGCTACGCAATGGTGAAATACATCGTGTGAAGAATAGGGCGTGTTCCACTTTTCGGACTGCCAGCCGAGTGCAGGAAAAAGATTCTCGTCATAAAAATAAGTGGCCGGAAAAGCGGCGATATCCACGTGCATTCTCCCTTGTTTATTGAGTTGCGAAAACGCTTGTTGCCAGCCGTTTTGGATGCATTGGCGAAGCAACCGCTCAAAAAGAGAGTCGCGACAGTCGGCAATTCCTATTTCATTTAACGTCTCGTCGCTAATCTGTGACGAAAGTTGTTTCTGCAAAACAATGGTTGACAATTGATTATGGTCGCCAATCATCACAAACTTATCAAAACGGGGGAGCAACCCGATAATTTGCGGCTCCAAAATTTGCGACGCCTCGTCGATAATGGCCACGTGAAAATGCTTGAGTGCGAAAAGTTCCAACCGTCCATTGATGGAGGCGAGCGTGGAAATAAAAATACGTGTTTCAGCGATTTCGATACGCAGCGCTTCTCTGTTTTCCGCCTTTTCCGAAATGCGCTGCAACAACCGATGCCTGTAAGGTTCGGCGCAAGAAAGTTCCGTTCCCACGCGGATGTAGACGTCACACGCGCCATTGGTGCATCCGAAAGCGGCGTTTATGGCATCGCACAGCTCATCCACGGCGCGGTTGGTGTATGCCAACACCAAGATGTTGGTGTCCGGCTGGGCGTAATATTTTTCAATTAACCGACGCGCGAAAATGGATGTTTTTCCCGTTCCGGGCGGGCCAACGATTAAAAAATAATCTTCGGCTGAAAAAGCTTTCTCAATAATGTTTTCCGGATACTCCGGTTCACTTTTCTGTGTACAAAAGGATGTTGGTTGCTGTAATCCCAGCAATAAATCGCGTTTTTGTTGCGACGCGTTAAGGAAAGAAAAAAGGCTCTTGTACATACTGTTGTATGACGAATCCAACGTATCGTGTTCAATGGCCCACAAGCTATGCTCGCTAAAAAACGTTTTGTTTTTCTGCTTGTACCGAAAACGCACTTTCACGGAATCTTTGGTGATTTTCACGATGCTTCCCTTCAATATCTGCCGGTTGAGCACCGTGTCCGTGTTTTTTTCGCGCGGGTAAACAATGCAAATTTCGCCTTCGCGAAAATTCACAATGCTATTGTCGCCCTCATTTCTGGCGAAAAGAATGGACATATCGTTGCCCTCGTCATCAATCTCGGCAATGGAAAGGTTGTAAATCACGTCCAGCGCTTCGGCGCGTTCCCAAAAATCGCTGTTCCACAAAGAGGCTACGCCTGTTGGCGTTTCGTAGGCGATGTCGCCTATTTTTTGTAGGTATAGCTCTTTTGAAATAAATCGGATATACCGATAAAAATAAGTTAATTCAACCTCGGAAGATTGCGAAAGTATGTGGCTGAATTTTTCAATTTTTTCCACAAAAAACTTTGGCAAACGCTCCCTTGTGTTGATGGATTCAAAAAGTTGGGTGAACATTTCCTGCACGGTTTCGGCGGTGCCGTGCGCCAAAGCATATTCGTTGGCGACAATTAAATTCCGCACGTTGATAATCTGTTTCTCCAATTCCTGATACACCGCCGCGAAGCGCAGGTTTTCGCCCGCAAAATTTCCCGAAGAATATAAAATGGCGGCGTCAATTTTTCGCGCGTCTTTTCCGAAAACGCTTTGAATCATTAAGCGGTAAACGGCCGTTTGCACTTCGTGGTTTAGCGCGATTTTTCCAAAATCTTGGGGCGGGTAGGGCAGGCGTCCCGATTTTAATTCTACGATATGCATCGTGGGCGACAGGTGGAGTAAATCCAGCCGGCCTTGAAATCCGAACTTTTCGCTGAAAAAAGAAGGTTCCAATGTGCAATGGTGCACATTGATTCCCCGTCTTGGAAAGTCTTCTGTAATCACGCGCCGAATATTGTTGAATTGACTTTTCGCTTTTACCATAAAAGCACGAAAGTCCTCTTCAGAGTGCAAATCTTCGCAACTGGTATATTCAAACGGCGATTGTTTAAATGATTGGAGAAACACCTCATCGAAAGAAACTTCGTGCGGGTTTTCGGCGAAAACCAACTCATCCAGAAAAAAGTTGGCCAAATTTCCCAATAACAAATAAGAGCGGTTTTCTTTTTCTTCGAACTTGTTTCTGAAATAATGCAGCGGCGACACGGCGTAATCTTGAAAACACTCGGCAATGGCCGAAGCGTCAATCAAGTAATCGGGTTCCAGTACAATGTATTTGGGAATTAAGCGGCCTTTTTTGTCGGTAGAAAAATCGATAAGGTTCAGTTGCGCTCCCTCCCAAAATCGCTCGACTGACTCATCAAACGCAGCGTTGTCCGGTTTCACGCCGTACTTTACAATAATTTCCGTTCCGGGAGAATTCTCTGCTACGCAGGTGATTAATTTGTCTTTTTTATGGATGGACACAATTTGCACCCGTAGATGAGAAGCCGGTTTTTCCAAGGGCTCCGCCACCACATCGGGCTCCAATGATACGGCTCCTCCCGATATGGCGTTGCACAGGTTTAATACCGCGCGCTGGGCTTTAAAATATTCCGTCTCATCAAATTGTGCCGTTGCGCTTTTTAGTATTTCTCCGGTTTTTACCCGGAAATTTTGCAACTGCCATTCCAATTGTTTGGGCAGGTTGTATTTTTGCGCCACAAACACCAACCGCGAAAAAAGGTTGGGAAATTGCACCACTTCATCTCGCGTTGCCTCTTTGCATAATCGTTCTAAGATGCGCTTTAGCTGTAGCATTTTGTCGTTAACGGCAAGTTGCGAAGCGGACAGTTCCTGAATTTCGGTTATGTAAGTGGCGATTTCCGTCATGCTAAATCAACGAGATCAGTTTGGGTAAAAAAACAATGAGCCCCACAATAAAAGCGGCTATGGCAGCCAGCAACACGGCCGCCGCGCCCAAATCTTTGGCTTTTTTAATGGCAGGATGTGTTTCTTTTTTACACGCGAAATCCGATAAGTTTTCGAGCGCTGTATTCACCGCTTCCAAGGCAAAAACCAATCCAATGACAATGCAAATGGCTATCCATTCAACTGGAGAAATGGACAAAATAAATCCCAGCAGAACGGCCAAAATAGTCAAAACAAGATGAATGGCCGCGTTGGGCGTTTCGCGAAAAAGCGTTGCAATGCCTTGGAAAGCGTATTTGAAACTCTTTAACCGATTGTTTGCATAATTGTTCATATTAATTGTAATTCAAATACATAATCATCCATAACAAAGCCATTTCCAATATCAATCACTTCTTCTTTTACTAAAGAGAAACCATTTCTTTTGTAAAAATCAATGGCGCTTCGGTTGTATTTATTCACATTTAAATACACCGCTTTGTTATTAGCCGTTTTGGCTTCGTTTATCGCTCTGCTTAACATCAGTTTGCCGATTCCCGTTTTTTGGCGGTCGGGTAGAATATAAATTTTATGAATTTTGGTTTTTCCCAAATCATCGCAATTGTGTTCAATGGACATATAACCCACAAACTCACCATCTTTTTTCGCTAAAAAATAACGATGGTTTTTCTGCTCAATTTGTTCGCGCAAGCTCGCCTCGCTGTACATCCAATCCATCATATACGCAATTTGCGAAGCCGACAAAATGTCTTTAAACGCTTGCGGCCATGCAAGCGCCGCTATGTCTTGAATATCCGAAATATGCGCGCTGGTGGCGGGGAGGATTTCAGTCATATCATTGTTTTGATTTGTTGCTTTCAAAAGTAAGAAGTATGATTAAAAGCCTACAAAATCGCACTAACTTTTCTTACCTCCTGTAATTTCTTTAAAAACGACGCGTTACTTTTGGAGACTTCAAGGTTGTAGTCAGTTTGCATTTTTAATAAAGGAGCGGCTTCAATATCCAAAGCAGCTTCAACAAGAAGGGCAATTTCGGTTGTCAATGGACGTTTAGCATTCAATATTTCGTTGAATTGAGAATATGAAACTCCTATTTTACCAGCTAGCTTGCGTTGAGAAATCCCCCGAAATTCAATTTCATCCTTTAATACTTCTCCCGGATGCGTTGGTTTGTATGCAACCAAATTATTTGCAACCATTCTTGAATCAATATCTTTTAAAGTAGTCATAATCAGTATTTTTATTCGTAGTGATTGGATAGTTCGATAATATTGCAAATTACAGTACGTACTTCTTCGTTAGACTCCTGAGAAACAAATTCAATGCGATATTGATTGTTTACTCTGATGGAATACATTCCGGATTTATCTCCTTTTAATTTCTTTAAGTTCAGTCCTTTATATTTCGCAAGTGAAGCTAAATCAGGCACATCAATCATTAGTTTGATGCAACGTTTGTATCGTTGAATAATCTCCGGTTGAAAACGATGTTTCTTGTCTAACGAGCGACCTTTTACATACAAATTACGTAAATATTCTTTTTCAAATACTACAATCATTAAATAGAAAATGTTTTGTTTACAAAGTTATAAAATATTACTTCGTTCACAAATTTGCGAACATATATTTACAAATAAATTCTACGAAATTTGTCTTTCAAAACAAAAAGGATGCAAATTTATCATTTATGTAACAGTGTTTTTTTATCTTTGTACAGAAACCAGTTATCTTGCAAAAAACTATGTCCAAATTCTGTCCGCTTTGCGAAAAAAATAAGCCGGAAGAAACGTTGTTCTGTGAAAGTTGTTCTAAGAAAATTAAAACAGAATACGAAGTAGAAGTTCCGGAAACGCCCGAAAAAACCCTTCCGGAACCCCAAGAAAATGCCATCGAAAATGATGCCGCAGCGCCCATCGTTATTCCACCGAAAAAAACGCATTCGGAAGAAGTTGTGGTGGATGAAATTCCGCCTGAAAAACCGAAACGCAAAAGGAAAAGCAGCGTTTTTTTATGGATTCTTTTGATAGTCGTTTTATTGGTTGGGGCGTTTCTTTTCTACAACCAAAATGTGCGTCAGGAAAATTTGGAGCGCGCGCATTGGGAGGCTGCCATAAAGGACAATACCATTGCGGGCTATCTGGCTTATATTGAGGAAAATCCTTACGGCGCGCATGTGGATGAAGCACAGGAAAATATGATGAAGTTAAGGTCTGCCGAAGTGGCTGCTTGGGAAACGATGAAAGCATCGGAAAACACGGCGGAATTGCGCGATTATTTACAGCAAAACCCCAACAGCCCGTATAATACGTTCATAAAAAACCGATTAGATTCGCTTACTTGGATGGGCGCGCTGAATACTAACACGGCCGAGTCTTATTCAGATTATATGATGCTTGCGCAAAGCGGAGAATTTAACGGCGATTATTTCGCAGAAGCGCAAAAAAGAAACACTATGCTTTTTCAATCGTATCCGGTAGATGCTTCCGCATTGGATAGCATCAGGGCAACGGTGAACGGTTTTTACGCGTCTTTGTCGGCGGTGGATCATGCGGGAATGAGCCAATATTTGGCGCCAACGGTGAATCGGTTTTTCCATTCAGGAACGGCGCCGCGCGAAAAAATTACGGGCGAATTGTTGGTTGCCGGCGCCAAAACGCAAGGCTCGACCATTAAATTTACGCCCAATTTAACGGCAGTGCAATACGAAAAAACGTTTAATGACCATTATAAAGTGAATGTTCCGCTCTCGAAATCCTACACAAAAAGCGGAGCAAATGTGGAGGTGTACGGATACATTGTTCACTTTGAATTGAATCCGGTGTATCAAATCGTCAGCGTGCACGAGACGAAACCTTTTGTTGACGCGCCGTAGATTCAACATCTGACAATCGCGGCGTAACAAAATACTATTATGGAATTTCAACTTACATCAGCATATAAACCCACCGGCGACCAACCCGAAGCCATTAAGGCATTGGTAGAAGGGTTGCAGCAAAAAATTCCCTATCAAACATTGTTGGGCGTTACCGGTTCGGGGAAAACTTTTACCATCGCGAATGTTATACAGCAAATTAACAAGCCCACGCTGGTATTGAGCCACAATAAAACCTTGGCGGCGCAATTGTATAGCGAGTTTAAAGGTTTTTTTCCGAACAACGCGGTGGAATATTTCGTGTCGTATTACGATTATTATCAGCCCGAAGCCTATATCCCTACCAGTGACACCTACATTGAAAAAGACCTTTCCATCAACGATGAAATAGAAAAACTGCGCTTGGCGGCAACATCGGCGCTGCTTTCGGGACGAAACGATGTGATTGTGGTTTCCTCCGTTTCGTGCCTTTACGGCATTGGCAATCCGGAGGATTTTAACAAAACCACGGTCGATATAAAAGTGGGGCAAAGCATAGACAGAGACCATTTTTTGCGGTTGTTGGTCAACAGTTTGTATTCGCGCAACGAAACAGCGGATTTCAATCGGGGAAATTTTCGTGTGAAAGGTGATACGGTGGATGTTTTTTTGGCGTATCACGATTATATTGTGCGCGTAATTTTTTGGGGCGATGAAATTGAAAGCATCGAGTCGGTGGATCCGCTCACGGGCATTACCACAGAGCGTTTGGACGCTTACCGCATTTTTCCCGCCAACTTGTTTGTAACCACCAAAGAGCGCATTTTCCGCGCCATTGATGAAATTCAAATCGATTTAGGTAAGCAAGTGGAATTTTTTCAGTCAATTGGCAAACCATTGGAAGCAAAACGGCTCTACGAGCGGGTAACGTATGACGTGGAAATGATCAAGGAAATTGGCTATTGCTCCGGAATTGAAAATTATTCTCGCTATTTCGATGGCCGTTTGCCCGGCACACGCCCGTTCTGTTTGTTGGATTTCTTCCCCGATGATTACCTTACGGTAATTGACGAAAGCCATGTTACCATCCCGCAAATTCGAGCGATGTACGGTGGCGACCATTCGCGAAAAATAAACCTTGTGGAATATGGTTTCCGGCTGCCCGCGGCAATTGATAACCGTCCGCTTAAATTTGAAGAGTTTGAAGCGCTTACGCCCGAAATTATTTTTGTGAGCGCGACACCTGCCGATTATGAGTTGGAGAAATCGGAAGGGATTGTCGTTGACCAATTAATTCGTCCCACAGGGTTGCTGGACCCGCCCATTGATGTGCGTCCCAGTTTAAATCAAATCGACGACTTGATGGAAGAAATTCAACTGCGCATCGAAAAAGACGAACGCGTATTGGTCACCACGCTCACCAAGCGTATGGCAGAAGAATTAACCGATTATCTTTCGCAGCACAGCGTGCGATGCAATTACATCCACTCCGATGTGGAAACGCTCGAGCGCGTGAAAATTATGGACGATTTGCGAAACGGATTGTTCGATGTGTTGGTGGGCGTAAACCTGCTTCGCGAAGGGTTGGATTTACCCGAAGTGTCGCTCGTTGCGGTGCTGGATGCCGACAAAGAAGGCTTTCTGCGATCGCATCGTTCGCTTACCCAAACGGCGGGACGCGCCGCCCGAAACGTCAACGGACGGGTTATCTTTTATGCCGATAAAATAACGGACAGCATGCGAATGACCATTGACGAAACCAACCGCCGGCGTGAAAAGCAAATAAAATACAATGAAGAGCACGGCATTACGCCACAGCAAATTAAGAAAGCCCGTTCTTCTGCATTGACCAAGGAATATACATCAACGGCAGAGGCTAAAGCTTATGTTGAGCCGGATTATTATTCCATGGCATCGGAGCCGTTGCCGGAATATGCAACTGCCAATGACCTGAAAACCAAAATAGAACAAACGCGCAAAGCGATGATGGCCGCCGCCAAAAAACTGGAGTTTTTGGAAGCGGCACAGTTGCGCGATGAGTTGATTAAACTGGAAGATATATTGAAAAAACAAACCAAAAAATAATAGTATTATTGATAAAAATGAAAACAGACATTCAAATTGCAAGAGAAACACCGCTTAGAAAAATTAAAGATGTAGCGGAGAGCATCGGCATTCCACGCGAAGAGGTACAAAACTACGGCCCATATATGGCAAAAATTCCCGTTAAATTGGTTGACAATGAAAAAGTAAAAAACAGCAACCTGATTCTGGTCACGGCCATCACGCCCACCAAAGCCGGAATCGGCAAAACAACCGTGGTTATCGGGTTGGCGTTGGGCTTGAACAAGATTGGCAAGAAAGCCATTGTGGCGTTGCGTGAACCTTCTTTAGGGCCCGTTTTCGGTATGAAGGGCGGTGCCGCCGGCGGTGGATACGCGCAAGTACTGCCGATGGAAAATATCAACCTACACTTCACCGGTGATTTCCACGCCATCACATCGGCGCACAATACCATTTCGGCGTTGTTGGATAACTATATTTTCCGTGTGCAAGGCACGCAAGATGAAATTAAAACCGTGTTGTGGAAGCGCGTACTGGACGTGAACGACCGCAGCTTGCGTTACATCGTTACTGGGCTGGGGCAGGGCAACGGCATACCGCTGGAAGGCGGTTTCGATATTACGGCGGCATCGGAATTGATGGCGATTCTGTGTCTCGCCACAGACGAGGATGATTTGCGTCGTCGCATTGAAAACATCTTGCTCGGCTACCGTCAAAACGGACAACCTTTTACCGTAAAAGACCTGGGCGTTGCCGGAGCCATTACCGTGTTGATGAAAGATGCCATCGCGCCCAATTTGGTGCAAACCACAGAAAATACCGCTGCGTTTGTCCACGGCGGCCCGTTTGCCAACATCGCACACGGTTGCAACTCGGTTTTGGCAACAAAAATGGCGATGACGTATGGCGATTATGTTATAACCGAAGCCGGTTTCGGAGCTGATTTGGGCGCCGAAAAGTTTTTCAACATTAAATGCCGTAAAAGTGGGCTACGACCCAAATTAACGGTCATTGTGGTCACTGCACAAGGGTTGAAAATGCACGGCGGAACGCCCGAAAAACAAATTAAAGAACCCGATTTGAACGGGTTGAAAAAAGGGCTTGAGAATTTAGACAAGCATTTGAAAAACCTTGCCGATTTCGGTCAATCGGTGGTGGTAACGTTCAATAAATACCATTTTGATACGCCCGAGGAAATAGGTGCCGTGCGTGCTTTTTGCGAAGAGCGCAACGTTTCTTTCGCCGTAAACGAAGCATTTACCGATGGCGGCGAAGGAGCTGTAGAACTGGCAAACGCGGTGGTGGATGCCATCGAAAAAACAACATCGGAGTTGAAATTTACGTACAACGACGAGGATACTATCGAAACCAAACTCACCAAAATAGCTACCAATATATACGGCGCGCGTGATGTGGTGTTGGGCGAGAAAGCCATTAAAAAGCTGAAACTCATTGCCGGAACGCCTTTGGAAAAAATGCCCGTTTGTATTGCGAAAACGCAATATTCATTTTCGGCTGATCCCAAAGAATATGGCGTAGCCAAAGATTTTCGTTTCAAAATTAACGATTTGGTTATCAACCAAGGGTCGGAATTTATCGTTGCCATCGCCGGCGAAATGATGCGTATGCCCGGCCTTCCGCTTGACCCCCAAGCCAAACGAATTGATATTGTGGATGGAGAAATAGAAGGATTGAGTTGAAGTAGGCGTTTTCTCCGAAAGTAAAACTTAAAACCTCAGTCGGATGTCGGATGGCCGATGTCCGCTGTGGGTGTTTAAAATTTCTGAAATTATTTCATAATGAAAGCCTTATTAATCGGAGCTACAGGTGCCACCGGAAAAGATGTATTGAAACTCCTTCTCAACGATGAGGAGGTTGAACAAATAGATATTTTTGTGCGTCGCCCCGTGGACTTTACGCACGAAAAACTAACTATTCACATTATTGATTTCGAAAAACCGGAGGAGTGGAAATTGTTGGTAAAAGGCGATGTGTTGTTTTCGTGTTTGGGAACCACCCTTAAAGCCGCGGGAAGTAAGCAAGCGCAATGGCAAGTAGATTATGAATACCAATATCAATTTGCAAAAGTTGCAAAAGAAAACAATGTGTCTAGCTGCGTATTGGTTTCTTCGGCGAATGCTTCAGAGAAATCGGTGCTTTTCTATCCTAAAATGAAAGGAAAATTAGATGAAGCCGTCAAAAAGCTGGGCTTTCAGAAACTCATCATTTTTAAAGCGCCCGCGCTTGTAAGAAAAAACAGCGATCGAAAAATGGAAATAATGGGCGTGAAAGTGATTGAGTTTATGAATAAACTGGGCATTTTTCGTTCGCAAAAACCAATGCCTACCAACATTCTGGCAAAAGCAATGTTGCATGCCGCGAAAAAAGTAAAACCGGGAACGCACGAAATAGAAGGAAAAGACATATGGGATTTTGCAAATTAACCCGATTACATCCTATTGGACAAAAAAAAGCATCAAACGGTTTCAATGCCGTTTGATGCTTTCTTTTTAAACATTAACCTAGGCGTGTATCGGTTATCGGTTAGCCGACATCCGTCCTTTAATTCAAAGGTATCGGCTTATCTTCCTCGGCATCACCGGTTTCTACTTTCTCCTTTGGTTTGTTGTGTTGCATATCAATGAGGTTCATATTTTCGCACCTCATAATTCTGCCTGGGAAAGCCTGCACGATGGAATAATTGTGCGTTGACATAATCACGGCGGTGCCTTTTTCGGCGATTTCTTGCAACAACGCCACAATTTGGCTACCCGTTTCCGGGTCGAGGTTACCGGTGGGTTCGTCGGCCAAAATCAACGCGGGAGAGTTAAGCAGCGCGCGCGCGATAACCACGCGTTGTTGTTCGCCACCCGATAATTCGTGCGGCATTTTGTAGGCTTTGTTCTGCATTCCCACTTGAAGCAACGCTTCATGGATGCGATCTTTAATTACCCTTCTGTTTTTCCAGCCGGTGGCGCGCAGCACAAATTCTAGGTTTTTTTCAACCGTGCGGTCAATGAGTAACTGAAAATCTTGAAAAACGATGCCTATTTTTCTTCGCAAATAAGGGATGTTTTTTCGTCGGATTTTCGAGAGTTCATAATCAAAAACACGGGCGCTGCCATCTTCAATGCCCAGCTCGCCATACATGCTTTTCATCAGCGTGCTTTTTCCCGATCCTACTTTGCCAATAACGTATAAAAAATCGCCTCTGTTAACGGTAAGGTTCACATCGCGAAGAATGGTGTTTTCTCCGCGATTTAACCGCACATCGGTATATTTAAGCAACTGTTCCCCTGTCATTTATTTAAAAAATTGTATGGATAACGGATATTTCCAGTACTCTCCTTTGTTGGCGCGCAATGTGGCAATCACCACTAAAATCACGTAAATAGCGAGCAACACGGGAAGCAACGGAATTCCAATGATGGTAATGGCCAGCACCGCGGAATAAATAACGAAACTAATGCTGAAGTTCAGGATGTTTTTACCGTGCAAATCCACATTGGCATTGGTATCTTTGTTGGTAATCCACATAAAAATGGGTGCCAAAAATCCAACCAGCGGAACAAACAAGCCGGCCAATTGCGACAGGTGCATCAACATTAAATAGGTGTTTTCGGCCATTCCGAAAAGCGGTTTGCGAGAAGTGGTGTCAAAAACTTTGCTTTCTTCATTTAACAACTTCGCTTTCTCACGTTGATATTCTTCTTCGGTAATGCTGCCTTTTTCTCTTAATTCATCCAGAATTTTTAAATCTTCGTATTTCATCTGATTATTTTTTAATTGGTTAATAATTGATCGATGGTTTCCACCATATGATTGAACTCGTCTAATTCAAATAAACGGGTGAGCATCACAATTTTGCCGTCTTTGTCGATAATGACGTTGCGGGTGATGCCGGCATTTTTCTCGGCATAGAGAGTGAAAATTCCCGCGTCGGGGTCCATCCCGATGGGGTAGGTAACGTTGGTCGCCCGGCGTAATTCTTCAATTTTCTCCACCGGTTCCTCTCGGTCGATGCCATACAGGGCGAAATGGGGATTGTCTTTGTGTTTTTGCCAGATTTGCGACTCAATATACGGCATTTCTTTTCGGCAAACACCGCACCAGCTTGCCGTGAATTGCAACATCACCACTTTGTCGCGAAGCGATGAGAGAGTAACGGTGCCCCCTTCGGGCAGTTGCATCTCAAAATCGGGCGCGTAATCGCCCACTTTCACCAGAAATTGACGGTCATCGTCAGCGTGTTGCACGTTTTGCATAAGGGTATCGATATCAGAGGCGTTGTTGGTTTTTCTTTCAGATTTTCCGGCGCAGGAAACAACGAAAACAACACCCAGTAAGCTGTAGAAAAAATGTTTAAACATACAAACTATTAATTAAGTATCACAAAGATATATTTTTTTTTGAATTTTCCTTTCTTTGCAAGTAAATAATTGCGATTATTGTGGCGGCAAGTGAACCGAGAATGTCGGCCACCCAGTCGGCCCATTCCGCGCCACGCGATGTGAAAAAATATTTCTGCATCAACTCAATGGCGCCACCGTAAATAACGGGTACCACAAAGCCCCAAAAAATCCATCTTCCCTTGCGTGGTTTTCCATTGTGTAAGCGGTAATAATCGATATAAGAAATGGCCGAAAGCACAAAAAACATGCCAAAATGCACCAATTTATCCCAGGGAAGGCTTTTGGGTAGTTTGGGAATATTTTGCGCGCCCCATAGGCAAGTAGCCGCAAAAATGAGAAGCGAAATAAGTAGCGGAAGAAATATATGTCGTAAGTAACGTGCCATAAAACAATTTTTGCTTAAAAAACGGAGCAAAGATAACGATATATATTTTTCTGTATGGCTTATTTAAAAACATATAACTAAAAGAAACATTGATTTTCATAAAAAATTTGTTCCTTTGTCAAAAATTTCAACCAAGGGGCTTGTTTCCTCTTTTTAAACGATTTATTTCTGAATTCAACATCCATAATGAGAAAAATATTTTTGCTGGCGCTAATCTGTGGCGCAAGTTTGCAAATTGGCGCGCAAACACCCCAACAAGATAAAAACGACCGCTATTACAACATCAATAAAAACATCGATATCTTCAACTCCGTGCTGCGCGAGTTGGATATGTTTTATGTGGATAGCGTGAAAGTAGATAGCTTGGTTCAGAGAACCATTGTGAATATGCTTACGGGGCTTGATCCGTACACAGAATACTATTCCGAAGAAAATATGGGCGATTTGCGCTTCCTCACTACAGGAGAATATGCCGGAATTGGCGCGATTATATCGCAAAACAACAACCGCGTGGTGATAAATGAGCCGTATGAAGGCTTGCCAGCCGACAAGGCGGGATTAAAAGCCGGCGATATTATTTTGGAAATTGACGGGCAAGATATGCGCAACGCCACGGTGAAAGAAGTGAGCGACAACCTGAAAGGAACGCCCGGCACTACACTTACGTTGAAAATTCAGCGTCCGGGTGAATCCAAAGAGCGTTCGTTAAAGATTTTGCGCGAAAAAATTGAAATGGATCCCATTACCTATTCCACTGTGATGGACGATAATATTGGGTATTTGCACTTCGGCAGTTTCACGGCCAATAGTTCCGAGAGTGTGAAACGAACCGTGAACGGCCTGAAAAGCCAAGGTGCCGAATCGCTCATCCTCGATTTGCGCGGAAACGGCGGAGGAATTTTGGAAGAGGCTGTGAATTTGGTGAACTTTTTTGTGCCCAAAGGGCTTGAAATTGTTTCCACAAAAGGAAAAGTAAAACAATGGGATAGAACATACCGCACACAAAACCAGCCCATTGACGAAGTCATACCGTTGGTTGTGCTTATCGATACCGGCTCGGCATCGGCATCGGAAATTGTGGCCGGCGCGTTGCAAGATTTAGACCGCGCCGTGATTGTCGGCAACCGTTCCTTCGGAAAAGGGCTGGTGCAAACGCCACGCGATTTACCCTACGGCGGGAATATTAAACTCACCACCGCCAAATACTACATCCCCAGCGGCCGCTTAATTCAAGTATTGGATTATTCGCACCGCAACCCCGATGGGAGCGTAGGCCGCGTTCCGGATAGTTTAACCAATGTGTTTACCACAAGAAACGGACGCGAAGTGCGCGACGGCGGCGGCATTACGCCCGATTTTGCCATTCCGCACGAGCCAGCCGGCACCATTTCGTTTTATCTGCTAACTCAAAACATCGTCTTTGATTATGTGACTAACTGGGTGCAGAAAAACCCAAAAATTGCGCCGCCGCAACAGTTTCGTTTGTCCGACGCGGATTACGAGGAGTTTAAACAATTTGTGAAATCGAAAGATTTTCAATATGACCAGTTGAGTGAACGCACGCTTCAGCAACTGGAAAACATTATGACCTTTGAAGGCTATATGGATACGGCATCGGAGGAATTTAAAGCCCTCGAAGCGAAACTTAAACCCGATTTAGAGCGTGATTTGGAGTTGTTTAAGGATGAGATAAAGAAAATGATTGAAACCGAAATCGTGCAACGTTTTTATTACAAAAAAGGCGTGCTTATCCATCAATTGTCCGATGATGAGGTGTTGGATAAAGCCGTAGAAATACTTAAAGACCACTCTGTTTACAAAGCCACGCTACAACCTCAACCCGATAATATGCCTTCGGCAAAAGAATTGAAAGAAAAACTGAAAGACCAGTACTCGTAGCGCGAAACTTACACCTTAACATTCATTGCCATGCGTTTTTTCTTTTGGCTGACTTGTTTGTTTTTGCTCACCGGTGCTTACGCGCAGAAAAAACACGTGTCGTTTATCTTCGCGGGCGATGCTATGCAGCATATGCCGCAAGTGAACGCCGCCAAAAGAACGGAAGGTTATTTTTACGATTCCTGTTTTTATCTCATCAAAGATAAAATATCGGCAGCGGACATCGCGGGAGTGAATTTTGAAACAACGCTCGGTAAAAAACCGTATTCAGGCTATCCCATGTTCAGTTCGCCCGATGAATTTGCCGTGAGTTTAAAAAACGCGGGCTTCGGGCTTTTTCTTCAGGCAAATAATCACTCTGTGGACAGGGGGCGAAAAGGGTTGGAGCGCACCATCGATGTGCTGGACTCGCTTCGCGTTAAACACACGGGCGTTTTCAAATCGAAAGAAACACGCGATTTATTCTATCCGTTGATGATGATAAAAAACGGAATCCGCATCGCTTTCCTAAATTATGTGTACGACACAAACGGGCTTCCCGTAACAGCTCCCAACATCGTAAATCTGATTGATACCGTGCAGATCTTACGCGATTTGCATTTCGCGAAATTGTATAAGCCCGATATCATTATCGCGCATATGCATTGGGGCGAAGAGTACCACACCACGCCATCGCGCGAACAAAAAAGACTGACCGATTTGCTTTTCAACAACGGTGTGCGAATTGTTATCGGGCATCATCCGCACGTGGTGCAGCCTCTTGTGGTGGACAGAGAAAATGGACAAATTAAAAATGTGGTGTATTATTCGTTGGGCAATTTTATCTCAAACCAACAAAAAATAAACACCGATGGCGGAATGCTCGCCGAAATTGTCATTAGCAAAGAAGAGGGTGGGGATGTGGTGATTGAATCGTGCGATTATTCGCTGGTGTGGGTGCGAAAATATTTCGCCAATCGACGAAACAATTATGTGCTTATCCCATCGTGGCAGCCCGAAAAACACAAAATTCCCGAGATGACCGATGGGGAAAAACAAAAAATGAATATCTTTGTAAGAAACGCCGAAAAAATAATCCAAAAGGCGTTATAAGATTTTTGCTATGCCTTTATCCAATTTTATATTATCTCTTCTGGTTGCAGCCGCCGCCGGAGGCGCTGTGGGCCTTGAGCGCCAGTTTAACAATAAAAGCGCCGGGTTGCGCACCAACACATTGGTAGCCATTGGCGCCTGCATTTTTGTGCTCATCAATATTTCGTTGATGGAGATGGATGGTGACCCCACGCGTATCATTGGGCAAATTATAACCGGTATCGGTTTTTTGGGAGCAGGTGTTATTCTTCATCGTGGAATTAATGTGCAAGGGCTCACCACGGCAGCTACCATTTGGTGTAGCGCCGCGTTGGGTTGTTTGGCCGGCTTGAGCATGTTTTGGGAAACGGCGGTTTGCACGGTGCTCATTGTTTTAATAAACACGTCGTTTAAAATAACCGATAAATGGGTGTTGCGCAAAAATAAAAAGAAAAACCAAAAGGAAAACGGCCAAAACGATTTTGAATAAGCTTATTGCACTTCTGCAATAATAACGCCGGTGCACGATTTCTGCAACGCGCAATAATCACTCAACGATTTTTTATCAATCACCACTTTGTTTTCCGCGCTCGACGCGTGAATGAAAGTGAGCTTGCCATTCTTTTTATAAGCAAACCCTGTGTGCGTGGTATCGAGGCCTTCAATGCTTGTGGTAAAGCCAATCATTGCCATATGCGGAATTTGGCTTGCTTTGGCCGTGATGCTGTTTTTCGGCAGATAATAAAATCCTTGGCGGCTGTTGATGTCGTCTTCTATCAATTTTATTTTTTCCACCATGCTATCGTCCGATTTCAGTTGTTTGTAAGCCGACCGATGCGATGACATAAACCGGATTTCTTTGGTTTCTTTCACGCCTCCCAAGGCTTTTGACAGGTTTTTTACTATGCCTTTAAGTTCGTTTTGCCATACCCAGTCCGATGTGTAATGCAAACGCGAAGCGTAATTTTCAATAGCGGTCCAGTAACGGATATATTCCAGTTCGTTGGCAAATGCATCAAAGGAAAGAACATTGGATTTCGCGGTTTGAGCTAAGGCGATAACGGTTTCAATGTAGGTTACGCAATCAAATTCGCGTAAATTAATCACTAACTGCTCTTTATCCGATACTTCCAGCGTATGCGCTACGTAAGGCGCGCCTAAAAAGAATTCAGCCGTTTTTTCCAACACGGTTTCCAAGGATTGTTGTCTGTATTCTTGAATGTATTCCGTGTATTTTTCGAAAACAACCTTGTCTTCGGGTGTATAAATCGTTTCGCCTTGGCCGAAAACAATCGGGCAAGTGAATAATAAGGAACAAAAGAGAAATAAATTTTTCATATTCTTTTGAGTTGAATGAACACGTAAGGTTTAATTTTTTCCGTAAAGATAAGGATAAAAGGAAAAATTTCAAGCATTTTTTTCAATCGCTTCGGATTAAAAACACATACAATGCGTTTCAGTAGAGACGTTGCATGCAACGTCTCTACGTGCGCCGTCGTCATTCTTCGCTTGAATTATAACTTATCGTAAAATCCCGATTTTAACCAATAGATAGTGTTATTTGGCTTCTTGGTACAAAATATCGTATCAAATCTCTTATCTAAACTTTCAATTTGTAAATGGCTGGTTGTCTTTTCTCTGCTGGTTCGGTAAAAAAACTTTCAAATTAATATATTTAATTGGCTACAATTCTTTGTTGTTATCAGTAAAGTAGCTACTTTTGCACTAACTTTAAATTTATGTATATGTCAGAAAAAACTATTGTAACCGGAGTCATTGGCGCAGACGTGCATGCGGTGGGCAACAAGATCCTTGCTTATGCGTTGGAACAGGCCGGTTTTAAGGTAATTAACCTTGGCGTGATGGTTTCGCAGGAGGAGTATATTCAAGCTGCTTTGGAGACCAATGCCGATGCCATTGTTGTATCATCTTTGTACGGACACGGAGAGATGGACTGTCTCGGTTTTCGTGATAAATGCAACGAAGCCGGTTTGAAAGACATTCCCTTGCTGGCCGGAGGCAATCTGGTGGTGGGAAAACAAAACTTCGAAGACGTTGAAAAACGATTCCTCGAGATGGGTTTTACCCGCGCTTATCCTCCCGGCACAACTGTTGAAACAACTATTTCCGATTTACACGAACTACTGGGTTCTTAACGAATTATGAAATACCTTACTGCCGATTTTGGCAGTACATACACCAAGTTAACCGCGATAGATTCCCAAAAAGAAGAAATCCTGGGCACTGCTTCCGCGTTCACCACCATTGGTACGAATGTGAAAGACGGGTTTAATGTGGCCTTGCACAAGCTCGAAAAACAAATCGGGCGTTTCCATTACGATAAGCTTTTGTGTTGCAGCAGCGCGGCCGGCGGCCTGAAAATGGTGGCGCTTGGCCTAGTGCCCGAGCTGACGGCAAAAGCGGCCAAGATGGCGGCATCCAGCGCGGGAGCGAAGGTGATGAAAACATATTCGTTTGAGATTTCCAAAGCGGAACAAGAAGAAATTCACGCTATTCAACCCGATTTGGTGTTGTTGTGTGGTGGCACGAACGGCGGAAACAAAGAAGTGATTATAGCCAACGCGAAAAGGCTGTGTGCAATTGCCCACAATTTTTCCGTGATTTGCGCCGGAAACAAAAGCGCGTCGCACGAATTGGATGAAATATTTGCCGCGTCGGGCAAAAATTATGTGATTACGGAAAACGTGATGCCCGAATTCAACCAGCTCAATATTGAACCGGCCAAGCAAAAAATCAGGGAGCTGTTTATCAGTCGCATTGTGGACGCGAAAGGCTTGCACGCCGTTAGCGAAATGTCCGACAACGAAATTATCCCCACGCCCCTGGCGGTGCTCAACGCGTGTGAATTGCTGAGCAAAGGAACAAAAACAACCGAAGGTTGGGGCGATTTAATGACGGTGGATATCGGCGGGGCAACCACTGATGTGTATTCCATGGCATACGGCTTGCCCACCATCGAAAACAGCATGACAAAAGGTTTTCCCGAGCCTTTTGCCAAACGCACGGTGGAAGGCGATTTGGGAATGCGCTACAGTTTAACTTCGTTGGTGGAAGAAATGGACGTGGATGCTTTCGCCGAGGAATTGTCCGTTGACAAAGAGGTGATTACAAACTGGGTTGCCTCGTGCATAGCGAATCCCGATTCATTGGCGGCAGAAAACAGCGTGGAGCAGAAAATTGAAGAAGGCATCGCCCGCAACGCCATCAAAATAGCATTTGAGCGCCATTGCGGTATTTTTGAATCCGTGTACACGCCTTTCGGGCAAATGTTTACGCTCACCGGAAAAGATTTAACCAACGTGAAGTTTTTAATCGGAACAGGTGGCATCATCATCAACAGCAGTCATCCGCAAACGATGCTGGAAGGAGCCAAAGCCGAGAAAAACGTTTTCAATTTTGCCAAACCGAGAAATCCGGAATTTTATATTGACAAAAAATACATATTAGCTTCCATGGGTTTGATTAGCAGCGTAGAACCCGAAGCGGCCTTAAGAATAATGAAAAAAGAAATAACCCTTGCATAATTTCAAAACCAAATGGAAATCAGTAACAAAAAATTGTCAAACGACGTTTTCTTTGCAGAGCGCGAAGAAGTCTTAACGCAATGGCCCACCGGGAAAAATGTCAATTTCGATGAAGCCGTTGCCTATCAAAAATCGATTCCCGAAGAAAGAAGATTCGGAACAAAATTAGCCAAAGCCGTGGAAGAAAACACAACGCTCATTCAGCCGCGCGCGGGTGTTGCATTGCATCAAGCGCATATTGAGTTGTTGCGCTTTTTGGAAGAAGAAGGCGAAGCCGATTTACTGCCCACCACTGTTGACAGCTACACAAGGCTCAACCGATACAACGAAGCGGAATTGGGCATTGAGAAAAGTAAAGAAACGGGCCGCTCCATGTTAAACGGTTTTCCCATTGTGAATTACGGTGTGGATATTTGCCGCGAAGTGGTTTCATCGCTTAAAAGCCCGGTGCAGGTACGCCACGGTACGCCTGACGCACGTTTGCTGACCGAGATTTCTATCGCGGGTGGATTCACATCGTATGAAGGCGGTGGAATTTCTTACAACATTCCTTATTCCAAGAACCATTCTCTCGAAAAAACCATCGCTCACTGGCAATACGCCGACCGTTTGGTGGGAATGTATGAAGAAGCCGGCGTTTCCATTAATCGCGAACCGTTTGGGCCGCTCACCGGGACGCTCATTCCGCCGTGTATTTCAAACTCGGTGGCTATTATTGAAGCGCTACTTGCCGCTACGCAAGGCGTGAAAGACATTACGGTGGGCTACGGACAATGCGGAAATATTATTCAAGATGTTGCCGCCATTCGCTCTTTAAATATCCTCACAAGAGAGTATTTAGACACCTACGGGTTTAACGATGTGCGTGTTACCACCGTTTTCCATCAATGGATGGGTGGTTTTCCGCAAGATGAATCCAAATCGTTTGGCGTTATCTCGTGGGGTGCAGCTGCTGCCGCGTTGGCAAAAGCCACCAAAGTAATTGTGAAAACGCCGCACGAAGCTATGGGTGTTCCCACAAAAGAGGCCAATGCCGCGGGGTTGAGAGCCAGCAAGCAGCTTATCTCTATGTTGAAAGACCAAGATTTCCGGAGCATTCCGGCGGTGGTGATGGAAAGCGAAATCATAATGGAAGAAATGCGTTGCATCTTGAACAAAGTGAAGGAATTAGGTAACGATGATTATGCTGTGGGCACCATCGCTGCTTTTCAGGCAGGTGTGCTGGATATTCCGTTTGCGCCCAGTAAATTCAATATTGGTAAAGCGATGCCGGCGCGCGACAATACCGGGTCAATTCGTTTGTTGAATATTGGTAATTTGCCTTTTACGAATGACTTAATTGAATTTCATAAACAAAAACTTGAAGAGCGAGGCGCGTACGAAAAACGCCCTGTAAGTTTCCAAATGGTGATAGACGATGTGTATGCCATCGGCAAAGGATTCCTTGTGGGCAGGCCCAAAAAAGTGTCGAACGATTAATACCGTTAAAATAGGACGAATACAGTATGAATTTAGGGCTGAAAGCCCGAGTTTAATTCAGCCCAACGTGAAACGTTGGGTTGAATTGAACCATTTTCCCAAAGTCCTGTAAGGACGTTTTAATTCTTTGATATTTCGCCCTTTCAGGGCTTACTTGGTGATGAACTTCACCACCCAACGTTACACGTTGGGCTAAAATAAATAAGCCTTTCAGGCTTTTGTCAAGATGATAAATAAAAAATGAATTTAAATCTACATAGTTTATGAAAATAAAAAAAATAGTGTGTGCGCCGGGTAAAACAGGGTTTTATTTCGACGACCAAAAAGCCATAAAAAGTGGCGCGAAAAACGATGGCGCTTTCTATATCGGTGAGCCCGTAACAGAAGGTTTCACCTCTGTGAGACAAGCAGGTGAGTCCATTTCGGTAATCTTCGTTCTCGAAAACGGAGCATACGCTCACGGAGATTGTGCCGCGGTGCAATATTCCGGCGCGGGAGGCCGCGACCCGCTGTTTTTGGCGGAAAACTTTATTCCCGTTATTGAAAACGAAATCGCCCCGTTGTATGTGGGAAAAGAAATCACCACTTTTCGGGAACTTGCCGATATCATCGATAAAAAAACCGACGCCGAAGGCAAAAAATACCACACTGCCATTCGCTACGGCGTAACCCAAGCGTGCTTGGACGCGGTGGCTAAAAGCCAGTCGAAATTAATGGCACAGGTAATTGCCGAAGAATACGGAACGGACATCGCTGCGGATTTAATTCCCATTTTTTCGCAATCGGGTGACGACCGTTACCTTAATGCCGACAAAATGATTATGAAAGGCGCAAACGTTTTGCCGCACGCATTGTTTAACCACGTAGAAACCAAAGTGGGGTTGAACGGTGAAAAAATTAAGGAATACATCTCTTGGTTGCGCAACCGCATTCTGAAGTTGAAACCAACCGATGATTATCAGCCTGTTATCCATATAGATGTGTACGGCACGCTGGGCATTGTTTTTGACAACGATTTTGAAGCGATTGCCACATACATCGGCGAATTGGCGGAACTCGCAAAACCATTCCATCTTCGCGTGGAAGGCCCTGTGGATATGGGCAATAAGCAATCGCAAATAGAAGCGTTAATGATTATTAGGCAAATAATGGAGGCAAAAAACATCCCTGCCGAAATTGTAGCTGATGAATGGTGCAACACGTTGGAAGACATCAAGGATTTCACACAGCACAAAGCCGGACATATGGCACAAATTAAAACGCCCGATTTGGGAGGCATCAACAACTCCATCGAAGCGGTTTTGTATTGCAAAGAAAACGGCATGGGCGCTTACTTGGGCGGAACGTGTAACGAAACCAACCGCTCTGCCGAAATATGCGCGCACATTGCTATGGCAACCTCGCCCGACCAACTGCTTGCCAAACCCGGTATGGGTGTGGATGAGGGTTATATGATTGTGTTTAATGAGATGAGTCGCATCTTAGCTATTGGCAACCCCTAAATCCCCTAAAGGGGACTTTGAGAGCCAAGGATGATTAAATTTTCTGACAGAAACAAAGCGTTGTGAATTCAGACAACAAAAATATGTTTTTCGGAGCTGTGCCGATTTTATTTGAATTTGCTAAAAAATTACGAAATAATCCAACAGAAGCCGAAAGTTATTTATGGAATTATTTGAGTGGGAATAAAATACAGAATGTACGTTTTAAAAGACAACATCCCATTTTTTATTTTGTTGCTGATTTTTATTGTCATCAAGCCAAGTTGATCATTGAAATTGACGGCGGTTATCATCTACTACCGCAACAATTCCAATATGATATGCAGAGAGATAAAGAGTTGGAAAATTTTGGTTTAAAAGTTTTGCGTTTTAGCAACGAACGGGTATTTTTAGATACGGAAAAAGTTGTTGAAGAAATAACGGAAGAGGTGAAAAGAAGAATACATATACCCCCAGCCCCTAAAGGGGAGCTTTGGGAGTTGTGATTTGCAATTCCAAACTGTACTGGATTAGAGATACGCATATTCGAAATAAAAATATAAAATTATAACTATGAACACAACCAAAAATAATTCACAGCCCGCAAAAGCCCCCTTTAGGGGGTTGGGGGGTAACGAACTAAGAATACTTTCCCCAACCGCCATTTTGGGATACGGTTTCCCTATGGAATCTTTTGTAGAGGGGATGAAACGCAAACCGCACGTCATTGCCGTTGACGCGGGTTCAACCGATCCGGGCCCTTATTATTTGGGCGCGGGAAAATCGTTTACAGACCGCAACTCGGTGAAACGCGACCTCGAAATTATGATTCCGGCCGCTTTGGAAGCCCAAATTCCGGTTATTATCGGTACGGCGGGTGGATGCGGCGCTCGGCCACACGTAGATTGGAACGTGGAAATTGTGAAAGAAATTGCCAAAGAGAAAAACCTGAAATTTAAACTGGCCGTCATTCAATCGGAGTTCGATAATGAGTTTGTGAAAGAAAACCTTCGCAAAGGATATATTACGCCTTTGTTTCCGGCAAAAGAAATATCGGAATCCGATGTGGACGAATCGGCGCACATTGTGGCGCAAATGGGTGAAGAACCGTTTATTGAAGCGTTAAACAATGGCGCGGATGTCATTGTTGCCGGCCGTTCTTACGACCCGTCGGTATTCTCGGCTTTGGCCATTAAAGAAGGCTTCAACAAAGGGCTTGCCATTCACTTGGGTAAAATATTGGAGTGCGCTGCCATCGCGGCATTGCCCGGAAGCGGAAGCGATTGCATGTTCGGCTATTTACGGGAAGATTGCTTCGTGTTGGAGCCGTTGTCGCCATTGCGCAAATGCACCACCTTATCAGTAGCCGCGCACACGCTGTACGAAAAAACCAATCCGTACGTGTTGCCGGGGCCGGGCGGCGCCATCAATTTGCACGAAACCAAATTTGAGCAAATAGATGATAACAAAGTACGTGTTTCGGGCAGCAAATTTGTTCCTACGGAGGAATATTTTGTTAAACTGGAAGGCGTTCGCAAAGTGGGCTATCGCACCATTTCGTGTGCGGGCGTGAAAGACCCGATTATGATTTCCAAAATCGACAGCGTTATTCAAAGCGTAAAAGAACGAGTACAAAATAACTTTGAAACATACGGCATTACCGATTTCTTCCTCGATTTTAAAATCTACGGCAAAAACGGCGTAATGGCTATGTTTGATAATGTGCAAGACGCCACCGGCAATGAATTGCTGATCATTATCGAAGCCGTTGCCGATACGCAAGAGCAAGCCGACACCATTTGCAGTTTTGCTCGCAGTACGATGCTGCATTTCGGTTATGAAGGCCGCATTTCCACCGCCGGAAACCTTGCGTTCCCATTCTCGCCATCCGATTGCAAAATGGGTGAAGTATATGAATTCAACGTGTATCATTTAATGAAAGTGGATAACCCGGAAACGCTTTTCCCGATAGAATACATTCAGTTTTAACGGATTGATGAGAGATTGAAAAAAGATTGGTGAAAGATTGATGTTGCAGCTAGTGATTCAATCTCCTTCGATCTCCTTCAATCTCACTCAATTCAATCAAATCCCATCCAAAAATGAAATATAATTTACCAGACGTAGCTTCCGTTATCCGAAGCAAAAACTCAGGCCCTTATGAACTTACGTTCGATGTTATTTTCAAGGACTTTGATATGTATGAAAAGGTGAAAGCCGCGCGCGTGATTAACGAAAAAGTTATCGCAGAGCTCTACCAGGTGCCAGAAACCGATGTGTTTAGCTTGGTGTATTTCGATCCGGCAAAAGCGGTGAAAGCCACCATTGTGCGCCCGCTGCCATCGGGCTCCTTAGGCGAAACCGATGTGTACGGAGCACAACAACACGCGCCATTGATGGCGTTTACGTTTGAACTTTGATTTTTAAATTATTAGATGTTAGACTGTTAGACGTTAGAGGCGCTTTTGCGTGAGCATTGAGCGAAGAAGCAAACACTAACCACAAAAAACCAAAAAACTATGCGCAACCTCATTCAGGAATATATGGTGTCGTCGCAATATTATGCGCCGCGAGGCAGAGAACGTTTGATGTTTCTCGGAGAGCAGATATCGCACCGTCACTTGTCTTACGACGACCGTCTTGTGGGCATCGTGGGCGATGCAGGGTCTGGGAAATCGTCGCTTATCAAAGGAATGTTTCCCGGTTTGGAGCTTTCCAATGACGACGATGCCATTCATCCCGCCAAAATAATGCAGGTGCGCTCGGCGTTCGACGATTTGCCCGAAGCGGCTTGTTATCACCTTGATATCCGTTTCCAGATGGCGTTTATGCAGATGTATGAGATTGTGGATTATGTAAATCTTATCCTCTCGCGTAAGCGGCGTGTGGTGATTGAACACTTCAACTTGATTTATCCCGCGCTGGGGCGAAATGCCGATGTTATTATCGGTGTGGGTGAGGAAATTATCGTTACGCGGCCCAGTATTTTTGGCCCCATCCCGCAGAGTATTTATGAGATTGTGCATCAATCGTTGAAGTATCGAAAAATGGCACACACAGCGGAAGAGGTAGTTATGCAGGTGTTGAAAGAACATTTCAACGTGTGCGATAATTGCTATTACAGTTCCGATATCAGGAACGGTTTCGCGTTGAAATTTCCGCAGGAGCCCGTTATCGACTTTGAGAAATTAACCGAGTTGTCGAAAGCTAAAATTGCTGAAAACCTGGATGTTTCGTATTACGATGAAGACCACATCAAAATGGGCGATAAAATAATTCCTTGCGATGGCGCGCGCTTCCACGTAAGCAATACATCTGAAATTGAGCAATTCGATTTGTTGAAACGGTTTGTGAAAGACAGAAAAGACAACCACTCGGCGCTTATTGGCGTGGTGGACGGCAATTTAAGCAATTTAGAAAACAGAAATACCTATTATTTCCTTAAAAGAATGTATCCGTAATGAGAGAAATTCGCGCATCACACATAACCGATTTGGTGGAAAAACTTTGCATAGAAGCGTGTTGCTTTTTAACCGAAGACATCGAAACCCGATTCAAAAGCTGTTTGCAAACAGAAAAATCGCCGTTGGGAAAAGAAATCCTGGGCACACTCATCGAAAATGCGCGCATCGCGCGTGATGAAAAAAGCCCCATTTGCCAGGATACGGGAATGACGGTGGTTTTTATCACTCTCGGACAGGAAGTTCGTATTACTGACGGCTTTATCGAAGATGCCATCAACGAAGGCGTCCGCCGTGGATACGAAAAAGGATATTTGCGGAAATCGGTGGTGAACGACCCCATCAATAGGGTAAACACCAACGATAACACGCCCGCTGTGATCCATTACGAAATGG
The DNA here is from genome assembly GCA_023388315.1 of Bacteroidota bacterium. GTDB lineage: Bacteria > Bacteroidota > Bacteroidia > Bacteroidales > Dysgonomonadaceae > JAEWGM01. Next base: position 8,494 of record JAEWGM010000005.1, on the reverse strand, counting down.
TGCCGGGCGACGCCTTCCACATCACCGTTTCACCAAAAGGTTTTGGCAGCGAAAACAAAAGCGCGCTTAAAATGCTCACCCCCAGCGAAGGAGTGGAAGGCATTAAGAAGTTTGTGATTGATACGGTGTCTGCTGCTGGCGCAAACCCATGTCCGCCCATTATCGTGGGCGTTGGCATTGGCGGAACAATGGAGCGTGCGGCCTATTTAAGCAAAAAAGCCTTGCTTCGTCCCGTGGGGTCGGTGAGCCAAAAGAGACACCTTGCCCAATTGGAGCAAGAATTGTTGGAGTCGATTAATAAATTGGGCATCGGCCCTGCTGGATTTGGCGGCACCACCACCGCCCTTGCCGTGCATATTCTCGATAATGCCACGCACATCGCCGGATTGCCCATTTCGGTAAATATCGGATGCCACGCCACGCGCCACGCCGAAGGAAGCCTGTAAATTAAAAATAATTCAACATTATGGCAGAAAAAAAAATACTTCAAGCACCTTTTACCGATGAAATGATCCGCTCCCTTAAAGCGGGAGATATGGTGTATATTTCGGGAACCATTTACACCGCGCGCGACGCCGCGCACAAACGTCTTTTCGAGATGCTGGAAGAGGGTAGGGCAATGCCGTTCGATTTTGCCGGGCAAGCGGTTTATTACGCGGGGCCCGCGCCTGCCAAGCCGGGAAGGCCCATCGGTTCTGTGGGGCCCACCACTGCCGGCAGGATGGATGCCTATTCTCCACGTTTAATAAAAGAAGGCCTCAAAGTGATGATTGGCAAAGGCTTGCGAAACAAAGAAGTGGTGGATGCCATCATAGAACATACAGGCGTCTTTTTCGCCGCCATTGGTGGCGCTGCCGCTTTGATGGCGCGCTGCGTGGAAAGTGCCGAAGTAATCGCTTTTGAAGAACTCGGCACCGAAGCCATCAGAAAACTTACTGTGAAAGAGTTACCCGTTATTGTCGCCATTGATTGCCATGGCAATAACGCGTATGAAGAGGGCCGCGAAATGTTTGAAGAGAAATGATTTTTGCATGAGACGACTTTGCTCACCGCTCACCGCTCAATACTCAATGCCCTTCGTCCAAAGCCCCTTCTCACCCATCCAAAGTTTTTTCTCCCTCATCAGCCTGCGCATTGCTCTTTTTTTTGTACCTTTGTGCCTTTAAAAAATCAAAGATAAAAATACTTCACTGTCGTGGCTGATACAAAGTACATTTTCGTTACTGGAGGCGTAGTTTCCTCTTTGGGAAAAGGAATTATTGCTTCATCGTTGGGCAAATTATTGCAGGCGAGAGGCTATAAAGTAACCATTCAAAAGTTTGATCCTTATATCAATGTGGATCCGGGCACGCTCAATCCGTATGAACACGGCGAATGTTTTGTGACCGTTGATGGGCACGAAGCCGATTTGGATTTGGGCCATTATGAACGTTTCCTCAACATTCAAACCACCAAAGACAACAACATTACCACCGGGCGAATTTATCAAAATGTCATTCAAAAAGAGCGCCGTGGCGATTATTTGGGGAAAACCGTGCAGGTAATTCCGCATATCACCGACGAAATTAAACGCAACGTAAAGCAATTGGGCGTGAGAAACAAATTCGATTTTGTGATTACCGAAATTGGCGGAACGGTGGGTGACATTGAGTCTACGCCTTTTTTGGAAGCTGTTCGGCAACTTCGTTGGGAGCTGGGGCGAAACTGTTTTTGTTTGCACCTTACATTTGTGCCCTACATTGCCGCGGCGGGCGAGGTAAAAACAAAACCCACGCAACACTCTGTAAAAGAGCTTCAATCGTTGGGTATTCAACCCGATATGTTGGTGTTGCGCACCGACCGGAAGTTGAACAAGGAAATTCTCGACAAAGTGGCATTGTTTTGTAACGTGGAGCAAGGTGCTGTAATGCAGTCTATTGATGTTTCCACCATTTACGAAGTACCCGTGATGATGCAAAAACAGGGAATGGATGAAGTGGTGCTTCGCAAACTGAATATGCCGCTCGGCAATAAGCCTAAATTGGAGCCTTGGAATGCTTTTTTAAAGAAAAGAAAAGACGCCAAAAAAGAAGTCCGCATCAAACTGGTGGGCAAATATGCCGAGCTGCCCGACGCGTATAAATCCATTACCGAAGCCTTATCGCAAGCGGCCATCTACAACGACCGCAAACTTTGCCTTGATATTTGCCATTCCGAGAAAATAAATGCGGACAATGTGGCAGAGACACTTAAAAATGCCGATGGCATAGTTATTGCACCGGGTTTTGGACAACGAGGCATCGAAGGAAAATTTCTCGCGCTGCAATACGCCCGCACAAACAACATTCCTACTTTTGGCATTTGCTTGGGAATGCAGTGCATGGTGATTGAATTTGCGCAAAACGTTCTAAAAATGGACGATGCCAATTCCTCTGAAATGGACCCAAAAGCCAAAGACAAAGTCATCGATTTAATGGATGCGCAAAAAAACATCACTAACATGGGCGCCTCCATGCGGTTGGGCGCATATGACTGCGCCATTAAAAAAGGATCGTTGGCATATGCCGCGTATGGAAAAACGAAGATTCAGGAAAGACACAGACATAGATACGAGTTCAACAACGATTACAAAGATCGTTTTGAAGCGGCCGGAATGAAGTGCACGGGCATAAATCCCGACTCCAATCTGGTTGAAATTGTGGAGGTTCCGGAGTTACGTTGGTATATGGGTGTACAGTTCCATCCGGAATACAACAGCACGGTTATTTCGCCCAATCCGTTGTTTATGAGCTTTATGAAAGCCGCTTCTGAATCGAAAAAAGAAACTAAAAAGTAGAAATAAACTTGCGTTTGACAAGCAATAAAACAGAATAAAAAGCAACAGCCGAATCACAAAGGCGATGAGCTAATGTAGAAATGGATAAGAATACAATCACCGGGCTGCTTTTAATTGCAGCAATTATTATTGGATTTTCAATTTATAATCGCCCAACGCAAGAGCAATTGGCTCAACAAAAGCGTTTGCGCGATTCGCTGGAATTGGTGGAAACACAACGCGCCGAGAGGGCGGCACAGCAGCAAACCACCAAGAGTGAGGTTTCTCTCACGCAGCAACAAAATACGGTAGCTGAATTTTTCGGTGTGGGACAACCCGCCACCGCGTTGACAGACTCTTTAACGGCAGACACTGATTCCACGGTGCAAGCCGCACCGACGGATTCTTTAGGAACCGGTATGTCTATCGCGGAAAGCAGCGATATGCCCGTGCTGGAAAACGAGCATGTGAGAGTTGTGTTAAACCCACAAGGCGGAGCCGTTTATTCCGTGCAAATAAAAGACCGATTGCGATACAACGGCGATAGCCTTTTCTTGTTTGAAGGCGATGAAGCCCGTTTCAACCTAGAACTTTACAATCGGAACAGTGTGCGTCTTTCCACAGAAGATCAGGTGTTTACACCCATCACTTCTGCCGATGGCAGGTCGGTAACGATGCGTTTGCAAAGCGGTGGCAACCAGTATATTGACTTTGTTTACACGCTTCCGGCCGATGAATATATGATGAATTTCGATATTCGCGTTTCGGGAATGCGCAACGGCCTGCACCCGGAGAGCCTCACCAACTTTAAAATGAATTGGGAACAAAAACTTCGCCGTCAAGAAAAAGGAAGAAACTTTGAAAACCGCTTTTCACGCATCCATTATAAATACGACAAACAAGATGTGCAGCGGATGAGCGAGTCTAAAACCGATAAAAAAGAACTTACCGAACCACTGAAATGGTTCGCGTTTAAAGACCAATTTTTCTCTGCCGTGGTTATTGGCGACAAACCGTTCAACAACGCCATTTTATCGTCCACCGTGCTTCAAAGCGAAGAGTATTTAAAAGAATACAAAGCCGAAGCGTGGATGCCCATCACCATGAGCGCCGATGAGGATTTAATTACCGCCGGTTTTAACTATTATTTCGGCCCGGTGCATTACAAAACGCTCAAGGCGTATGATCAAAACGTAGCGGACAGTTCCGATAAGTTAGACTTGCAGGAGTTGGTGTACTTGGGTTATAGGTGGTTGAGTTGGATTAACAAGTGGTTTGTTATTCCCGTGTTTAACTTCTTCCTTTCCCTGAATTGGAATATGGGGTTAATCATTCTCATCCTCACTTTGATGGTGAAAATAATTGTTTCTCCGCTTACGTTCAAATCGTTTAAATCGTCGGCAAAAATGCGGGTGTTGCGCCCACAGATAAAAGCGCTGGAAGAGAAATATCCGGGGCAAGACCGCGAAATGATGATGAAACGCCAGCAAGCCACCATGGAACTTTACAACAAAGTGGGCGTAAGCCCCATGAGTGGATGTTTGCCGCAGCTCATTCAAATGCCGGTGTTGTTGGCGCTGTTCTTCTTTTTCCCGTCGGCTATTGAGTTGCGTGGCGAGAGCTTCCTTTGGGCAGAAGATTTATCTACCTTTGACTCCATCATTTCGTGGGAAGGAAATATTCCCTTTATCTCCAGGTTCTTAGGTAATCATATCAGCTTATTCTGTTTGTTGATGACCATCGTAAACGTGGTGTACACACGTCACACAATGGCTGCTGCCGATACCGGCCAGCAATCCATGGCAGGAATGAAGCATATGCCCATTTTTATGTCCGTATTTATGTTTTTCTTCCTAAACTCGTATCCCGCGGGCTTGAACTATTACTATTTCCTTTCTACGCTGATTACCATATTAATCACTTTCTCATTTAAGAAGTTTGTGGATGAGGAAAAATTGTTGGCAGAACTGGAAGCCAATAAAAAGAAACCGCGCAAACAATCGGGTTTTATGGCGCGTTTAGCTGAAGCGCAGAAAATGCAGGAAAAACAAGCGCGCGAAAGAGCCAAAGCGACAGCTAAAAGGAATTATAGAAGATAATATTTTCCCATTAGATACAAAAAAACCGAGAACGTCCGTTTTCGGTTTTTTTGTTATTGGGATAATTTTTTTATGTGCGACGATGTAAAAAAATCCGTTAGGCCAGTCATCGTCCAAACGCGGTAATTTGTTTATTCACCTTCATCAACAATACCCCCAGAGTGCCGTTGAGCCAACTGTTCGTTAAACTTGCTCACCGTGGAAAGAATGACTTTGTATAGCTGCATCGCCTCTTTATTGTCCGATGTTTCCGAAGTCACTTTTATATAATCAATGTATTGTTTTATGGTGTCCATCAGTTCCGTTTTTAAAATGCGAGCATCGAAAGTGGGTTTTATCTCATTCTCTTCCGGATTCTCACCATACACCGTTTTAAACGCCTCGTTGGCCTCTTTAATCTTTGCCACAGATTCCTCCAAGTTTAAAGTAGTCAGATGGTTGGCATATTTTTCCGTGCGTAAATCGAAAAGTAAATCGTCAATTCCTTCCGTTTCCACGGCTAAACTAAGGTAGGGGAGCGGATCGTATTTTTTCATCCACAACGCGTTCAGGAATTCATAGGCAATGGCTTCGGGCGACTGGTCTTCACTCAGCTCATACACTTGCATCAACCTCCTGAAAACCGATAACGCGCGGTCGCGCACCCTGTCTGCCTCAATTAATTGCTGGTTTTTCTCATCAGAATCAATTTTTTGACTTGCTTTTTCCAATTCCGCAGCCTCGTTTTGCATTGTCTCAATGTATTTCAATGAAATGGGGTCGGTAATCGGAGCGCCTATATTTTCTGTACTTTCGGCAATGAGCATCCGTACAAACTCAATCAGTTCTTTTTTGCGTAGCCTTTTTGTGTTTACTTGCATAACATTGTATGTTTTTTTAGTTTCCGAATGCAAATATAGTTTTTCCCCGCGAATAGAACGTAGGTAACCCCAAAAATGCCCTATTTATCCCCATAATTTGCTTCAAAACGTCGCACCCAACTTTCACACGCGAGAAACCTGTGAACTTATTTTTTTTTTAATTGTTTAATTGAATAAAATAGGATTAACAAGAATCATATTTTAAACAAGAGTTAATTTATTACGAAAAAAGTTTTTTTGATATGAATGAAGAAAACAAATCGCTTGAATATGATGAAGATGAGTCTGTAAGATTTATCCAAAATCACTTACCTGAAGAAATGAAAGGTGAATTTTCTACCGATGAGGTGAACTACATTGTCGATTTAATCTACGAATTTTATGAGGAAAAAGGATTTCTGGAAGAAAACGACGACACCGAAGTGGAGATTGATGAGGACGAGCTGTTGGATTTCGTGCTCAAAAACGCGCGCAAAGACGATGTGAGAGAATACACCGATGAAGAAATTGAAGCAATTGTTGCCGGAGAATTGGCCTATTGCGACACGTTAAATCTTTTTGAAGAGTAGATTTGATTATACAATATTAAATTAAAACCAACTAAGTTATTTATTTAAAAATTGAAACTAACTATGAAACAAGTATCAAAATTATTGGCTATTGCCCTTTTAGGAGGTGCAATGGTATTATCAAGTTGTGGAGCAAGTAATACGGTTAAAGGCGGCGGAATTGGCGCCGGAGCAGGTGCCGCTGTGGGTGCCGGAGTAGGCGCGGTTGCCGGAGGTGGACGTGGAGCAGCCATTGGCGCAGGAATTGGCGCTGTTCTTGGTGGTACTGCCGGAGCTATCATTGGCAACAAAATGGACAAACAAGCTGCCGAATTGGAACAAATTGAAGGTGCACAAGTAGAAAAAATTAACGAAGGCGAAGCAATTAAAGTTACTTTTGAATCAGGAATTTTGTTTGCTACTAATTCAAGCACATTGAATACCGCGTCACGCGCATCGTTGGATAAATTTGCCACTTCGTTGCAAAATAACCCCGACACCGATGTGAAAATTTACGGCCACACCGACAGCACCGGTAGCGACGCTATCAACAATCCGTTGTCTCAGCGCCGTGCAGAATCGGTTTACAACTACCTCGTTTCCAAAGGTATTTCAGGAAACCGCATGGCTTCTCAAGGGTTTGGTTCAACGCAACCCGTGGCTGATAACAGCACTGTAAGCGGAAGAGCTCAAAACCGCCGCGTGGAAGTTTACATTCTTCCTAACGCGAAAATGATTAAAGAAGCTCAAGAGCAAACTCGTTAAAAAACAGTTGACATATGAATTAAATCGCGCTGCCGTGCTATCGGCAGTGCGATTTTTAATTGGATAAACCATGGCGGAAGAAATTATCGTATCAAGCGAAAGTTCCAAAGAAGAGAAATACGAAGCGTTGTTGCCGCAACTACAATCGTTGCTGGAAGCCGAAACCGATGTGATAGCCAATATGGCGAATGTCGCGGCGGCGTTGAAAGAAGTCTTTGGCTTTTTTTGGGTAGGATTTTATATTGTGAGAGACAATCAATTAGTGCTTGGCCCGTTTCAAGGCCCGGTTGCCTGCACACGCATTTCCTTTGGAAAAGGTGTTTGCGGAACGGCGTGGGAAAAAAAACAAACGATTATCGTTCCCGATGTGGATAAATTTCCGGGACATATCGCTTGCAGCGCACACTCCAAGTCAGAAATTGTGGTTCCTATTTTCCATAACGGTAAAGTAGCCGCCGTACTTGATGTGGACAGCGAATTTCTTCATCATTTCAACGAAGTGGATAAAAAATACCTATCGGACATCGCGGGATTGATATTTTTTGAAAAATAATTTCCAAAGTTCAAAAAAAGCCGTTATCTTTGCAGTCCAAAATCAAATGATAGCGGAAGCAGTTCCCGAAGTGTCGGGACTAACAAACAAAAATATATAACTGCGGAAATAGCTTCCCGATGCATCGGGACTAGAGCACAACCTTGCCAAGGTTGTAAAATAATAAAATATGCGGAAATAGCTCAGTTGGTAGAGCACAACCTTGCCAAGGTTGGGGTCGCGAGTTCGAGTCTCGTTTTCCGCTCTGAGGAAAAGAGACGAGAAGTTTATTTTCCGCTCCAGATAATCAAATAAACGCTGTAGAATGAGAATTTTACAGCGTTTTTTGTTTTAAAAATGACCGAAAGATGACTTGTGTTTAGTAGAGTGAGTTCTCAATTGCTATAAAAACTTCGTGATGTTTTCGGTTAAGGCATTTTCAACTCTTTTTTTTCGACAGCCTTCTGTTGTAGACAGAAAATCAAAGATGCCTCATTTGTTATTCGTTGAGCAAGATCCTCCTGCGTGTCGGGTGGGATTTGAGAAAAGTTTGTCAATGCTTTTCCTTGTGCCTCATAAAAATCGGCATCAATCATATTTAACAGCACCGACCTCCTCCAATTGTTGGCAAGTGTTTTCTGAATGTAAAAAATCGCTTGTTCTGGATTTAAAAACATTTAGTAAAAATACAGATGGGGTGTCCTCAAGATATTCTAAAAAGGATGTTTTGCAATTCATCAACAGGCTGTTGACGAATTGTATCTTTCTGGGGACATTCGTGAAATTCTCTTAAAAAAAACAGGATTGACAAAACCATCAGTTCTGTTTTTTGTTTTTTGCAGAGAACAAGATTTCTTCTGTGATTTTTGAGTTTTTGTGGCGTAAATTGAGATATC
>JAEWGM010000020.1 GCA_023388315.1 Bacteroidota bacterium | reverse complement strand
TTAAATGTTTTTTCAGCTTCTCGCTTTGCAAGAAAGAGTGTGTGATTTTTTCCATCAACTCCTCTTCTTCGGGCGTGAGTTTATACGGGTCTTTCGGGTCAACGGTGGGAAAATCGGTGTCTTTCATTGGGTGCTCCGAACCATCGGGAAGGGTGAGAATGCCTTTCTCAAAGTTGATGCGGTGCAGGAGGTTTCGATCTTCCATTTCAAATTCGGGGCGGCGAGAAATAATTTCATGCTCTAGTTTAAATTGCAGTACAGCAATGGCTTTGTGCATCTGACTAAGCATCTCGAGCGATTTGTCATCATAGGTTTTATTGTCGAAACAAAGTTTGGGCATAAATAATTTGCAGGGCGAATGGCCGTACACATCCATCGCGAAGCGTGCCAAGGGCAACAAGTTAATGCCGTAGCCATCCTCAAGCGTGGAAAGATTGGCATAACGAAGGGCAATGCGAATGACGTTTGCCATGGAAGCTTTGTTGCCCACGGCGGCGCCCATCCAAAGAATGTCGTGGTTGCCCCATTGAAAATCGAAGTTGCGGTATTCCATCAGCGTGTCCATGATGATGTGAGCGCCGTCTCCTCGGTCGAACACATCGCCTACAAGATGCAGGCGGTCAATTACCAAGCGTTGAATGGATTCGCACATGGCGATGATAAACGCATCGGCGCGTCCGGTGGAGATAATACTATCGAAAATAACGCTGATATAGGCCGATTTATGCGGGTTGATGCTCGATTCGTGCAGCAATTCCTGAATAATGTATTCAAATTTTGGCGGTAGCGCCTTGCGCACTTTCGACCGTGTGTATTTCAATGTAACGGTTTGCAACACCCGTACCAACTGATTGAGCGTTACGGCGTACCAATCTTGAATTTTTGGTTCCGATTTTTTTATCAACCGTAGTTTTTCTTTGGGGTAATAGATAAGAGTACAAAGTTCTTTCTTCTCGCTTTCGCGCAAAGTTTGGCCAAATATTTCTTCCACTTTTCGCTTAATGCTGCCCGACGCGTTTTTCAACACGTGCTGAAATGCTTCGGCTTCTCCGTGAATGTCTGCCAAAAAGTGCTCTGTGCCCTTTGGTAAATGCAAAATGGCTTCTAGATTGATGATTTCGGTGCTTGCATCGGCAATATTCGGAAAACTTTTTGCCAGCAATTCCAAATACTTCTTGTCTTTTTTCAGTTCTTGATGAGTTGTTGATGGGGTTAACATAACAAGTGTAGTGTTGGATAATAATGAAAGGTGTGTGAATTTTAAAAACCTTCTCTCTTTGCCATTGAAGAGAGAAGGTGTGTTGTTTTTATTGTTTTTCTTTTAATGCCTGAAAAATAAGTTTTTCCAGTTCTTCGGCCAGTTCCGGATTATCTAAAATTGCTTGTTTAGCCGCTTCTCGGCCTTGCGCGAGGCGGGTGTCTTTGTAACTATACCACGAGCCGCTTTTTTTGATGATGTCCAAATCGGAACCTAAGTCGATAATCTCGCCAATTTTAGAGATTCCTTCGCCGTACATAATATCAAATTCCGCTTTACGGAATGGCGGCGCTACTTTGTTTTTCACGACGCGCACGCGTGTGGGTTTGCCAATTTGCTCGTCTCCGTCTTTAATGGGAGTGCCGTTTCCACGAATATCCAATCGAACGGATGAGTAGAATTTCAGGGCGTTACCACCGGTAGTTGTTTCGGGGTTGCCAAACATTACACCGATTTTTTCACGCAATTGGTTGATAAAGATGCACGTGGTGTTGGTTTTGCTGATGGCCGAGGTGAGTTTACGCAGCGCTTGCGACATTAACCGCGCTTGCAGCCCCACGTTGGAATCTCCCATATCGCCTTCGATTTCTTTTTTGGGCGTCAAGGCCGCTACCGAGTCCACCACCACAATGTCCACAGCCGAAGAACGAATGAGTTGTTCGGCAATTTCCAGGGCTTCTTCGCCGCTGCTGGGTTGCGAAATAAGCAAGTCGTCGGTGTTTACGCCCAGTTTTTGCGCATAGAACCGGTCGAAAGCGTGTTCGGCATCGATGAATGCTGCAACGCCGCCGGCCTTTTGCGCTTCGGCAATGGCGTGAATGGCAAGCGTGGTTTTTCCAGATGACTCGGGGCCGTAAATTTCAATCACGCGTCCGCGCGGATATCCGCCAACGCCCAGTGCCACGTCCAAGCCGATGGAGCCGGTGGGAATTACGGCGACTTCCTCCACTTTTTCGTCTCCCATTTTCATAATGGAGCCTTTGCCATAGGTCTTTTCTATCTTGTCCATCGCCGCGCGAAGCGCTTTGAGTTTTTCGGAATTAATGTTTTTTTCTTCTGCCATAGTTATGTTGTTTTATTTTGTTATAATTTTTCTTTCGTAGGAGGGAAAATTGGTTGTTCATTATGTTGCTTGAGGATCATATTTAGTAAGTCGATGGCATAGAATCGCTTGTTTTGTATGAGTTCTGTAAAAATGGGCCTCAATGCCGAAAGTATACTTTTGTCTTTTGCCGCGGAAAGTAATCCCAATGTTCCGATACATCTTATGCCCATGTTTTCTGCAATATCGCGGGCTTTTTTATCATCAATCAGAAGGAAGTTAGCGCTCAATTCTCTGTAAAGAATAACCGATTCGGATTCGCCATAATCCATAATAAAAGTGAGTTCGTTAAAGCTCTTTATTTCACAAACTTTGTCATTAAAATAGCTTTTAATTTTAGTTACAAAAGGCCTGCTCTCATCTTGGGTAACTTCTTGCCAAACGGCGGTTGGTATTTTTACTTCGTCGAATAATTCGGTGAGAATTTCGAGTTTATCAATCAAGGCGAGTGAAATGATTGGCCCCGCATCAGCAATAACGATTCCGTTTTTCATATCACTTTAGCTTTCTAGTGTCTTCCAACACATCTTCAGCTGTAAGATTTGAAATTGGAACATCGTTTTCAACAAGAATGTTTTCAAACTCATATCGTGTCAGTCCGGCTATCTGCGCGGCTTTTCCTAACGTCAGTTTTTTTAACTTATACAAACGGATTGCCAAGGAAATTTTAATATTTTCCTTCAGTTCATTTTCCGTTTCGTTTAATGTTAAATATATATCCGACGGAAG
>JAEWGM010000019.1 GCA_023388315.1 Bacteroidota bacterium | reverse complement strand
ACCCGGGTTTCACAAATACAACCTGCTTTCATTTCCCATATTAAACAACAAATCAATGATGCTGGCGTTTTCCACAAACGCCATTTTGTTGCGAAAAACCTGATAATATGGTTTGGGTGAGAATGCTGTATCTAATGCTTTCCAGTTTCTTTTGGGATGAATGATTTCTCTGAAGTCCACCGTTTCCGCATCAATTTCGTCAATATATCGCGATGACAACTCGGTGGGCACATCCAACTGCAACCATTGACAGATTAATTGGTGAAGATGAAGATTAAAATCGGCCAAAAAAACGGGTTGTTTTTCATAAAATCGTTGTAACTCATCGGCATAATATTCAAAAAAAGGCGTGGAATTATAGGCCGATATAATGGCTTGCCAATGCAAATGCCGCCAATTACCATGCTTCGCAATGCGGATGTCTTTTACCACGCATTTGGGTGTTTGCGATTTTTCTACGGGAATACTCAACGGCATCAGGCCATTGGCGCTTACAATGTTGCATCGGTTGCGATACGATTGCTTTTGGTAATTTTCGTGAACGTCAATGATGGCTTTTTTGCATCGAAATATCTTGCTGTAATAGTGTATTGGCGCAAGATATAACGATGAAAGCACTACCGTGTCCATTGGCTCAAAATAAAGGGTTACGCTTTTACATTGGCATTGCGAAAGAGGCGGTTCCATCGGATTTTTCCGTTGAACCAACTTCTGTCTTTCTCCAACGACAACCAAATCAACCTAGGTTGCCCCACGATGTGGTCTTCGGGAACAAAGCCCCACGAGCGGGAATCGAGCGAATTGTGACGGTTGTCGCCCATCATAAAATAGTAATCCATTTTAAAGGTGTACGAATCCACGGGCTGTCCGTTGATATACACGGTTCCGTCGCGAAACGCGAAATCGTTGCCTTCGTAATTTTTAATACAGCGTTCATAAGCAGCCACTTTATAAGCCACATCGGTACCAAAAGTAACGGTTTCACCCTTTTTGGGAATCCATAGCGGGCCAAAGTTGTCGCGTGTCCAGCCGGTTTCGTAATTTAAAGGATAATAGTAAGACGATCCGGGCGGTTCGTTCTCTTTTACGATGTTCCAAACAAACGGTTTCGCCTTCATTTTCTCCACCATTTCCTCTGTCATAGGAATGTTGAAATAGATACGTCCGTTTGCGCCATTGCGTCGCTCCAGTCCGAAAAGAGCCATATTGGCGCTGTCCACTTCGGTTAAGTCTTGCGTGCGCACGCCCACCTGTCCATAATTGTCTTGAAAATAATAATCCTCTCTGCTGATGCCCAATTCTCTGAAAACGCTTTCCGATATTACGGAACCATCGGTTTGAATTCTGTAATTTTGTTGCGATAGGCGAGGGTTGGGGATGTGTGAACCGTTGATGTAAACGCTGTCGTTCCTCAACTCAATGGTTTCGCCCGGAAGCCCGATGCAGCGTTTCACGTAGTTCTCCCGGCGGTCAACCGGACGGAAAACGATGTCGCCATACGTTCTTTTATCCGATCGGATGCCGGTGCTTCCCAAAGGGTTGTGCTTGGCTAACGTGTAAAAATCGGCTCCTTGCATATTCAATGCCACGGTGTCGCCTGCCGGAAAATTGAACACAACAATATCGTTTCGTTTCACTTTCCCAAAGCCTTTCAGCCGACGGTATTTCCACTGCGGTTTATCGATATACGATTTTCCGCCCACAATGGGCATGGTGTGTTGCGCCAACGGAAACGACAGCGGAGTCATTGGTGCGCGTGGCCCGTAGCTGAGTTTGCTTACTGCAAGGAAATCGCCCACTAGCAACGATTTTTCAAGTGACGAGGTGGGAATTTGATAGTTTTGAAAGAAAAATGTATTGATAAAATAGACCGCAACCAACGCGAAAAGGATGGCGTCCACCCATTCCATTGTTTTTCTTAAGGCTTTGTTTTCCGATTTTTTCCAAAAAGACCATGGCACAAACTTGGTAATATAAATATCGAAAAACAACACAATAAAGAGCAATATCCACGGGCTGCCAAACCAAAAGGCGAACAGTATGGTAGCGATTACCCACACGGCAAACCAAAGCCATTGGCGGCGCGTGACGTTTTTTACTCGTTCTTGAAGAGGTGCTTTATTGTTTGTCATATAGTTGAGAAAAATAATTCGGTGTTAAAATTGAGGATTTTAAAATTTGTATGAGTTATGGTAATGTTAGTTGTTCTTTAAACGTTCTTTAATATATAATTCGATTTCCATTGGCGTTACGTTGTATATCGGATCTAAATTCTTAAAATCCGAATCGATTTTGAATCTGAGACTGTTGGTTAATATCGAAATTAGGTTTTTCGTTTTCAACCGATGTCCTGAATATTTTGTTGCTAACGCGATGGATTCATGAATGTTGATGCCTTTTTTGAGCATGGCGTATATGTCGTAATAATCGCGAAAAACATTTCTTCGGGTTAAAACCTCCATTTTCATCGCCATAATGGATTTTATATCGGCAAGTTTGATGTTGTTTTGAAAATCAATTATATCTACAACGGGGGAATATTTCTCTGTCGCGTAGAAAGATAACTTTACACCATCCACTACAAAGTCGACTAAATAGATGTCCAATAAGTTTTTAGAAGTAATTTTGCCAATTTCGTTCAACTCTTTTTCAATGGCAAACCAATCAACTTCCATTTTTTCGTTTTTTGAAGTTCGCCATTTCATGAAGTCCAAATCTTCACTTTTTCTGTGATTTATTTGTAAAGACAAAGCTGTTCCACCCACCAAAAGAAAAGGTTTGATGGATTCCATTTTAGATATCTTTTCGAATATCTTTTCGGTGTTTGGGGTCAACCCTTGTTTCATTCTATGCGAAGGAGTTAATGTGTCTTGTTATTACCGACTTCAAGTAGCTGTCCGGATTTTTTATATCGAAATACCACCACGCCAAAAAGCGATTGAGCGTGTGGTAATATTCTCCTGAAATAGCAAGCTCTTCACGCCAGACTTTTTTGATTTTGCTGAACGGGAAAATCTGAAAGAGCATATCAATCTCTGGTAAATCCAAATGAACGAGGGTTTTTACAATTAGCGTCCGATCGTTGACCGGATCTGTGCCACCGATATTGTATGACCAAAAAGCGTTTTCTTCTTTCAGCTTTTTGAACAGTTCCAATTTTATATTTGAGTCGCCTGCTTTCAATATTTTTCTAAGATTTTAATAAAATCGTCTTTATTGGGTATTACGGTTTCGTACTTTTGTGCAAATATTTGATTGTTCTTTTCAGAAAGTGTTATGAAAAAGATAATGCGGCCAGCTTATTGGCGATAACTTTACCGTTATAATTTCTTCTTCGGAAATCCTCAACTCTTTTGAGGAATTTGAGTAAATCAGGTAAAAATTTCGCATTCGCTCCAGGATTTTAATTAGCCAGATTATTTTATCACTTAACGATGCCATTTTTTCAAAACTTCAGCATATCCTCCATTCCCAAAAAGCCTTTTTTATCTTTGGTGAATTCAGCGGCCATTACGGCGCCCAGCGCGAAGCCTTTTCGGCTTTTGGCATCGTGCGAAATGCGTATTGTGTCGGCGTCCGATTCGTAAATCACGGTGTGGATGCCGGGAATTTCGCCTTCGCGAAACGCTTCAATCGGCAATTCGTCAGGCTGCGGGGTTTCGTTTAAAGTCCAAGCGCTTTTTGTGTCGATGTGTTCCAAAATGCCTTCGGCAAGCGTGATAGCGGTTCCGCTGGGCGCATCCAGTTTGTGGATGTGGTGCGTTTCTTCCATTCGCACGCTGTAGCTGGGAAAAGCGTTCATTATTTTCGCCAAATGTTTGTTTAACGCGAAAAAAATGTTCACGCCCAAACTGAAATTGGAGGCGTAAAAGAATGTTTGCCCATCGTTTTCGCAAGCCGCTTTCACCTCGTCCATATGCTCCAGCCAGCCCGTTGTGCCCGAAACCACGGGTACGTTTACCGCAAATGCGCGTCGGTAATTGTGTATGGCGCTTTCGGGCGATGTAAACTCAATGGCTACATCGGCGCTTTTGAATTGCGGAGATGTAAATTTATCGTTTTCGTTTAGGTCAATGGTACACACAATTTCGTGTCCTCTTTCGAGCGCGATTTTCTCTATTTCGTGTCCCATTTTCCCGTATCCGATTAATGCTATTTTCATTTTCTTTTATGTTGAGTCGCAAAAATACAAAAAATGAACTGATTGCGAACCTGTTTTGCGTTATTTGTTCTTAAACTTCGTGCCTTTGCTGTTTCGAGTAAAACACAAGTATGAAACCGCTGAAAATAAAATCACAGCCAACCTTCTTTTTTATACCATTCAATTGTTTTTTCAATTCCTTTTTTCAGCGGATAATCCGGAGCGAAGTTCAAGTCTTCGCGAAGCGGCGTGATGTCGCACGACCAGTTTCGTTGCTTCATAATAAGATACTTATCCGTATTAAATGTAGTTGCTTTGCCTACTAATCCGAATATTTTTTCGCTCGCATACGCCGCGGGTTTCACCAGCCACAAAGGCACTTTCATCCTGATAACGCGCTTTTTTTGCAACGCTTGTTGCACAATGGTGTTGAATTCCGAGTCGGTATATACATCGCCGTCGGCAACATAATATTCTTTACGGAACGTGTGATTGGCGATGCAATCGAAAATAATTTTCACTAAATCATCTATATAAATAAACGTAAGAATTTGTTTTCTGAAGCCAGCGCCCACGTTCAAACCGTTTTTCACCGCGCGAACAAGAATAAGGTAATCTTTATCGCGTGGGCCATACACACCGGTTGGGCGGAGAATGACATAAGGAAAACCTTCCATCGATTTCAGGTAATTCTCCGCTTTCAACTTGCTGCGGCCGTATGCCGTGTTGGGATTGGGCGCACAATCGCACGCCAAAGGCTTATAGCCGGTTTCATCGCCAACGCCCACCGCGCCCAAGGTGCTCATAAAAACGAATAAATCGGGGATTGCGTCAATTTCGGTTAGCGTGTCCGCAAAATTTTTAAGGTGCTCGTAATTTACTTTGTCGAAATCCGATTTTCGCACCGCTTTTGTCAGTCCCGCAATGTGCACAATGTAATCGAAACGCCCGTTTTCGGCCACAAAATCGCGAAGCTGCTCTTTGAGTTTTTCTTTGTCACCGTAGGGCAAATCAATAAAGTGAATCCGCCCGTCTTGCAGAAAAACTCTGCTGCTGCTGGCACGAATCCCTGCCCAAGTTTCGTAACCCAACTGCAATGCTTTGTCAACGGCAGTGCTGCCAATGAATCCACTGGCACCGGTTATGAGGATTTTTTTGTTCATTCGGTTCTTTATTCTGTTGCAAATTTAATGATAACAAACCTATTTTTAACCATTCTGCTAAACAATTGTGCTATGAACAAGCGCATCATTTCGCCCTAAATAGAATAAAAACGAATATTTTTTGTTACTTTGTGCTAACTAAAACACATCTTAGTTGTTTTAGAAAGATAAAAATCAAAAACGATGGCAAAAAAAGAAACACTATCTGCCGAAGAACAACGGCCAAAGAAAAAGAACTTAGCCGCTTCGGTAATCAATTTTTTAAGTCAAAATAGCGAAAAACAATTTAATTATAAACAAATAGCGGCGGCGCTTAATATCAAAGGCGAAGAAGGAAGGCGCGTGCTGGTGAAGGTGCTCGACAAACTTCGCGATGAAGATGTAGTGCTGGAAACTTCTCGTGGAAGATACCGCACAAACAATCGCGGATTGATTCTGGAAGGGCGATTCGAGCGCAGAAGCAACGGCAAAAATTTCTTCGTCCCCGATGATGACGGAAACATCATCAACATTCCCGAACGAAACTCCAAACACGCCATGAACGGCGACCGTGTGCGCATTCAATTGCTCGCAAAACGCAAACGCGCCGATACCGAAGGTACGGTAATTGAAATTCTGGAACGTGCTCAAACCCGTTTCGTGGGCGTGCTGGAGGTGCAGAAACATTTCGCTTTTCTGGTAATGGACAGCAAGTTTTTGGCTAACGACATCTTTATTCCTTCCGAAGAACTTCACGGTGCCAAAAATGGCGATAAGGTATTGGTGGAAATTCTGGAGTGGCCCGAAAAAGCCAATAATCCCGTGGGCAAAGTGGTTGATATACTGGGTAAACCCGGCGACAACAACACCGAAATGCACGCCATTTTGGCGCAGTATGGGCTCCCATATAAATATCCGGAAAAAGTGGAAAAATTTGCCGATATGATTCCGGAGGAAATTGATAAAAAAGAAATAGCCAAGCGCGAAGATTTTCGCAACGTGTTCACCTTGACTATCGACCCGAAAGACGCGAAGGACTTCGATGATGCCATATCTATCCGTAAAATTTCGCCTACCCTGTGGGAAGTGGGCGTGCACATTGCCGATGTAACGCATTACGTGAAGCCGGGCGATTTGATCGACAAAGAAGCCGAGGAGCGTGCCACATCTATTTATTTGGTTGACAGAACTATCCCCATGCTTCCGGAAAAACTGAGCAACAGCCTTTGCTCGCTTCGTCCACACGAAGACAAGCTTTGCTTTTCGGCTGTTTTTGAGATGAATGAAAAGGGCGAAGTAAAAAAATCGCGCATCGTGCGCACAGTTGTGCATTCCGATGTGCGATTGACTTATGAGGAAGCCCAAACAATTATTGAAACGGAGAAAGGCGATTTTTCAACCGAAATTCTTGTCCTCAACAACTTGGCAAAACAGTTGCGAGAAAAGCGTTTCGCAAACGGCGCCATCAATTTTGAGCGGTATGAAGTGAAATTCAACCTCGATGAAAATGGCAAACCCTTGGGTGTTTATTTCAAAGAATCCAAAGAGGCCAACCACTTAATTGAGGAATTTATGCTGCTGGCCAACCGAACGGTGGCCGAAACTATTGGCAAAGTGCCGAAGGGGAAGGTTGCCAAAGCATTTGTTTATCGCGTTCACGATGTGCCCGACCCGGAAAAGTTGGACACCTTTAACACGTTTATCCTGCGTTTCGGCCATAAAATAAAAGCTTCGGGCACCAAAGTGGAAGTAGCCAAAAGCATCAACTCGCTGTTAGACAAAGTGCAAGGCCGCCCCGAGGAGAATTTGGTGGAAACCATTGCCATCCGCACCATGTCGAAAGCGGTTTATTCCACCAAAAACGTGGGGCATTACGGCTTGGCGTTCGATTATTACACGCACTTCACCTCACCCATTCGCCGCTATCCCGATATGATGGTGCACAGGCTGTTGGAGAAATATTTAGAAGGCGGCCGATCGGTTGATCAATCGCAATTGGAAGCCGAATGCAAACACTGCTCCGATATGGAGTTGGTTGCCGCCAATGCCGAACGTGACTCCATTAAATACAAGCAAGTGGAGTTTATGTCGGATAAAATCGGAAAGGTGTACGATGGCGTGGTTTCGGGCATTACCGAGTGGGGCATTTACGTGGAAATCAACGAGAACAAAGTGGAAGGAATGATTCCCATCCGCGAGTTGGACGATGATTTCTATGAACTGGACGAGAAAAATTATCGATTGGTGGGCCGCCGCACTAAGCGTGAATATCGATTGGGACAACCTGTTAGTATTCAAGTAGTGAAAGCCAATTTAGAAAGAAAACAGTTGGATTTTGTGTTAGCGTAGGGAGGAGAGCAAGGAGCAAGGAGGAAAGACAAAAGAGGAAAGACAAAAGATAATAGACAATAGAACGAGAAGAAAAAATCCTTTACAACTTTCTAAAAAAAGAAGTTTTCGCGAACGAATGCTGAAAAAATACCGGGCCTTCGAATTCTGTTTTTTGCCAACGCGATGGGTCGTTTAATTCGGGAAATCCTGCCAAATAATATTTTCTGTCGGAATTATCTACAACCAAGTACCCATTCTTTTTTAGGTGCGGAATCGCGCGTTTTACACAGCAGTTTCGTGCTCGCCCATCCACTACAATCAAATCGAAATGATTGTGAGGGAACGTATCAATGGCCTTTACATACTTTTCAAAAGAAAGCCCTTCAGATTGTGGGTCTTTGGAAACAAAATCATCAGGGTTTTGGTATTTCTTTTGGTGCCAATCGGCGATTTTTTCGCCTGCGATGGCTTTGTAATCCACGTTAGTGATAGATAATTCACTCAGCTTATCGAGCAGGAGGTTTTTCCATTCTATATTGTGCTCCACACTGGTTACGTGGCGGCAATGCCGAGCGAAGAATAAAGTGGAACCGCCCGAACCCCACTCAAAAACGGTCATTTCGAGCGTGCAAATTTTGGAGAGAAAATCAATGGCATCATACGTTATCCACGGCAATTTCAGGGAAAGTGTGCCGGTACCGGAATGCATGTCTCTATACCATCTTCTAAAATGCTTAATATGCGATAACGTTTTGTTTTCTAGTGCGTACTGTACAGCGAATTTCAAATAAAGAAGCGTATCTCTCATTTTTTTTTCTTTTTAGATTGAAACCAATTTTCGAATTCCTTCAACATCTCCAGTTTCAGTAGTTTGCACAGCAGAATATATGAAACGCTACTGGATAAAAGAATGGTAATGATAAATATAATGTTGTTGTTGATAGTTCTTGCAACGAAAAACGAAATTCCGGTGCAAACTGCCGCCAACACCAAGTAAGGCAGAATATCTTTAAGCAAATCAAAAAGCGAATATCGAATTAGTTTTCCCGATAGAACGGTGGAAATTACCAATGTGATTGCCATATAAATCACCCAACTTATGGCCAACGCTTTAATTCCGTATGGAAACATAACGGCGATAAGCGCGATCAAAAGAATGCCTTTCACAATTTCGAGCCCCAAAAAGTATCGCGAATTTTCTTTGGCGATGAACAATTCGTTTAAAATAAAGATAAAAGGCAGAAGCATTCCGGCGAATGTTAGAATTTGAAAGAAAGGAACGGCGGGCAGCCATTTCTCTTTGAAGAACAGAAAAAACAGCGGTTCGGCAACCGCAATCATCATAAAACCAATGGGAAACGACAAAAAGGCAATCGTTTTTATGGTTTTGCTAACCACCCGCTTCAAGCGTTCGGTTTGATCGTTAATTTCCGATAAAATAAGCATCGCCACCGAGCGAAAAGTATTTGACAGCGTGAGAAACGGAATATCCTGATACTTTTTTGCTTGGTTGAAGAACGCCACTTGG
This sequence comes from Bacteroidota bacterium, assembly GCA_023388315.1. Lineage (GTDB taxonomy): Bacteria > Bacteroidota > Bacteroidia > Bacteroidales > Dysgonomonadaceae > JAEWGM01. Next base: position 26,621 of record JAEWGM010000019.1, on the reverse strand, counting down.
CTCATCGGGTAAAACGTCGCGATAAGGCTGGGATAAATATTGTTTATCGAAGTGGAAATCATTCCCGTAAAGAGCAGTTTGTGGCTAAACGCGAAAAACGATTTAAGGCTCTCTTTCTTGAATTTTCCGGTTGGCCGCCAAGGCGAATAAATCCAAATAAAAACGGTGCGAAACAACGCGTACAAAACAACTTGCGCTACCAATGCCCACACACCGTAGCCAAAAATTGCCATTAAAACAGCAATCACGTCGGCAAGAAAAAGCGCTGCCATGTTCACTTTGGTTAGTCCTTTAAAATCGGCTTTTTTAATGAGTAAAGTTTGGTGAATCAGCCCGAAAGCGTTGAGGATAACCGACAGAAACAGCCATCGTGCCACGTTTACAATGGCGGGCGCATGAAACAGGCTCCCTAACGCGGGCGCGACAAAAAAGAAAATAAGGTAGAGAATAAATCCCAATGAAACGTTGAAGTAAAAAACGGTAGAGTAGTCGCTTTCCGTCAGTTTTTTTCGGTTGATTAACGCTCGTCCGAAACCGCTGTCGATAAGCAGCGTGGAAAAGGCCACGAATATCGCCAATGATCCGATTAACCCGTAATCCGTTGTGGAAACGATATTCATCAGGATGAGCATACTCGCGAAATTGAGTATCTGTTGCCCGAATTTATCGAAGAAACTCCAAAAAAGCGAGACCGTTGTTTTTTTCTTCAGTGCGGAATCTGCCATATTTCACGTTTAATGAAGCAAAAGTACGGATTTTTTTAGATTATGAGACAATTAGAGGATTAGACTTTTGCGGGCGCTTGGCTTTTGTAGCGAATTATTTTGTATTTTTGAACCGAAATGACTTTCTCCGAAGAAATAAAACAATACGCGCGCTCGCTGGGGTTTGATGCTTGCGGCATTTGCCGCGCGCACGACAGCGAACAGGAAGCCAATTATATGAAATGGCTTTCGGAAGAGTGCCATGCCGATATGGGTTATCTAGAGCGAAATATCGAAAAAAGACTGGACCCGAGGTTGTTGGTGGAAGGCGCGAAGTCCATCATCTCTGTGGCGCTCAATTATTATCCACATCAAACGTTGCCTCAAGATGTTCCACAGTTTGCTTATTACGCTTACGGCGAAGATTATCACTACGTTGTGCGTGGAAAACTGAAACAATTGTTCGATTTCATAAAAAACCGGTTTCCCGAAACATCGGGACGTTATTTTTCCGATTCGGCTCCTGTGTTGGAGCGTTTTTGGGCGGCGCAAGCCGGCATTGGTTTTGTGGGAAAAAACACGTTGTTGATTATTCCGGGAAAAGGCTCGTATTTTTTTCTTGGTGAATTAATTGTGGACATTGAGCTGGATTATGACGCGCCCATTTCACAAAACTGTGGGAAATGCCGCCGATGTATTGATGCTTGTCCCACCGGCGCCATCGAAAAACCGCATTGGTTAAATGCCAACAAATGTATTTCTTATCAAACCATTGAAAATAAAGGAGAAATTTCGCCCGAAATAGTTCCGAAACTGAGCAACAACGTCTATGGTTGTGATATTTGTCAAAAGGTGTGCCCGTGGAACAGGTTCGCGAAGCCACATCAAACGAATGAGTTTTTTCCGTCGGAAGAATTTTTATCGTTAGATGAGGAAAAACTGCTAGAAATGGATGAGGAAACCTACCGACGAATTTTTAAGAAATCTGCGGTGAAAAGAGCAAAATTCGTGGGATTGAAGCGGAATATTAACACATTGAGAAGTAAACAGTAATCACCCCACCTTCTTAAATTAGTTTTAAGAATTCATCAGGCGTGTATATGCTGATGTTTGCTTTGCCGAAATCTTTTTTGTTTCGGGTGATAATGGCGTCGATGTCATTCAATTCGCATGCTGTAGCCTGAATAGCATCTTCAAGATCCTTAAAATCTGATTTTAACGCTTTGTTGATAATCTTTTTATCAATTCCAACCACATCAACAATTTTCAAAATATGCTCAATAAATTGAATGGCTATATTGTGACCTATTTCTTTTTTGGCAATATAGTAAATGTCGGTAATGGTTGAAGCTGTTATATTTCCTGATATGATATTTTGGTCGATTAAATTGAATAATTGCGAGGAGTTTTCGAAAAACGGCTCTCTTTTCAACGCAATGTCAAGAATAATATTGGTGTCGAAAAGAACTTTCTTGATTTGTATTTTTCAGTGAGGTAATCATATTTGGACTGTTCAGTATCGCATTTTTTCAAAAATCCTGCCCACTTTTCTATAAATTTGGCAGCTTCTTTGTTTTTCGACTTCTTCATTTTTTTAGATTTGGGCATAATAATTATTTCCACTTCTTGGTTTGAAAGAGAAGTGTGATTAGGAATTTGGATAGTGCCATTTTCCGAAATTTTCGCTGTAAATTTTAAAACGCCCATCATTTAAAATGCTTATCAGACAAAGTTATACATTCTTTTTCAATTATTCGCAATAATTCGTTACTTTTGTTCCTTAGTTTATGCAAGAGCAAGATTCATTCAACATACACGAAAATAGGAATTTTCAGGAAAACGAACGCGAATACGAAAGCGCGTTGCGTCCGTTAACATTTCAAAGTTTTAATGGGCAAGAAAAAATTGTGGAAAACCTCAAGATTTTTGTGAGCGCTGCGCGCATGCGCGGTGAATCGCTTGACCATGTGCTTTTGCACGGCCCTCCCGGATTGGGGAAAACCACGTTGTCTAACATTATTGCCAATGAATTAACGGTGGGCTTTAAAGTTACATCGGGCCCGGTGTTGGATAAACCGGGCGATTTGGCGGGCATTTTAACTTCGTTGGAAACAAACGATGTGCTTTTTATCGATGAAATACACCGCTTGTCGCCTGTGGTGGAAGAATACCTGTACAGCGCGATGGAAGATTACCGCATCGATATCGTTATCGATAAAGGCCCCAGCGCCCGTTCCATTCAAATAGATTTGAATCCGTTCACCCTCATTGGGGCTACCACCCGAAGCGGCTTGCTCACCAGCCCGTTGCGCGCCCGGTTCGGCATAAATATGCATTTGGAATATTACGATGCCGATACCCTCACCGGAATTGTGCTTCGCTCGGCAAATATCTTAAACATTCAGTGCGCGCAAAATGCCGCCGAAGAAATTGCTTCCCGAAGTCGAGGAACGCCCCGTATAGCCAATGCGTTGTTGCGCCGCGTACGCGATTTTGCCCAAGTAAAGGGTTCGGGAAAGATTGACAAAGCCATTTCAACCTACGCGCTGGAGGCGCTGAATATCGATCGTTACGGCTTGGATGAAATTGACAATAAGATTCTGCTGACGATTATCGATAAATTCCGTGGTGGCCCGGTGGGTATCACCACCATTGCCACAGCCGTTGGCGATGATGCCGGAACCATTGAAGAGGTTTACGAACCGTTTCTCATAAAGGAGGGTTTTTTGAAACGCACACCCCGCGGCCGCGAAGCCACCGAACTTGCTTACGAGCATTTGGGCAGAAAGCGCGCGGATGAGCAAGGATTGTTGTTTTAAAAACCGATGTGTTTTACAATAGCGTCTGGCGGCTTTAAGCCCGTTTGATGCATGTTGAAATAAAAAAAGGCGATGCTTTTCTAAAAACATCGCCTTTTTCTATTTCGGTGTACTTCTTTGCTTAAAAATTACTGAAAATCATTTCCAGTTTCAACTTTTGCTCCGGCGTATCAAGCATCACAGCAGCCGGTTGCATTTGGTTATAAACCGCGATGGGCTGTGTCGTTGGCCTTCCGTATTGGTCTGTGGCGAAAGTTACATCCACGGGAACCAAGTGATACGTAAGGTCGAAAGGCTCATATTCACCGGTTGTTGCATTCTTATTCAGGCTCTTATAATGGTTCACCATTGCCGAGATATTGGTAAACGAATACGAATAGGTGGTGGATTGAAACGAGGTAACAAAGCTTGTTAAGTTGTCCGGCAGTTTTCGTTTTTCAAAAAATCCGTCTAAGGAGTCTTTGTTTATAAGCAGCAAATATTGCGGCGGCTCCACTTTCACTTTTGTGTCCTGCGTTGGGTCGGGTTTGGCAAATATGTTGAGTTTTGCCATATTAAGCGCTTGTGATTTCAGTTTATCGTGCATTTCCGAAAATGGAAACACAATCTCCGTATGCACGCCTGCAGGGCTTTTTACGTAAGTATGCGTGTCGTTGGGAACAAGCAACTCGTCATTTTTATTTTTTATGTAATTTATTTGCGTCACCTCGGGCGTGATGTTCAGGCGCAGAGCATCCACTCGCGTGGTATCCGTTCCTTTTGATGACCCACCTTTGTCAACATAGTGATAATGAATATATAATGAGGTGAGGCTTACGTTCAAGATGGTGGCGTTGCCGAACGAAGTTGTGAAATACAATCCCGGGAAAAACTCTTTAAAAGAGTCGGTATCGGTTAGTTTTCCGTGGCCGGGTTTATTGTATTCAGTAAAGAAATCGTCTGCCAACGATTTTGGCAGCGGCACCCGTATATCGTACACTCTATAGCTTTCCGTACCACGTCCCGATGATTGCGTTACGATTCTGTACGTGTTGTTTCTGCCCGTGAATGATTTGGTGCCGATGGGCGCCGATAAATCAACAAATTCTGCCGGGTCGATATTATCTCCTTGCAACGGTTTTTTCACTTGGTAAACGTTCAACAACATAGGTGTTAATGAGTCGCCCAACAAGCTGGAATAGGATACCACCACTCTTGCCGAGTCAATAATGGCTCCGTCTTTGAATCCCGCTCCGGTGGGATAATAAAATTCTCCGATGTAATTTGATTTAATGGAACCAAACACCGGGTCGGCGTATTCACCCAATACCGGGTACTTGGTTTTATCGAAAAAATCACCCACTTCAACGGTGCGCGTACGCAAATTGAGCGTATCCATTCCCAAGGCAAGCTTGTCTTTATCAGGTTGAATGGAAAACCCCACTTTGTCAAGCGTGTCATCGCAGGCGGTTGCAAAAATCACGATAAAGAGTGCCAGAAACGCTTTGTATAAAGACTTCATTTGTTTCGAAAATTATTTTAATCCCGCAAATATCAGAAAAAATTATGTGATATTAAAACAGATGAATTGGTTTGTTTTACTTTTTAAAGATATTTGTGTTTACGGGAAATAAAAGAAGCGTTGGTTTATGATTTTATAATGAATCAACCGTCAATTTTTTCATACAGCGCGTTGGTTTTCTCCACGCTCTCCTCAAAATCGGCAGTGTAAGGCAAAAATTCAACCCCCGATTGTTGAATGTGTTTCAAGACTGCCTCGTTTATTTTTTCGCCGCCTTGGATAACGCCATCGGAGTAATCCACAGCCAACTTGGTGAGGTTTTCAAAATCCATGGTGCCGCGTTGTTTTACTTTTTCCACTTCGGGGTCGCCAATGCCTTCAAAACGAAGTTTATCGGCAAAACTTTCGCGGAAGGGTTTGTTTATTTCTTCGTCGTAAACGGAATAAACCACTTTTGAGTCTTTAAAGCAGGGGTCGTCGCTGTATCCTTTTTTAATATACATCGGCGCCAAAGCGCTAAACCATCCGTGGCAGTGGATGATGTCCGGAATCCAGCGAAGTTTTTTTATGGTTTCCATTACACCGCGGATGAAGAAAATGCTTCGTTCATCGTTGTCGTCGTACTCAAAGCCGTTTTCGTCAACAAGCGTTTCCCGGTTTTGGAAATAGTCTTCGTTATCGATAAAATACACCTGCATGCGAGCCGGCTGAATAGACGCCACTTTTATAATGAGCGAGTGGTCTGAATCGTCAATGATTAAATTCATCCCCGAGAGGCGAATCACTTCGTGTAGTTGGTTGCGTCTTTCGTTAATGTTGCCGTATTTAGGCATAAAGGCACGTATTTCCTTCCCTTTTTCTTGAATTGCCTGCGGCAGGTATCTCGAAGTGTGCGAAATGGGGGTTTCTTCTAAATAAGGATAAATTTCTTGTGAAATGTACAGTACTTTTTTTTGGGCCATGAAGCTAATTTTCTAAAATTGAGTACAAAGATAATAAAAAAAATCCGCAAAACGACAAAATAAAACCACAATATTTTTGTAAGTTATTGTTTATTAATAATTTATTTTAGCTCAAAAGCTTGTGCCCATATCAATTACCCCGAAAAGGATTTCTTAATTTCGCAAAAAATGTGTTGCTTTGCAGTCTGAAAAATAGCCGCTCTTGTATGTATTCAAAGAAGCACATCATAAAAATAAGTTCTCCCATTCTTCTTAGCCTGTTGGCACAGAACATCATTCAGGTTATCGATACCGCTTTTTTAGGTAGGGTGGGCGAGATAGAATTGGGCGCTTCCGCTTTGGCGGGTATCATTTATATTGCTCTCTACACTTTAGGGTTTGGATTCAGCATGGGCAGTCAAATTCTTATCGGCAGGAGAAACGGCGAAGAAAATTACTCTAAAATTGGCGAAATTGTGATTCAAGGCGTGTTGTTTCTGTTGATTCCCGCCATCATTTTAATTCCCGTTTTGCGATACGCCGCCGGCGAATGGCTGCCGATGATGTTCAACTCACAAAATGTTGCCGGCGCCGTAACCGAATATTTGGAGTGGCGTGTGTTTGGAATTATTTTCGCGTTTACAAACGTGATGTTTCGCGCGTTTTACATCGGCATCGCGCGCACAAAAGTGCTTACGCTGAACGCGTTGGTGATGGCTGTGGTGAACGTGATTTTCGATTACGGCCTTATTTTTGGTAACTTGGGTATGCCCGAAATGGGTATTGGTGGTGCCGCGCTCGCTTCCATAATCGCGGAGTTCGCTTCCACGATATTCTTTGTTTTATATACGTTTAAAACCGTTGATTTAGAGAAATATGGTTTCCGTATCACTCGTTTCCGATGGGCGGTGGTGAAAAGGATATTGAATATATCCATTTTTATGATGATGCAATACCTCTTTTCCATTGTTACTTGGATGCTGTTTTTTGTGTTTATCGAGAATTATTTGGGTGAACGCCCACTGGCGGTAACCAACATTGTGCGAAGTTTTTATACCATTTTCACCATCCCCTCGCACGCGTTGGGTTCTGCTACCAGCACGTTGGTAAGCAACACGATAGGTGCGGGCAAGCGCGATGAGGTGCTGCCTTTGCTCAGGCGGCTCTCTTTTTTAAGCCTCGCGGTCATGCTGGTTGTGATAGCCGTTGTGTCTGTTATTCCGCGTGTAATGATCCATATCTATACCGATGATCCGTCGCTCATAAACGACACCGTGGCACCTTTGTATGTCCTCATTTCGTCTCTTCCGCTGTATAGCATCGGAACCGTGCTGTTCAGCGGCGTGTCGGGCACGGGAAATACGCGCACGGCTCTCAAGTTTGAGATCATCACCTTGGTGTTTTATTTGGCTTATATGCTGCTTGTTATCGCTTACTTGCAACTGTCTGTTGCCGTTGCTTGGACAACGGAGCACGTGTATTGGGTTTTCCTTTTGGTGCTTTCGTTTCTCTATTTAAGGAGCGGAAAATGGAAGGAGAAGGAGATTTAGATGCTGGGATGAGTTGGTGAAGGGGAGATTTGGTGAGGGGGTGGCTTGGGTGAGTTGGCTGAATCGCCAACAGCTAACCGCCAACAGCTAAATCGCTAACCACTAACATTTGCCTCTGGATTTATCGCCTAAATATCCGCCGTGATGCCTTTTTGCATACTCCTTCGCGCTAAAACCGATGCGGTTCATTGTGCCAACCACCAAAATATCGCCCATCACCGTCATCACCGTGGTGGATGTGGTGGGAGTGAGGTCTAACGGGCACACTTCACCGGGGTTGCCGGTCAGAAGCAGGGCGTTAGCCTCTTTGGCAAGCACGCTCTCTTTGTTTCCGGTAATCACAATAATGGGGATGTGAGGATAAATGCCGCGCGCCAAATCAATGAGTTCAATAATTTCGCGCGTTTTTCCCGAATTGGTGATGAGCAAAAGCAAATCGTTGTCTTGCAGGATGCCCAAATCGCCGTGTTGCGCTTCGCTGGGATGAAGAAAAATGGCCGGTGTGCCGGTTGAGCAAAACGTGGTGGCCGTATTTTGGCCAATTTGGCCGGCCTTGCCCATTCCGCTAATAACCAGTTTTCCTTTTTTGTTGTGCACATTTTCAACTATCAGGTCGATGGCTTTTTTGTATTCATCCGTCACGGGGATGTTTAAAACCGCTTGGGCTTCTTGTTGCAGAATGGCGTTGATGTTGTCGGCGTTCATCCTCTTGGAGAGATTAATTTGTTTTGTATGTAAATTTCACGTTTGCCAGCTCCTCGTTGGCTTTGGTTATTTTTTGTTTCAGGCTTTCTTTGTATTCTTTTAATTTTGCGGATAGCTTATCGTCGCCGGTAGCAATCATTTGCAACGCGAGAATAGCGGCGTTGAGCGATCCGTTTATGCCCACGGTTGCCACGGGAATACCGGGAGGCATTTGCACAATGGCAAGCAAGGCGTCCATTCCGTCTAACGATGCGTTAATGGGAACACCAATAACGGGAATGGTGGTCATGGATGCGATTACGCCCGGCAAGTGTGCTGCCATTCCGGCCGCGGCGATTATTACTTTAATGCCTTTGTTTTGAGCGTTTTTGGCAAACTGTTCTACCGCTTCGGGCGTGCGATGAGCCGACAAAGCATTGATTTCGAATGGAATTTCCCTTTCATCTAAAAACTTGGCGGCTTTCTCCATTACGGGCAAGTCAGATGTGCTGCCCATAATAATACTGATTAATGGTTGCATAAAAGAGCTGAGAGTTAATAATGTTTAGTTCAATGTTCAAGGCTTATAGGATGGCGTTACTGCCATCACCAAAGCCTTGAACGTTGAACGTGTGAAAAATCGGGTTTTACTTGCCGACAGATTCTTTGTATTCTTGAGCAGACATTAACGTGTTCACTTCGCTTTCATCTTCGAGCGACACTTTAATAATCCAGCCTTCGCCATACGGGTCTTGGTTTACCAATTCGGGCGCGTCTTCAAGTTGAGCATTCACTTCAAGAACTTTGCCACTCACGGGCATTAACAAATCCGATACGGTTTTTACCGCTTCAATGCTGCCGAAAACATCGCCTTTAGCCAATGTTTCGTCTTCGGAAGTTACATCAACAAAAACAATCTCACCCAACTCATCTTGCGCGAAATCTGTAATGCCGATATAGGCCTCGTTGCCCTCTACTCTTAGCCACTCGTGGTCTGAAGAATACTTTAGATTTTCAGGAAAATTCATAGTTTGTTAATTTTAAATTTATAAAAGTGTTATGGAAATGGAATCGTAAATTTACAACTTAATTTTCAATAGACAAAAATATAGCTTGTTCATCGTTTATGAAACACCCAGCCGCACAAAAACAAACGAAACGGAAACACCCAGTAAAAAACCGGCAATTACCTGATTTAGTGTGTGCCTGTGCAACAAAAGCCGCGATGTGCCTATTAATCCGGCAATGATAAATAAGCCCATAAACATGAAATAAGGGTTGGAGTGCTCCACAAAATAACTCACCGCCATGGCACCGCCTATTAAGCCGCCCACGCCAAACATGTGCGCGCTGATTTTCCATTTTAACGTGATTAAAATAGCGATAATCATAATCACCACCGGCGCCGCCATAAGCATAATGAACCACATGGGCATATGAATGCGCGCGTAGTAAATGAGCATGGCAGAGTATGATATGAGCGCGATAATGTAGGGATAGATTCTTTCTTTGCGTATTTTTAACGATAAATCGGATATGAGTCCAAACTGAAACAGGGCGAAAATGAGAATGGCGGGAACCACAAACGAAAAAACAATCACCGGCGTTACAATATACCAAAACTGCATGCGGTACATGGTGCCGAAATAGGTGTATATGAACAACAAAAATACGCCATAAGTGGGCATCAATAGGGGCTGAAAAATGGTTGAGATGATGTGTGCGATTGATTTCATCCTTATTGGGTTCTTGAAAAAAGAAGTGCCAAAGTTATATTTTTTTTCTTAAACGAGCTACAGGAATATTCAATTGTTCGCGATATTTAGCCACCGTGCGCCGTGCGATAACATAGCCTTTCTCGTTGAGTATTTTTGTAAGCTGTTCATCGGTAAGCGGTTTGGAGCTGTTTTCTTTTTCGATGCTTTCTCGCAAAATAATTTTTATTTCCCGTGAAGAAATATCTTCTCCCGAATCGGTTTGCATGGCTTCGGAGAAAAAGAATTTCAGCGGGTAAATGCCCGTGTTGGTTTGCACATATTTGCTGTTGCTCACGCGCGAAATGGTGGAAATATCGAATCCGGTTTTCTCCGCTACATCCTTCAATATCATGGGTTTTAATTGCGTTTCGTCTTCCGTTAAAAAGAAATCGTACTGAAGGCTCACGATGGCTTCCATTGTGCGTTGAAGCGTGTTGTGGCGCTGCTTAACGGCATCGATAAACCATTTGGCTGAATCCACTTTTTGCTTCATAAAAAGCATCGCCTGTTTGTTGTCTGACGACATTCCTTCTTTGTTTTCCGTGTAACCTTGCAACATTTCGCTAAAATTGCGGTTGACCTTTAACATAGGGATGTTGCTGTTGTTGAGATAAACAGATACCTCACCGTTGTATGTTTCCACCAGAAAATCGGGCGTAATGTTGCTCATAGCCAGTTCCATTTCATCGCCCAGCGAGTTTCCGGGTTTGGGGTTGAGCGAGATGATTTCGTGGATGGCATCGCGCAGTTCGTCTTCCGAAATGCCCAACTGCCGAATAATTTTATCGTAGTGTTTGCGCGTAAATTCCTCAAAATAATGGGTGAGAATTTCAAGGGCAAGCGTTGCGGATGGCGATGGCTTCACACGCTTTAGCTGAAGAAGAAGGCACTCTTGCAAAGTGCGCGCACCCACGCCGGCCGGGTCCAAGTCTTGAATTTCATACAACATATCTTCCATTTGCAAAGGAGATGCCTCCAGTTGCTTTTGAAACAGCAAATCGTTGGCAATGGATTGCAGGTCGCGCAGTAAATAGCCGTTTTCGTCGAGGCTGCCGATAATATATTCCGCTATGGTTTGTTTTCTCGCGCTCAAATTGAGCAATCCCAATTGTTGCAGCAAAGAATCGTGTAGCGATGTCTCGTTGGAATAACTTATTTCGAGAAAATTCTGTTCGTTGTTTCTCTGCGGGCTGCTGAGGCGGTAGTCGGGCACATCGTCATCAGAAAAGTAGTCCCCCAAAATAATATCGTCTTGCGAGAGGGTCGCGTCCTCACTGTTGTCGCTATTCGAGTCGTTATCAGTTAATTCGTCCAAATTTCCTGTTTCCAGTGCGGGGTTATCCTCTACTTCTTGCTTTATGCGGTCTTCCAATTCAACCGAATTCAACTCAACCAGCTTTATCACCTGCATTTGCAAAGGCGAAAGCTTTTGGGTTTGTTTGAGTTCTTGATGTTGTCTTAAAGCCATAGATAGCCCAATATTGATTGATGGCGCAAAGATAGTATTTTTTGTGTGGATAATAAAGCATCGGGCATTGTGCGTTGAGCGGCGTGCAATGGGTGTTGAGCATTGGGCGATGAGCGCTAAAGTGCCTCTTACACGCCTATTTCCGAACAAAAACTATTTTTAATAATTCTTCCTTCTTGTTTTCAATGCTTTTGTGTATTTTTGTAGCCAAAAGAAAGACGATGTTCTTCTTGAAACTTCTTTTACACGATAATGGAACAAAAGAAAACAAACCAACATAAAGCAAAACAAGCTCAAAAAGCCTCCCGAAAACATACCATTGTAAAATGGATGTGGACGATATTCGGTATCGGTGTTGCAGGCGTGATATTATTTCTCCTTCTACTTTCCACAGGATTAGTGGGATACTTGCCTGATATTAATGAAATGGAGAACCCCATCGATAAATACGCGTCGCAGGTTATCTCCGCCGATGAAGAATTGTTGTTTACCTACTCGCGAAGTGATGACAACCGCATAATGGTGGATTACTCCGATTTATCGCCCAGCCTTATTAACGCGCTGGTTTCCACCGAAGATATCCGGTATTATTCTCACTCCGGAATAGACATGATTGGTTTGGGAAGAGCCATTTTCAAAACCATCATTCTCCAGCAGGAGGAAAGCGGCGGCGGCAGTACCATCACCCAACAACTTGCCAAACTTTTGTATTCTCCTAAAGCCAACAGCCGTATCCAGCGTGTATTTCAAAAACCCGTTGAATGGGTTATCGCTTCAAAATTAGAGCGTTTTTACACTAAAGACGAAATAATTAATTTGTACTTAAACAAATACGATTTTAATTACAATGCCGTGGGAATTGAATCCGCCGCGCGTACTTATTTTAATAAAACACCCAAAGAACTAAATGTTGAAGAGTCTGCTATGTTGGTGGGGATGCTCAAAAATTCATCGCTTTACAATCCCATACGCCGGCCGGAACTAACACAACAGCGTAGGAACGTTGTGTTGGCTCAAATGAGAAAAGCAGGGCATTTAACGCTTCAACAAACAGATTCGCTCCAGAAACTCCCCATTGAAGTGGATTTTAAACGTGCCGATCACATTCACATCGCGGCTCCTTATTACAGGCAGCATTTGGCAAAAGTAATGATGGCCACAAAACCCGACCGAAAGAATTACGCATCGTGGCAAAACCAACAGTTTATGGAAGATTCTCTCTCTTGGGAGACAGATGATTTGTATGGCTGGTGCAATAAAAACAAAAAAGCCGACGGCTCATACTACGATATTTACACCGATGGCTTAAAGATTTACTCTTCCATTGACTCGCGCATGCAAAAATACGCCGAACAAGCGGTAACCGAGCATTTAAGCCAGGTATTGCAACCTCGGTTTTCGGCTGAAAAGCGCGGCAAAAAATACGCGCCTTATACAAACCGGGTGGCCAACGATGCCGAAAAACTAATGCAAACGGCTATGCGCCAAACCGATCGGTATCGACTCCTCAAAAAAGAAGGGTGGAGCGAAGAGAAAATCTTGGATAACTTCAAAAACACTCCCGTGGAAATGAAAGTTTTCTCTTGGGATGAAGATATTGATACCCTCATGACTCCGTGGGACTCTATCCGATACCACAAAGAGTTTTTGCGTGCGGGTTTCATGGCAATGGACCCCTACACCGGCCACGTGAAAGCCTATGTGGGAGGCCCCAATTTTTCGCATTTCAAATACGATATGGTGAGCACCGGAAAACGACAAATTGGCTCAACCATAAAGCCTTATCTCTATACGTTGGCTATGGAGGAAGGCCTCACGCCTTGCGACGGAATGGTGCACCACCAAGTGGTATTGATGGATGAAAACGGGGTGCCTTGGCGCCCAAGAAATACGCGAGGCGCTTTGGGTGGCTTTGTTTCCATTAAGTGGGGATTGCAAAATTCCGACAACTGGGTCACTGCCTATTTAATGAGTTTGTTCTCGCCCTACGTGTTTTCGCGCATGTTGCGGTCGTTCGGGTTGAAAAGCCCCGCCGATCCCGTGGTGGCGTTGGCCTTGGGGCCAAACGATGCGTCGGTTTACGAAATGGCAGGCGCGTACACCGCTTTTGTGAACGGCGGCATACGCACGGAGCCAGTGTTGGTTACACGCATTGTGGACTCGTTTGGGAACGTGGTATATAGCAATACGCCCCGCATGCAAGAAATTTTTAGCGAAACTACCTCCTATAAAATGCTGGATATGCTCAAAGCCGTAGTGGATGGTGGTACCGGTAGCCGATTGCGCCGTCTTTATAACTTGAAAGGCGAAATGGGTGCCAAAACCGGAACCACCAACGATAACTCCGACGCGTGGTTTATGTCGTTCACACCGCAACTGGTCGCTTCGGCTTGGGTAGGCGGCGAAGAACCCACCATTCACTTCGACGGCATGGCTTACGGACAAGGCGCCGCCGCGGCGCTGCCCATCCATGGCCTGTTTTACCAGCGCGTGTATGCCGACAAAACATTGAACTACACCGATGACGGAAAGTTTGATATCCCCGAAGGGTTCCAGCCGTGCCACGGCAACCAGCGTTACTCTTCCGATTTTTATCGCAGCAACGATCCCGTGGTAGAAAGCGAAGGAATTGATGATATTTTTAATTGATGTTTGTTCTAACAACCCAACATCCAACAACCCAACATCTAACAGACCGTCATCATTCGTACGCTTTTATAATTTTATTCACTTTCTCTTGCCTTTTGCGGGCTTTGTGCCGTTGTATGGCGCGTACCGGGTCGGCGTCAAAACCTTGATAATTAGAGTTAGTAAACTTGCGTATTTTTTTCATCCAGTCAGGCGCTTCATCGGGCACGTAAAGGCCAAGGCCATAATCGTTTCGTGTGTTTTGCGCCCATTGAGAAATGCTTCGCGAATCGGGAATGGCGTGTACTTTTCCGGTAGAATAATCAATTTTGCTTCTTCCTGATTGGCTGATATCCAGGTTGGTCACTTTCATATTGATGGAAAGGCCGGTTTCGGGCAGCGGATGAAGGATTTCAATGCGATCGAACCGTGTGGGAAGTTTTGTGGTGGGCGAAACTTTTAAGACTTCGTCGGGATTATTTCGTTGAGGGCGTATTTGTATCGGTTGAATTTTTTGTGAGGGTGGGTTCAATTCGGGCGCAGTGAGCGATTCGCGAAGTTTTCGTTTCATTTCTTCGTTAAATTCTTGTGCTTCTGCTTCGGAAGCCAATCCAAGCATAAGCAGGCAGAGCGCAAAGGCAAAGTGTGCCCGGTAGTTGCGGTGTTTCATCGGCCTTATTCAAAGGGTTCTATATCTCTATAGATGCGGAAAGGAAAAAAACGCTGCCCAAGAATTGTTAAAAGTTTTGTTTGAAAGGTTAAGTTTTTCAAAGCCAAACACTCTCCCTCTTACCACGTTCTCCGTCATCGCAGCCTTAGTCTACTCTTGCATGGCAAAACTGTGCGACCCGATATGATGCCCATCGGCGAAAATATCGGATTTGTAAGTTCCCGGCATCAGAAATTCTTCAATGTCCCAATAAAGTGTTACTGGCATCTCTTCGCCTCCGTACTCCACGGTACGCATCATAGAGTATTGAATATTGCCGTTTTCGTAGGGGAATGTGTTACCCGCGTTTTTTGTAAGAACGGTTCCATCGGGCGCCATAATACGCACGTAAATGGTGCGTTCTCCCGGTTCGGCGGTGATGTTTCGAGCAAGCGCGAACGATAACACGAACTGCGTGCTGCGGCTTAATCGTGTTTGTTCCCTGCCGCGCGCGTTTACCGCTTTAACATTGATGCCTGTGGCCACAAGTTGAGCCGCTAAGTCCACTTTTTCGGAAAGTTGTTGGCGCTCTTGCGATACTTGAGAAAGCGTGCGGGAGGTTTGTTGGTATTGTTCGGTAATTTGGCGGTTTTCGGCACGCAACTCTTGGTTGAGCCTGTTGAGCGAATCAATTTGTTGAATGTAGGAGCGAAGAATGGTTCGCAGAGTGGCCAACTCGTCTTTTAAGCGTTTTATTTCCGCTTGGTCGGTGGCTTTTGTCAGCCGTAATTCTTCCTGCAAGCGAAGCACTTTGGCTTGCTCGTTTTCGAGTTTGTAAAGCAAAGAATCGTTTTGTACACTGAATTTAAACCCTTCATATTGAAGCGAAATGGCTTCGTATTCGTCTTCGAGCTGTTGTTTGTCGATGGCGAATTCTTCTTGCAACGTGGTTATTTGAGAGTTTTTGTTGATTAAAAAGCCGATGGTAATGGCCAACACCACCGCCAGCACCCCGATGAGGGCGATAAGTTGTGGTGTGCGCTCTTTAAAGTTTATTTTCATACAAAATCAAATTCAATGTGGCGCAAAAATACACGTTTTCAGCTTAAAAGCCAATGCTTATGGGTGGTTTTTTGTTAATTTAAGATATTGCGGGGTGCGGGAAGTCGGAAGTCCGAAGTCCGAAGAAGGGGTTGAACTACTAACTACAAACTACCAACTCTCAACTCGTATGTTTGGCGCTAAAATATCGATAATTTTGTTTTCGTTGTAAATTCTTCCAAAAACAGCATACCTTTAAACGAATTCCCTTTTTTGTTGAGACGCGGACTCCACACCGTAATGGCGTATTTTTCCGGAAGGATGGCCACAATTCCGCCACCCACGCCACTTTTCCCGGGGAGGCCCACCTTAAAGGTGAACTGTCCGGCTTCGTCGTAAAAACCGCAGGTTTGCATAAGTGCGTTAGTACGCTTGGTGCGGCTGGGCGAAAGAATTTCTTCGCCGGAGTGGGGCACAACGCCATTGTTGGCAAGGAAAAGAAAAGTCTCGGAAAGTTCGCGGCAGCTCATCTCGATGGAGCAAATGTGAAAATATAAATCCATCACCGGGGCAATATCGTTTTTAATGTTGCCGAACGATTTCATTAAATTCACCAGCGCGTAATTGCGAAAACCGGTTTTCTTTTCGGAATGCGCGGTAATAGGGTTGTAGTTGATGGTATTGTTTTTCGATAACCGACGGATAAACGAAAGTACGTTTTCTTTTGGCGAAGCCAACTCGGTTACCAGAATATCGCACACCACAATGGCGCCCGCGTTGATAAACGGGTTGCGAGGCACGCCATGGTCGTGCTCCAATTGAATAAGCGAATTGAACGCCGTGCCCGCGGGCTCCAAGTCCATCCGTTGCCAAATATCGCTTTTTATGCGGGAGTATGCCAACACAAAGGTAAAAACCTTAGCGATACTTTGGATGGAGAATCGCTGTTCCGAATCGCCGAAGGCGTATTGTTGCCCGTCTACGGTGGTCAACTGCACGCCAAACTGATTGGGATTTACGGTGGCCAATTCGGGAATGTAATCGGCAACGTGTCCGGTGTCTTCCACTTGTTGTAGTTCGTGGTATATTTCTTGAAAGATTTTTTCGTAATGCATATTTTTTTAGATTTTAGATTTTTAGATTTTAGATTTTAGATGTTAGATTTTAACTCCTCCATCCTCCATCCTCCATCTTCCGACTTCGGACTTCCGTCATCCCGCTCCTCAATTTACTCCGCACTCCGCAACCAACACCCCGCATCCAACACCTCGCACCCAACAATAACTCACTGATACTGAATATACACCGGTTGTGGTTGAAGTTTCAACAACTCTTCCGGTGTGAGCAAGTGGTTGGGCGATTGTTTTGTGTCGTTTTTATAAAACAGCTTGAATCCGGTAAACTGAACCGGCTCTTTTCGAACGTAACTTTCATATGTGCTGTATTTGAGTTCGGGGCGGCCGAAACCGTCCATATCAATCACGATTTGCACTTCGGGGCGAAGGATGATGTTTTGGTAATTGGTTACCATTCTCCGCGTGAAACGGTGCACAACCAATATTTTTGGCGGCAAATTATGCTCCCGTACCAACTTTGCCAAATATTCCGATGTGAAGTTGATGTCCTCCGCATCGAACGTGCCAATTTTCTTTCCCGGAATGGAACCGTCTTTCATAGAAAACTCAGGATCGATTCCCAAATGCACGTGCGGCAGCATCAAATATTTTTCATACGCCGGCACTTCCTTGTTTACCGTGCTGTGCCCCACTTGTAGGTCTAGAAACAGCAACGCGTCGTGCATTTTTGCTATGGCCATGGCCGAGTCAATTTGGCTGTCGGGCATTCTAAACCGATAACCGCCATCGGCCGCGGGATGCGGTTGCGCCACCGATGCAATATAATGCACGGCAGGCACCACGGGTGTTTCGGGGTCGGCGGCATTCCACGCGTCCACTTCTTTGTTCAGACGGCGCCACATTTCCTCGGGCGGATATTCGCCCAATGCGCCCATTTGTTTGGAATAAAGGTTCCCGTAATATGCCACCACGCGTTTGTATGGCAGAATGGCGCCTTCCAACGGAACCGGCTGGTTTTGCACAGGCCACAATCCGGTGGTGTCGCCATTGGCGTTTTGTTTCATGCGTTGCACATAATCGGCCTCGTCCACCGGGCCACGTTGTTTCGATGTTTTTTCTTTTTCAGAAGCAATTGTTTCCACGGCTGTGCTGTCTGTGGATGTGGTGTTTTTCTGAGTGGAAGTGCCTGTGCAATGCGAAAACAGCAAGATGAGGCTGTTAATAATCAGGAAAGTGTGTAATTTATGCATAGAAGGATACGGGTTTCTAAATTGATATAATCGCAAATATAACGCTAAAAACTGATGTAAGCGATGTTCGTTGTGGTTTTTTTTATAACTTTATCGGCAATATTTTTTTGCATCGGGTGATGCCGATAGTGGAACTTTAAATTTTAAACATCAAACTAAATAATTTATGAAAAAGTACTTTTTAACCTTTTTGTTTTCTTTCTTACTGATTTCCGCGTTTGCCGATGAAGGCATGTGGATGCTGCATTTGCTAAAGCAACAAAAGTTGGGCGATATGCAAAAACTTGGCTTGAAATTGCAGGATTACGATATTTATAACCCCAACGGAAGCTCGCTAAAAGATGCCGTGGTGCAGTTTGGCGGCGGCTGCACGGGCGAAGTAATCTCATCGCAAGGGTTGGTGCTCACTAATCATCATTGCGGTTATAGACAAATACAAAGCCACAGCACGGTGGAGAACAATTACTTGGATGACGGTTTTTGGGCGATGACCAAAGCGCAAGAACTGCCAAACCCCGGGCTCACGGTAACGTTTATCGATAAAATTGAAAACGTGACCGATTATGTGAAGCAATGTTTGCAACGCGACAAAGCGCAAGATACGGATGGCGTACTTTTTCTATCGCCTTCTTACTTAAACCAAATCGCGCGTGACAAAGCGGCCGATTACCTTAAAAATCCCGGAACCGCTGTGGAGATAAAACCGTTTTTCAACGGAAACGAATATTATATGTTTACCAAAAAAGTGTATTCCGATGTTCGTTTGGTGGGCGCGCCGCCCAGTTCGGTAGGAAAATTCGGCGCCGATACCGATAATTGGATGTGGCCCCGCCACACGGGCGATTTCGCCATTTTCCGCATTTATGCCGATAAAAATGGCGATCCCGCCGCCTATTCGCCCGATAATGTGCCGCTTAAACCAAAGCGTTGGTTGAAAATATCCACAAAAGGCGTTCAGGAAAACGACTTTGCCATGATCTTGGGCTTTCCCGGAACCACGCATAAATATTACACATCGTGGGAAGTAGCTGAACGCCGGGATATCGATAACAACGTGCGCATTAATATGCGCGAGGTGCGCCAAAGCGCTATGTTAGACGAAATGCTTGCCGACCCGGCGGTAAAAATTCAATACGCGTCAAAATATTCGGGTTCCACAAACGCGTATAAAAATGCCATCGGCACCAATTGGGCCATCGATTTGCGCAACTTTGAACAGTTGAAACTCGACCAACAAAACCGTGTGCTCGATTGGGCGCGAAAAAACAACAAACCGCAATACGCGCAAGCGTTAACGGAAATTGAGCGTATAGTGAAAGAGCGTGCCGATCTGCGTTACCGCAGCTGGATGCTCAACGAAGGAATTATTCGGGGCGTGGAGTTTGCCACCGTTCCGTTGGGAGCGGCAAACGCGTTGTCATCGGCTTTGGAAGCGAACAACGCTGATGAAATGGAGAAGCAATCGTTGCAACTGATGGCGGATTACAGAAATTTTGCCGATAAAGATTATAACCGTGAGGTGGATAAAAAAGTGGCAAAAGTAATGCTTGCCGAATACACCCGTCTTGTGCCAAAAGAAAGCCAACCTACTTATTTTCAAACATTGTACACCCAATTTGGTGGCGATGTGGATAAATTTGTGGATCATATTTTTGATTCGTCTATTTTTGGTAGCGAAGAAAACTTACAGAAATTTTTAAACGACGACCGAAACGCGCAAGCGTTGAACAACGACCCAATGTTTCAATTCTCTCGCTCGGTGATGGGAGAGGCATTATCGCTGCGCAACAAGCTCAGTGAGTTTGACAATCCGTTTGCTATCGCGCGCCGCACCTATTTGGAAGGAATTTTGGCTATAGACAAACAATACACCCATTTTCCCGACGCCAATCTCACGCTGCGTCTTTCTTACGGACAAGTGAAAGGATATAGTCCGCGCGACGCGGTGTCTTATGCGCACCAAACCACGATGGACGGTATTATGGAGAAAGAAGACCCCGATAATTGGGAATTTGTGGTAGCCGACAAAATCAAAGAACTGTATAACGCAAAAGATTTCGGACGTTACGCGTTGCCCGATGGCAGAATGCCCATTGCCTTTGCCGCCACCACGCACACCACGGGCGGAAATTCCGGAAGCCCCGTGATGAACGGTAACGGCGAACTTATCGGCATTAATTTCGACCGAAATTGGGAAGGCGTTGGTGGCGATATTCAGTTTTTGCCCGATTACCAGCGGAGCATCATCGTGGATATCCGTTACGTGCTTTTCATTATCGATAAATTTGCCGGCGCCACGCATTTAATTGAAGAAATGGAGTTGCTGTAGGCTTGGGGTTCTATCTGTGACCCTTAAAGTAATTCATTAAAAGTTTGAGAACTATTGGCTTAAAAAGCCTAACTTCCATAACCGTATGCAAGCGTAGTACAGCTTACGGTAAATAAATGACGTACATCCCGACCCGAAGTGGTCGGACTTTTATAAAATACTGCCTTTCAGGCAGCGTTATATGTGTCTTGTTTACCGTAAGCTGCCCGCCTATCGGCGGTTAGCATACGGTTATGAAAATTTCGCCTTTCAGGCTTGGTATGTTGTTTTTGCCTGCTTGTTTTATGTTAAAAATGAAGTAATGTGGTTCATATTTCTAAAAAAGTGTTATATTTGTAAGAGCCATAATTGTAAAATTTATATTGTCATGAAAGCATTACTTCGTTATTTTTGGCTGGTCTGCCTTGTTGCTCTCGCCACAAGTTGCGGCACATCGCGACAAGGTGCGCGTAATTCCGCTGCAGATCGTTTAATTGGATTGTGGGAAGTGAAAGCGGTTCATAACAGCGATGAACCCGGTTTTAAGGAGATGCCAAAGGGTATGTTTAAAATGATTTTTCCTAATGGTCAGTTTATGAATTTCATGTCCACCAAAGATGGAGCAATCATTACTGTGAACGGTACATATCGCTTAGCCGGCAACGTGTACACGGAAGAAATTGTGCATTCATTTAACAGAAGTCAAATTGGAATTGACAATCCGTTGAACCTGATGTTGTCGGGCGAACATTTTATGCGCCTGCGGTGGTTTCAACCCATAGATGAGTTCGGTGAGCGTCAAGACCGATGGATTGAGGAAATTTGGCAGCGTGTGCAAATCAAAGACTTGGAGGTGAGTGGGCACGATTTGCGTAGCGAACTAAGAACCATTTTACGCGACGAAGAAGCAATTAAGAAAGTAATTGATTAAAATTGTATCGGATTTAAAAAAGCACGAAGGCTTTCAATGGCTTTCGTGCTTTTTATTAGGATGTTGTGTCCAGACAGACGCATTCAATGCGTCTCTACGGTTGTGTATTCTACAAACTTCTTCACTTCTTCACTTCCAACTTCTCAACTTCCAACTTCTCAACTTCTCGATTTCTAACTTCTAATTTCTAATTTCTAATTTCCCCATTCTTAAAAATTCACTGCGAAAATAACCTGCTTCTTGCAATCATGCAAGCGCCCACAACGCCCGCTTTGTTCTTAAGTTTGGAGAGCAAAATCTGTGAATCTTTGTTGACCAAATTGAGCGAGTATTTTCGGATGGAACTGCGAATAGGAAGCAATACAAAGCCCTCTGTTTCGGCAACCTGCCCACCGATAACCACCAACTCGGGATTAAAAATATTAATCAAACCAGAAATGTATCTTCCCAATTTATATCCCACTTCTTCCACAATTTCAATACACAAGGTGTCTTCCATATTTGTGGCGCGAATAATATCGGTGAGCGTGAGCTTGTCCATATCTTTAATGTGGTCGGTGAGAATACTTGATTCCCCGTTGGCAATGCGCTCTTTTACCATCGCGTGAATGGCAAGGCCCGACGCTTCGGTCTCGAGGCAACCTTTTTTACCGCAATGGCAAATAATTTCGTTATCGAAAATGGGAAAATGCCCAAATTCGCCGGAAAATCCCGATCTGCCGTAATACGGCTTTCCGTCTATGATGATGCCAATGCCCAGCCCCCAGCTAATGTTTACGAAAATAACGTTTTTATAGCCTTCGGCCACGCCTTTCATATATTCGCCATAGGCCATAGCGCGGGTATCGTTGTCGATACCAACACTGTAGTTCAATTTTTTGGAGAGAATGGCGCTGATGGGTTCTTCGCTGAAATAAAAACTGCTGTAGCTATAGCCCGATTCGGGATTCACGCGTCCCGAAATGTTCAGGTTGATATTTTGTATTTTTTGTTTCAGGTCGCCCGTTTTATCAATAAACTGTTGAATGTGGTTACACAGGGCGTCAAATGACTCGGTGGTATTTTCATACGTATAAGAAACACCCATTTTGTGGTCCACCAAATCGCCTTTAAAATCCATTAACGCCATACTTAAATGGTGGCGCGTCATATCAACTCCCACAAAATACGCCGAGGAAGGATTCAACCCGTACACAATAGGATGGCGCCCGCCGTGGGTGTGTATTTTGCCAAATTCGGCAATCAATCCCAAGTCGCTCAGCTCCGAAATAAACTTGGTTACCGTAGGAACGCTTAAGTCCAGTTCTTTGGAAAGTTCCGCGATAGTGTCGTTCCCATGATTTATAAAATGATTTATGATATCTTTTTTTATCTGAATGTTCTTGGGGCTTTTTTCGTTTGTCAAAAAGAAGTTCTTCACCATATCTTTGTTTTTAAAGTGGGTTCAATAATGCGTGTTGCAATGGGTTAGGAATATTCAAAAGTGTATTGTAATAAACTGAACACAAAGATAATAGTTTTTTTGCCTCGTTAGGCAGAAAGCCGGAGGGAAAAACTTGTTTTATACGAACATTTTATTTTTTTTACTTTTTTAAATAAAAATGTGCATATTTGTATTTAGAAACTGTTTTTGAATTTTACGAATAGTTTTTACATCTAAACTAAAAACAGGTTCTTAAAAATTGTGGACTTAAAAAATATCGACTATGAATTACTTCTACCTTGTTCCGTTGGCATCGTTAACCGCCCTTGTTTTTGCGTTTTACTTTTTTCGCTCTATGATGAAGCAGAGCGAAGGCACAGAAAAAATGAAAACCATTGCCCGTTTTGTGAGGGAGGGAGCCATGTCTTACCTCAAACAGCAATATAAAGTGGTAACCATTGTGTTTGTTGTGTTGGCTATTATTTTCACGGTGATGGTCTTTTTCGGGTTGCAAAACAGTTGGGTGCCTTTCGCGTTTTTAACCGGCGGCTTTTTTTCAGGCCTAGCAGGTTTTTTCGGGATGAAAACCGCTACCTATGCTTCCGCACGAACCGCGCACGCCGTACGGCACTCGTTAAACAAAGGGTTGCAAATTGCTTTCCGTTCCGGGGCGGTGATGGGTTTGGTTGTTGTGGGATTGGCTTTGCTCGATATTTCTTTGTGGTATCTGATCCTCGATTTCTTTGTGGAGGATGCCGATGCCGGGCATAAACTCATTATGATTACCACCACCATGCTCACTTTTGGGATGGGTGCGTCCACGCAGGCATTGTTCGCGCGCGTAGGCGGAGGCATTTACACCAAAGCCGCGGATGTGGGCGCCGATTTGGTGGGCAAAGTGGAAGCGGATATTCCCGAAGACGACCCGCGAAACCCCGCCACCATTGCCGATAATGTAGGCGACAATGTGGGCGATGTAGCCGGAATGGGAGCCGACCTGTACGAGTCGTATTGTGGTTCCATTCTTTCAACCGCCGCGTTGGGCGCGTCGGCTTTTGTGCTGAATCCCTCTATGCAAAAGAACGCAGTTTTTGCCCCGATGATAATCGCGGCCATCGGTGTGTTTCTTTCCATTTTGGGCATTTTTATGGTCAGGACAAAAGAAAACGCTTCCATGAAGCAATTGATGGCGGCGTTGAACCGAGGGGTGAATATCAGCGCGATATTGATTGCCGCAAGCACTTTTGGTATTTTATATTTTCTGGGTTTTGAAAATTGGCTGGGGCTGTCGTTTTCGGTTATAGCTGGTTTGTCGGGTGGAATTATCATCGGGCAAGGAACCGAATATTTTACCTCGCACTCTTATAAACCCACTCGCGATATTGCTGACAGTGCCAAAACGGGGCCGGCAACCGTAATTATCGCCGGAATGGGAACAGGCCTTATCTCCACGGTAATTCCCGTGGTTACCATTGCCTTAGCCATTCTCATTTCGTATTTGTGCGCCATCGGTTTTGATGTGGACAATATGCTTTCGGCGCAAAACTTGAGTATGGGGCTCTACGGCATTGCCATTGCCGCGGTGGGCATGCTTTCAACGCTGGGCATC
Source organism: Bacteroidota bacterium (assembly GCA_023388315.1). GTDB lineage: Bacteria > Bacteroidota > Bacteroidia > Bacteroidales > Dysgonomonadaceae > JAEWGM01. The sequence goes on along the minus strand of JAEWGM010000019.1, from coordinate 2,282 downwards.
ACCTTGGCTACCGACGCGTACGGCCCCATTGCCGATAATGCGGGAGGAAATGCCGAAATGAGTGGCCTGGAGCCCGAAGTGCGCCGCCGCACCGATTCGCTTGACGCGTTGGGCAATACAACGGCTGCCACCGGCAAAGGATTTGCCATCGGCTCGGCCGCGTTAACGGGATTGGCGTTGCTGGCATCGTATATGGAAGAAATTCGCATCGGGATGTTGCGCTTGGGAGATACCGTGATGGAGTTTGCCAATGGCGACACCGTGAACGTTGCCAACGCTACTTTTGTCGATTTTATGGATTATTTTCAAGTGACCTTGATGAACCCCAAAGTATTGGCGGGCATTTTTATCGGCGCGATGATGGCGTTTCTGTTTTGCGGATTAACGATGAACGCCGTGGGGCGTGCCGCGCAGAAAATGGTGGAAGAGGTTCGTCGCCAGTTTCGTGAAATACAAGGCATTCTTACCGGCGAAAATACTCCCGATTATGCCCGATGTGTGGAAATTTCCACCAAAGGCGCGCAGCGCGAAATGTTGTTGCCCTCGCTGCTGGCGATTGCCATTCCCATTCTTGTGGGAATTGTTTTAGGCGTTGCCGGAGTAATGGGGCTTTTAGCCGGAGGCTTGGGTGCCGGGTTTGTGTTGGCTATTTTTATGGCCAATTCCGGCGGCGCGTGGGACAACGCGAAAAAATACATCGAAGAAGGGCACCTTGGCGGGAAAGGCAGCGAAGCACACAAAGCAACGGTTGTAGGCGACACGGTTGGCGATCCGTTTAAAGATACGTCGGGCCCATCGCTCAATATTTTAATTAAGTTGATGAGCATGGTTTCTATTGTGATGGCAGGGTTAACGGTGGCGTGGAGTGTGTTGTAGAAGTGTTGGATGCTGGGTGTTGGGTGTTGGGTGTTGGGTGCTGGGTGATGGGTGTGTGGTGCTGGATGGGCAAGGTATAAAAGAAAAACTCCGGAAATGTCCGGAGTTTTTTCTATTTGAGTGACAGAGTGAATTATAAATTCGGGTTTACCGATTTCCATTCTTCCACAGCGGGAATAACGCCCATTCCGATTACTTCGTCGCGAAGTTTGGTCAAGTGTTGGTAGCTTTCTTTTAACGCTGCCATTTCGGAATCGGTTCCTTTGGTTTCTTTTATTTCAACACCGTTTTTGGTGATGGAAGTCTCCATTGCCATCATAATATGCGGGAACTCGTCTGTGTTCACATAGCATCCCGAAGGCCAACGGAAAGCTTCGCCACCCATAGCCGCTCGAATCATTTCAACCGAAACATACGATGGGCTTTGGAACGATGAGCGTCCGCGCAATTTAATGATGTTGGCGCCGCCTTTGGTAACGCGTTGTTTGAGCGCTTCCCAATCTTCGTTTGTTAGTTCCGGGGTGCCGATGAGGTCGGTCAACGGTTTTCCGTCCACTTTTGCCGATGACGCAAAAACAGCCATTTGTTCGCCGTGTCCGCCATAGGTGCGCGTGTTGGTTACTTTGCTTTGTTCCAAACCGAAATGTTTTGCCAATTCGCTTTGCAAGCGCGTACTGTCTAATCCGGCCAATGTGGTTACGCATTCGGGTTTCAACCCTGAGTGAATCAATGCAACCAATCCGGTAATATCAGCAGGGTTGAAGATAACCGTCAGGTGTTTCAAATCGGGGCAATACGCTTTGATGTCTTTACCCAATTGCGCGGCAATTTCGGCATTTCCTTTCAACAAATCTTCGCGGGTCATCCCTTCTTTGCGAGGTGCGCCGCCCGACGAAATCATATATTTTGTGTCGGTAAATGCTTCTTTCACATCGGTGGTGAAAGTGAAGTTTACGCCTTCAAAACCGCAGTGGCGCATTTCTTCCCACACGCCTTCCAATCCTTGTGCGAAAGGGTCGTATAAGCAAATGTTGGAAGTGAGTTTCATCATCGCGGCAGTTTGTGCCATGTTTGAACCAATCATTCCGGCAGCGCCGACGATGGTTAGTTTTTCGTTTGTTAAAAAGCTCATAATTGATATATTTATATGTGAAGTTAATCTGTTGCCAAATTTACAAATTATTCGTGAGATATGCCGAAAACAACGTTTAAATAATGGTTAAAATGTGAAATCCGAGGAGGACTCAAATTATACTAAAATAACCTTGCGGCGTAAAAAGGGCTCACCCGTAAAATTATGTTTTTATGCATAAATGTTCGTTAATCTAAACAAGAAGAATTTTACATCTATCACTCCCCTCAAAGAAGATCTAAAGGCTTTAATCTTTGCATTGAACTTTCAGCCG
>JAEWGM010000027.1 GCA_023388315.1 Bacteroidota bacterium | reverse complement strand
GTTTTAACGGTAAATATGCTGTCGGTAAATGACCATTTACCATCTACTGTTTCAGACGTATTATCCGAGTCCATATACATTCTTGTCAGATAGGCTGTGCTATCTGCGTTCAGAGTCAGGTGTGTGTGGATACCCGGGCAAGATGCGCAAGGCAGTGTAGCGGAGTACATACCCATGTTGTCCGTAACGTCAACTGGTTCGCTTGTATGAGCCATCTTATTGTTACATCCGCAAAATGTCACTACGGACAGCAATAATGCTTCAATCATTTTTCTGTTCATTCCTTTCTAGTTTTAGAGACAAATATGATTACAAAATTACATTTTTTTTGAATAGAAGCCATGAAGCAGTTCTTAATAAATCGTAATTAGTATAAAAGCACACGTATGAGGTTTTTCGTTATATTAGGGGTAACCAAACTACCATTATCAGGGAAGTCAATAATGGTCTCTTCGACGATGACAACAATACCTCTCTCAACATCAACCTGTACTTCTTGGGGTGTTGTCATGTTTTCAGTTTGTCATGTTTTCAGTGGCACAAAGCTTCGCTGCCGTAGCTTGGGGTGCAAAACACATCGCAGCAATAGCCACGACTAACGATGCAAATAATTTTTTCATAGTCCTTTCGAAAACTATGGAAAGCACTCTACTGCCTCCTTTCGCCACGCAATATAGCAAAAAAAACTGTTCCACAAACTTTTGGTGTGTTTTTCCGCGCAAATGAATGAAAAATACCCAATAATGGGGGATGCAAAAACACGCCTCATTACACACTACAATATAAATCTAGCCTCTGCTTTCTTCCTGTTTATTAACTTGTCCATATCGTTTGCAATCTTTTGGTCAGTGATTTGAGCGTAAATTTGTGTGCTGGCAATGGATGAATGCCCCATCATCTTGGCAATGCTCTCCATCGGGATACCAGCCTCCAAAGTCAGCGTACCGAAGCTATGGCGGGCAACGTGCCAAGTTAGCGGAGTTCGAATGCCACACGCCAAACCTACGGATTTGAGGTAAGTGAATAGCTTGCCTTTGCTTATCGTATCGGGGAATATCTTCGTGTCTGGGAGTGTCTTGCAATCGCTCTCGTTGTCGTTCTTATAATCCCTCTTGCTTTTTTCTTTTGTGTAAAGGGAGAGTATCTGCTCCGCTATCGGATGCAGGGGTATCAAACTCTCCACTTCCGTTTTTTGTCTTGCCTTGCGGATATACCGCTTCCCCTCACTGTTCGTTTCGATTTGCGAAGCTCTTAGGCTCTGCAAGTCGGCAAATGCCAAACCCGTAAAGACAGAAAAAAGAAACATTCTTCGGCTCAGTTCCGCCCCTTCTTCCTGCAAAGGGAATGCCAAGAGCTTTGCCACCTCGCCCTTGCTCAGGAAACGAGGTTTGCGCTCCACGGCTTCATACTTCACCTCTTCAAACGGATTGAAGCGTATTGTCCCTTGGCTGACAGCTCGGTACATCAACCGACTCAACCAACAGAGATGCTTGTTTATCGTTGCAGGAGCATAGCCCTCCTTCTTCAAATAAAAACGGTAATCATCAAAAAAGTCTATCGTTAGAGCCGTTAGGGGAATATCCTCTTCGCCACGATTTCGCACAAAAGCATTGAGCTGTTTATCGGAACTTCGATTGTTGCTATACGTTCCCTCACTCTTGCTTTCTCGCTGCGCTTTGAGTTCGTCTGCACTAAGGGCAAGAAGTGTCGTTGGAGTCCTCCCGATGCCTTGCAGGTGGTTCTTCAGAAGTTCGGCACTCACCGCTCCATATTTATAAAGCAAAGTATTGTACCCTTGCTCAATTTCCTCCCGAAAGGTTTGCAGGCGTTGGTTGGTCTTCTTGTCCGTTGTTTCTCCTCGCTTCACGCTCCAATCGTGAGGAGTCGTGCTTTCCCCAGTGCTTATCACTACGTTCGCTCCGTCTATGGTGATACGGCAAAGGATTGCCGTTGTGCCGTCCGCTTTGGTCTTGTTCTTATTGATATAGAATAGGATTCTGAATGTACTGCGCATAGCTTTTACAGGGTTAAGGTTAGGTTTTCAGTGAAAGAGAGAAACCGCTCGAACTCATCGAAGAGTTTCTTTGGGGTAACGTGGGCGTATCGCTCGGTCGTTTGGATATTGCTGTGTCCCAACATTCGGCTTACCGTTTCAATGGGAACACCACGTTCCAAAGTAATCAAGGTGGCAAAAGTGTGGCGACCAACGTGTGCCGAAAGGGGAATAGAGATGCCAGCCCGAAGTTGTAAGGCTTTGAGTTGGATAAGATAAGCCGAATAGGCAATGGGAACAAAGAGCGTGCTGCGTTCCTCTGATTGATAACGCTGTATCAAACGCACCGCTTCGGATAGGAGTTTCACACGGCAAAGGGTATTCGTCTTTTGTCTGCGGAACTTCAGCCACAACGTCCCCTCATCGTCCGTAAAGAGGTGTTCCCGATTCAAAGCGATCATATCGCAATAGGCAACGCCCGTATAACAGGAGAAGAGAAAGAGATTGCGAGCGGTCGCCAACTCCGCTTCATAAGGCTCAAATGTCAAGCCCAACAACTTATCCAATGAGGCTCTGTCCAACGCACGAGGTTGTTTATTCTCACCTCGTTCTATCTCTACGTGGGCGAATAGTTGTCGCTCTGTCAAGCCCTCACGATACGCCAAACGGCAGACTTTCTTTACTGACAAAGCCATCTTACGATAATGACCTTGCGAATGTCCCAGCTTTCCGACAGAGTAATGTTGCAAGCACTCCAAGAAGTCTTCTTCAATCTGACCGAAAGGAATATCTGTCGTGTGGTACTTCTCACAGATAAAGGCTTGCAGATGCTTACGAATAGTATAGTAACCCCTCATAGTCGTAGCCTTTATTTCGATGCCCACCTTTTGCTCCATCTCTTCGACCATTCGGTCGTATCGCTCCAAGAAGGTTGTCTGGCTTTGCATACTTCCTTGAAACTGCTCCTTGATGTCTGTTGCCGTAAAGACTACACCTCTCTCGCAAAGCACTCTATAAGCCGACTGCACTGCGAGAAGCAAGCGTTCTAACTTGCCATTCGTGGCCACTGCTTCACGGCTCTTCCCGTTCAGTCTGCTCTCACGAGCATTCCACAGCTTGGGATCGCATGAAAGCTTACAACTAAATTGGGCTATTGTTCGCCCGTATGTTATTCGTCCCATTATCGGGGCTTGCCCCGACTTGTCCAATCCGCTCTTTTTCAGGTAGAGCAAAACCTTGAATTTGTCTGTTTGCATACGCTTCTGTTTTTATGGGCGAAGTTACCCGTTATCGAAGCATTTTCAGCTATGCAAAACATTGTGTTACAAAGCATAAGCACCGTAATGACAGAAAAGATAGTTACCGAACACTCTTCTGTCAGTTACCTTCTCTTACTTCTTCGTTACCATTAGAGAAATGGACTAACGATTTGGTAACGGAACTTCTGCATAAATCCACGCTTTCTGCACTTTATTCCTCAATGCAAACCACTGAGAGATGGCGCAAATCCCTCTCATTTCCATTTACTTACCTCTCATTCTCTCTCTAATACCCTTTCAGCTGATAGTTCCAAACCAAAATTCCCATAATTCTTTGTTGTTTTATGATTTGTATAAATGTAATTCTATTTTCAAAGATATTCTTTTTTTGAAAAACACCCAATTTTTTCTCAAAAAAGTTGTTTATTATGACTTGGTTTTCTGTAAATGGATCGGTGAGCATTGGGCATTGTGCACTGAGCATTGAACATTGAGGGTTGAAACGGTGTTCTTCAAATTATACCCCTAAATTTATAATCGTAAATCTAAAATCTAACAATCTAAAATCCAACCGTGTTTGTTCTTTACTCTTATTTTTCCATTGAAAAAACTGATTTGTTAAAACATTTCTGAATTATTTCTTCGGAATATAAAATCTTTGTGTTATTTTTGCTCACTATTACATATAATGTGCAAATAAATTGATCGCCTCTAAAACAAAACGGAATTTAATTGATGTGGCTCAACAACTTTTTGCCAAAAAAGGGGTTGAAAATACCACCATGAACGATATCGCCGAAGCTTCGCAACGCGGCAGACGCACGCTGTATATGTACTTTAGCAGTAAACAGGAAATCTACAAAGCGGTAATTGAGTCGGAGTTTGCAGGCTTGTACAAAAAATTGGAAGAGGTACTAAAAAGAGAGGTTCCGGCCGATGAAAAACTGCTGATGTTCGCTTTTGCACGGCTGGATGCCATTAAAGAGGTGGTAACCCGAAACGGGACGCTTAGAGCCGGATTTTTCCGCGACATATGGCGAGTAGAAACGGTTCGCAAAGAGTTTGATTTAAAAGAGATTAATTTTCTCGAAACCATACTTCAAGATGGTTGCGACCAGGGCATCTTTGAAATGACAGACACGCGCCGAACGGCTGCGATTGTTCATTACGCGTTGAAAGGGCTTGAAGTACCTTCTATTCGCGGTGTTATGGCATTGGATTATAACAAGAAAGAGGATAAACAAATTATCTCTGATCTTATTTTCAAGGGGTTATATAAGAAATAATTTTTTAAAGATAATACACTAAACAAAATCAATGAAATGAGCATGTCAATTATTTATACGAAAGTATAGAGTTGCTGCGAGTTTTATCTGACAATAATCTAAAAATTAAACAGATGAAATTATTAGAAGGAAAAACAGCGTTGGTTACCGGCGCAGCGCGCGGCATTGGAAAAGCCATTGCGCTAAAATTGGCTTCGGAAGGGGCAAACATTGCGTTCACCGATTTAAATATTGATGAAAACGCCGAAGCTACCGAACGCGAAGTGGCTTCAATGGGTGTAAAATGCAAAGGGTACGCCTCTAACGCGGCAAACTTTGAAGAAACCCATAAAGTGGTGGAAGAAATTATGAACGATTTCGGCCGGATCGATATTTTGGTGAACAACGCCGGAATAACCAAAGATGGCTTAATGATGCGTATGAGCGAGCAGCAATGGGATGCCGTGATCAACGTGAACTTGAAGTCGGCGTTTAATTTCATTCACGCCGTAACGCCCATAATGATGCGTCAAAAATCGGGTAGCATTATCAATATGAGTTCGGTTGTAGGCGTTTCGGGAAATGCGGGGCAATCTAACTATTCCGCGTCAAAAGCCGGTATGATTGGTTTGGCAAAATCGGTGGCAAAAGAACTCGGTTCACGTGGAATTCGTGCCAATGCCATTGCTCCGGGCTTCATCATTACCGAAATGACGGGCCAACTCTCCGAAGAAGTGCGCAATGAGTGGGCAAAACAAATCCCACTGCGACGCGGAGGCACTCCCGATGATGTTGCGAATGCTACATTATTCCTTGCATCAGACCTCTCTTCGTATGTGAGCGGACAGGTAATTCACGTATGCGGCGGAATGAATACTTAAGAAAACGGAAATATATTCCATAACTAATTAGAGGCGCATTGTGTATCTTTGTGCCTCTTATTTTATGCCTAAACAAACGAAAGACTTAATGCGTTTGAATTATCCTTGTGTAAAAAACTTGCCCCGGGTGTAGATTAGAGTTTATATCAATTAGAATGATATAAGATTGATTTTCAGGTATAAATTTACTGAAAAGTAGACACATAATCTAATTACTACTGACCGACAAAATCCCGGCAAATCAGTCAAAATCTTTATCAGCAAATCGTTTAGTATATTGATTTGGCAAATAGGTCGCGGCTTAACTTCGTAGAATTTTTCTATGCATAGAGACTGTCTTAAAAGCAACAGTAGACCATCTTCAAGTTATAATATGAAAGCTTTCTATGGGAAAAGTTCTGAAAGAACTTAACTATCAATAACCGTGTGTGGAACACACGGAGATGAACGATAATCCTAAATCAACCCGCCAGCTGGCGGGTTGAAGTTCAGCCCTCTTCGGGGCTGTGGGCAGTGTGGCTCTTGCCACCCCGCACTTCGTGCGGAGTTATTGATGTTTAGTCCCTTTGGGACAAAAGTATCAAATCAAAAGCACTTTGCTAAAACTTTATACTTTTGATGAAGCCCTCATTTTTCCCTGTCTTTTTTATGGCGAAAAAGTTATCAATAGTTGCCTTCATTATTGTTTTTTGCAGTTCGATTCTCACGGCGCAAACCGATTTCCGGATTGTATTTTACAATGTGGAAAACCTTTTCGACACGGAAAAAGATTCTGTAAAAATGGACGATGACTTTACGCCTAACGGTTTTATGAACTGGACGCCGTGGAAATATTGGGAAAAACTGAAAAACATTACCCGTGTAATTACCGCCGTGGGCGGTATGCAATCGCCGGCATTGGTGGGATTGTGCGAAATTGAAAATGACAGCGTGATTTTTGATCTCACTCGGCGGTCGCCGCTCAGAGCGCAACAATATGAGTACATTGTTACAAACTCTCCCGATGAAAGAGGCATTGACGTAGCGCTACTGTATCAACGGCATCAATTTAATCTCCTGAAAACAAACGAGTATGAACTTCGTTTTAGAGAAAACTTCAGCCGCCCCACCCGAAACATTCTTCATGCCGAAGGCAAAATAATTAACGGCGATACGCTGGATGTTTTCGTGTGCCACTTCCCATCGCGGCGCGGTGGAAAGAGCGAAACGGAAACCTTCCGAATGCAAGCAGCCGAGCTTTTGCGCGCGAAAACCGACAGTTTGTTCGCTACGCGGAAAAACGCGCACATCGTTATTATGGGCGATTTCAACGACCAGCCGCACGATAAAAGCCTTTTTCAGGTGCTCAAAGCAAGAAGCATCAACTATCATCTCGATGATAATGAATTGTATAACCTGTTTTTTCATCGCACCAAAGAACGAAACTTCGGTACTTACAAATTTCAAGGAAATTGGGAAATTTTGGATCAATTTATCGTAAGTGGCAACTTGCTCAGCGACAATCACTCCGTGCAACTCTCAAACAAAGAAGCACACGTATTTAACGCCGACTTTTTGCTGCAAGACGATGACCGCTACGGTGGCAAACAACCTTATCGAACCAATTTAGGGCCGCGCTATATTGGCGGATTTAGCGACCATCTGCCCATTTATCTTGATTTAGAAATACATCCAAAATAATCGGAATGTCATTTAAAAACGTTTTTTTCAAAACTTTATATTAAAATCTTGGCTACTTTCGTAAAATAATTCTACTTTTGTATTCTTGCAAAAAATCAAACATTAAAAAACAAATAAGACCTATGAATCCATTGCTCATTAATTTAAACGGTTGGGAAATTCCTATTATTGTTCTGGTTATCCTCATTTTATTCGGGGGTAAAAAAATTCCGGAATTTATGAAAGGACTGGGAAAAGGAATCAACAGCTTTAAAAGAGGCCTCAACGATATTGAGGAAGATATAAAAGCCGATCCTTCTCAGAAAAACACTACAACTACCAATACAACAACCACCACCAATCCGTAAAACCGGATTTTCTCCTGCGCGAGAGAAGCAAATTATTTCAAAAAAATAAAAGTACATTTCTCGGAATTAGCTTGCATGCACTGCTTGACTGGTTCCGAGAATTAAAATCTATAGACACAAGGTAAATGGCAGAGAAAGAAATGTCTTTTTGGGATCATTTGGAAGAGTTCCGATGGACCTTAATACGCATTATTGGTGCTGTGCTTGTCTTTACCGTTGTGGGCTTAATTGTTATTCCTCATATTTTCGATACCATCATTCTTGCCCCCAGATCGTCTGATTTTGTTACGTATCGGTTTTTTGAAAAAGCAAGCCAATATATTCCGTTTTTACCCGATTTTTCTGCCGACTCGTTTGATATTGAATTGTTGAATATCAACATGACCACGCAGTTTATGACGTATATTTCCACCTCATTTGCTTTTGCTCTGCTGTGTACCATTCCGTTCATTATTTACGAATTGTGGAAATTCGTGAGCCCCGCCTTGTATGAAAACGAAGCAAAAGGCGTGAGAACTGCATTCGGTTTTGGTGGATTTATGTTCTTATTGGGATGCTTGGTGGGTTACTTTATTGTTTTCCCATTGATTTTCAGGTTCCTTATTACGTTTGAGCTGAGCGATTCCATTCGCAACACCATTTCGCTGGATTCATATATGAATAACTTCTACACGCTTATTCTCATTATGGGATTGGTGTTTGAGTTGCCGTTGGTTTTCTGGCTCTTATCGAATTTAGGGTTGATTTACCGCCCGTTTTTCAAAAAATTCCGTCGTCACGCCATTGTGGGTTCCATGGTATTGGCAGCGTTTATTACGCCGTCGGGCGACCCATTTTCATTGATTGTGGTAACGCTTCCACTCTATATGCTTTGGGAAATTAGCGCGTTTGTGGTGAAGAAAGAACCTTTGGAAGAGGATGAGGAAGACGAAAATTTACCTGCTGTTTTTGAGTAAACACAAAAATTAGTTCCCTGTTTAGAACGCTACAAATCTTTCGCCCTTGCAGGGCTTAGTGGTGGGTTGTGCCGCAAACACAGGGCGTTGCCCTATGCTTTTTACTGACGCCACGTTGTGGCTTTCTTTCCCACCTTTACAAAATGAAACTCATTTGTTCCCAAGTTTTATTTTTCCATCCTTTTTGTGACTTTGTGCCTTTGTGGCAAAACCACTCGCCACTAATAAGAAACCTGACCTTGTCCTCATGTACATCAAAACCGAGACACAGAAAAACACAAACATCTAAACAAGGAGGTATACCCATCATCATTTTAGAGTGATAAAATCAAAAAAAGAGCTCTTGGAAGAAGATGTGGAAGACGAAAATTTACCCGCTGTTTTTGAGTAAAAACAAAAATTAGTTACCTGTTTAGAACGCTACTAATCTTTCGCCCTTGCAGGGCTTAGTGGTGGGTTGTGCCGCAACATAGGGCGCTGCCCTATGCTTTTTTCTGACGCCACGTTGTGGCTTTCTTTCCCACGTTTACAAAATGAAAAACTCATTTGTTCCCAAGTTTTATTTTTCCATCCTTTTTGTGCCTTTGTGCCTTTGTGGCAAAACCATTCGCCTCCAAGGCACAAAGACACTAAGAAACACTAAGATATTTTCAGGAAATATTCTCTTTGTAAAAAATAAATTCGATGACAAGTTATCACCGAATTTAATCATTCTCAGCCCTTTGAGGAATCACATTATTTCATCGCAATCACCTCAATTTCAACCAACGCTTCTTTCGGCAGTGTTTTTACGGCAAAAGCCGAACGAGCGGGAAACGTTCCCGAAAATTGAGCGGCATACACTTCGTTCATTTCCCCAAAATGCGCCATATCCGATAAGAGAACGGTTGTTTTTACCACATCTTCAATATTATATCCCGCCTCAGAAAGAACGGCCTTGATATTGATGAAAATTTGTGTTGTTTGTTCTTTCACACCTCCTGACACAAAATTGCCCGTGGTGCAGTCTATAGGAAGTTGTCCCGATAAAAACAACATTCCGTTTTTTTCAATTGCCTGGCTGTAAGGGCCAATGGCGGCAGGTGCCGAACAAGTAGAGATTTCTTTTTTCATTTTTTCTTAGACATTTAGGAACCAACAGCCAAAACTCAAGAATTTGTTTAAATGGCTCGTTGGCATATTGATAAATTAAAATATATATTCACATCACCTCCTATTAACCTGAAACTGGCTTTAGCCAGAATGTTCCCGGACTAAAAGTCCGCGCGTTGAGGAGAATCTCTTCATCTCCGCAGAGTTAAATAAGATGTTATTTGACGCTTTAATTAATGAATTCTTTGTCTTATCACTTCATATATCATAACGCCTGCGGCCACAGAAACGTTCAATGATTGTATGGTTCCGAATTGCGGAATTTTCACCAAGTCGTCGCAAATGCGCAAATGCTCCATCGCCACACCGGTGTCTTCGGCGCCCAGCAAAAGCGCCACGGGAGTGGTGTAATTGCTTCCGGTATAAAACATCTGGGCTTTTTCGGTGGCGGCAACCACTTTTATTCCGCTATTTTTCAAAAACACGATGGCTTCTTTCAAACTTTTCTCCCGACAAACAGGAAGGGTATGTAGCGCGCCTGCCGATGTTTTTATGGCGTCGGCATTTACCGATACGCTTCCGCGCTCGGGAATAACAATGGCGTGCACGCCGGCTACTTCACAGGTGCGCGCAATGGCGCCGAAGTTGCGCACATCGGTAACACCATCGAGCACAACGACAAACGGCGTTTTTCCTTGCTCATACAACATTGGGACAATCTGCTCGAGTTTTTGGTATGTTACCGCCGAAGTGAACGCGATAACGCCTTGGTGGTTTTTGCGTGTAATGCGGTCAATTCGTTCAACTGGGACTCGTTGCATCGGAATGTCGTAGGTGCGAAGCACTTGCTGCAACTCTTTGAACAGTTCGCCTTGCAATTCTCGTTTTACGAGCACTTTATCGATGTCTTTTCCGGCTTCCGCCGCTTCAATTACGGCACGGATGCCAAAAATCATTTCTTTTTCTTTCATATTTTTAAGCCGTTAGGCATTTAATTTTATCATAATTAAGCTGGGCTTTCAGCCCGCTTACGAAACCTCGATCCTTAACCCTACCTGTTAGGTAGGGCTGAAATAAGTTAGGCTTTCAGCCTATTTAGGAAACTATGCGGATAATCATATTTAATTTTATTACATTGATATCGTCATTAAGCTGGGCTTCAGCCCGTCACTTCGATGATTCCTCTATTACCCAACACGTTGCGTTGGGCTGAATTAAACTGGGCTTTCAGCCCGACTTCGAGAATTTAGCAGTATTGCTTTGTCAAGAGGAACGATGTCATCAAAACGCCTAGCATCTCGCATCCAGCACCCAGCACTATTCCCCCAACATCACCTTCGCGTTCTCAACGGCTTGTGCCGTTACCTCGGCGCCACTCAACATTCGGGCAATTTCTTGCACCCGGTCTTCCGATGTTAGTTTTCGCATATACGTGGTGGTAGTTTTTTCGTTATCGGCCTTGTACACCACAAAGTGGGTGTCGCCTTTGGCGGCGATTTGCGGCAAGTGCGAAATGGCGATTACTTGCATCGTGTTGCTCATTTCACGCATAATAACGCCCATTTTATCGGCAATTTCACCCGATGTGCCCGTGTCAATTTCATCGAAAATGATGGTTGGCAGGGCGGTTGCGCCGGCAATCATCGATTTAAGGCAGAGCATAAAACGGGAAATCTCCCCACCCGACGCGATTTGTGAGACCGGTTGTAACGCGGTGTTTTTATTGGCCGAAAACAAAAACTGCACGTGGTCTATTCCGGTGGCATCGGGTTGTTTTTTTTGCGTGAAAACGCATTGGAATTTGGTGTTGGGCATTCCCAAATAGGCGAGTTTCTTTGTCAATTGGCTTTCCAATTCTGGGGCAATGGCTTGTCGTTTTTTGCTCAAAGCGAATGCTTTTTCTTGCATAGCAGCGTGTTTTTCCGACACTTCCTTTTCCAAATCGGCAAGATGATCGTCCATCGACTCGATGTTATCGAGTTTCTTTTTAAAATCTTCTTGCAACGTCAATAGCTCCTGAACCGACGAAACAGAGTGTTTTTTTTGCAAATCGTACATTACCGAAAGCCGTTCTTCCACAAACTCCTGTCGCGAAGGGTCGAAATCGATATCTTCGAACTGCTTTTCAGCTTCGGCACTCACATCTTTTAAATCGATATAAGCCGACTCCACCCTCACCGTCAACTCTTGCGCCTTGGGATATACCTGTTCTATGGTTTTGAGTTGATCGAGCGCGGAACGCAACACCGATTCCACATTTTGTCCTTCACCGGACAAATAAGATGACACGGCAAACAACGCCGATTTTATGTCTTCGGAATGGGTGATGGCTTCTAATTCTTGCTCCAACTCTTCTTGCTCATTTGGCTGAAGCGCGGCTTCCAACAGCCCGGCGTATTGAAAACGGACAAAATCTTCCTCATCCTTGTTTCGTTTGTATTGCTCCCGCTTTAGGTTCAGCAAATTTTCGGCAGTTTTAAAATCGGCAAATGCCTTTAAATAAGCGGCATACTCCTTGCGTGTATTTGCCAAAAGGTCCACCACGGTGAGTTGAAAGCGGTTGTCGTTGAGCGAGAGGTTTTGGTGCTGCGAATGGATGTCGATAAGCGTTTCGCCTAATTCTTTCAAATCGTTTAAATAAACGGGTGAATCGTTTACGAAGGCACGCGACTTTCCGCTGGCCCATATTTCGCGGCGCAAAATGCATTCATTCTCATCAAAAATCCAATCTTTTTCATCGAAAAAAGGCTTGAGTTCGTATTTAGATATATCGAAAACGCCTTCGATGATGCATTTCGTTTCATCTTGTTTTATGTGCCGGGTATCGGCACGTTGCCCCAAAATGAGCGATAACGCGCCTAAAATAATGGATTTTCCTGCTCCGGTTTCGCCAGTGATGACCGAAAAACCGTTATCAAAATCGATGGTGAGCGAATCAATGAGGGCGTAATTTTGTATCGAGAGCGTTTTGAGCATGCGTTATCTGTTGGTTTGTCTTATTTTGTTGAGCACCAAATTTTGGGTGGGATAAATAGCGCGAAGCGCGGTGTATGCTTGTTGCTTTTCCGCGGCGGTTGCTTGGGAATAAATGTTCGCCAGTTCATCGAGTTTGGTATCGCCGAATAGCGTAATCAACACCGACGTGGGACGCCGCTCGTGAAGCGACGAAACCACGGGAATGGCCGCAGCTATCTTTTCGCGCGCAAGCGCATGGTTATCCGCCATTTCATCCAATCCAAGGCGATGATAGGTGTACCACATTTCACGGAACGGCTGTTGCGACGCGTCGTTAAACGCGGTTGCCAGCGCGAATCGGTTTCGTTGCGTGCCAAACGATTCCCATCCTCTCCAGCCGTTTGGCTGCACGTGAGTAGCAATTTGTTGCATTTGTTGAAAATAAGGGGTGCCACCCAAGGGCGACATAGAATCGAAATCAAGCCCCAAAATCAGATACACATAAAACGCGATCGTAGCTTCAAGATTTCCCCTGATATTGTTCAAATCGAACTCCAGCGGTTGATATTCCATAAATTCAAAATCGAGTTGCGTGTCACGGTAATTTAACAACGTAGTTGTATAGGATGCGTTGTAAACCGGGCGTTGCGATTGGATTTGCAGTTCTCCAGCAAAAGAATTATCAGAAAGCCTTTCGTTTATTACCAACGTGAAGTTGCATTGAATGCGTTCGTTGGTACGAAATTCGGAATTCGTCCATTTCCGGTCGTTGATAAACGTGCGCAACGCCTGTTCCATAGAAGTAAACAGCGCACGGTTTGTACCCTGCACCTTCGACGCATTCACGGTGACCGTGGCGTTGAGTTCCTGCGAAAAAACAGGGAGTGTGAGGATGGAAAGAAGGAAGATAAGGGTGATTTTTTTCATTCGCTAAACTGTTTTAAAAACTCAGCTATGATAATTATTTTAACTTTTCCAAATGGCTTATTTTTTCTCATATCGTTCCGCTCTTGCTTCTTTTACCACATCTGTAATTTCATCTAATCCAGGTGCAGATGCAGCATTGACTCTCATTTTTTTTAGATAAGATTTCAATTTTGAGTCTTGTTTTTCACTTATTCTAATTAGATTTAAATCCTGCATACCTTCAATTAAACGCAGGACTTTTGGATTTAATATTTCAATTTTTATTGCTTCCATATTTCTTTTTTGTTATGCACACTGACTAAATATTTCGCCCCTTCAGGGCTTGTTTTTGGGGAAATCCCACCACCCAACGTTGCACGTTGGGCTAACATAGATAAGCCTTTCAGGCTTGCGATTTCAAAAAGACAATTATCTATTTATTAAAAAAATGCAACATACCAGTATTAGGGCAATTCAGGGCTGAAAGCCCGACTTTAATTCAGCCCAACGTGAAACGTTGGGTTGAGTTGGTATAATTGTCTATTCAAGTCCTGAAAGGACGATTTAATCCCTCCACAAATAGGTTTCATCATATTCAATTCCATATTCCTTTAAAAACAACAAATATTCATCTTTGAACGACACTTTTTTGTGGTGTTCTTTCTGATTCATTATATATTTCTTCGTTTTCTCGCAAATAGATGGGCTCACAGAAAAACCGCCATATCCTCCCTGCCAAGCAAACGTTTTGTAATAATTATCTTTCGTTTTTATCCATCCACTGCTGTACTTTTTCACATCTTCCAACAAATCCGCCAACGCCACATTTTTGGACAAAATGCACAATATATGAATGTGGTCGCCGACACCATTGATGATTATGGGAATGGATTGTTGGCTTTTTATTATTGAACCGATGTATGCGTATAGTTCGTCAGCCTCTTGCTCTCGAATGGGCACACTGGTTGTCTTTATGCGAAAAATAATATGAACGTATAATTGTGACAACGATTGAGCCATATTCATTAATATTTCGCCCTTTCAGGGCTTGTTTTTGGGGAAATCCCACCACCCAACGTTGCACGTTGGGCTAACATAAATAAGCCTTTCAGGCTTGTGTTTCAAACCAACAATATCTATTTTTTAAAGTTGCAATATACCAATAATAGAACAATCTAGGGCTGAAAGCCCGGCCTAATTCAGCCCAACGTAAAACGTTGGGTGGAGTTAATATAGCTATTCAAGTCCTGAAAGGACGTTTTAATCTTTAAAAACAATAAACAATCGAACTGTAAAACAGTCATCCAGTGTAATATTTCGCCCTTTCAGGGCTTGGCCTTTGGGAAATCTCACCATCCAACGTTTCACGTTTTCAGGCTTGCGATTTGTCCAAATTGATACGCATCAGCATTTAATTGAATTTCTCCCTGAACTACAGTCTATTATTGAAAAAAATCAGGTTGCCAATTCTCTTCTGCAAATCAATCTCGCATTTCACAACGAACGATAAAACCTCAACTCGTTTCGCAACTGATCAATTTCGGATTGCAAAGAGCGCACACGCCCGAGCATATGATACAACGCCTCAATGCCTTGAACATTGATATCCATATCGTTGTACCAACGAACGAATTGTTCCAAATCGGCTAAATCGTCGTATTCAATAAACCGTTGCTCCTCAGAATCAATGAGGTGAATGAGGCCGGAATCGTGCAGCGACTCAATAAAAGTCTCCTCCACTTGGTATATTTTCAAACATTCGCTGTATAATAATCTTTTTTCGCTCATTGTTTTCTAATGTTTGATAATTCGGTAAATAAAGTTTTTTCTTTTTCGGAAAGATGCTCCGGAATCGTCATTTTCAACGTCACATACAAATCGCCGTAACGCCCATCTTCTTTGTACACTGGAAAGCCTTTTCCTTTCAGTCGCAGTTTGGCATCGGGTTGCGTGCCGGGTTTTATGTTCATTTTCACTTGCCCGTCGATGGTATTGACGTTCACTTCACCGCCTAACACCGCGGTGTACAAATCAACCGATGCTTGCGTGTGGAGGTCGTTGCCCAAACGCTTGAACACGGGGTCTTCCTCAATAACGAAGGTGATGTACAAATCGCCGTTGGGGCCGCCGTTTACGCCGGGCTGTCCGTAACCGGCCAGCTTTATTTTTTGTCCGTCTGCCACTCCGGCGGGGATAGTAATGCGAATTTTCTTTCCGTCTAAAGACAATTCTTGTTTGTGCGTGTGCATCGCCTGCCGAAGCGTTAAATGCAGCTCGGCCTGAAAATCGCCGCCTTTAAATTTGCGGTTGGCGCGCCCGCTTTGCCGTTGCGTAAAACCGCTGCCAAACATAGAATGGAAAAAATCGGAAAAATCGGCATCCGAAAAATCGCCTTCGGTGTAGAACGTTTGTCCGCCTTGCGCGCCACCCCATTGACGCTGCTGCTGATATTGTTGCTGCGCTTTTTCGTATTCTTCGCCGTGCTTCCAGTTTTCGCCATATTTGTCATACTTGGCGCGCTTTTCGGGGTCGCTCAATACCTCGTTGGCTTCGTTGAGTTGCTGAAACTTGCGTTGCGCGTCTTTATCGTTTGGGTTTAAGTCGGGATGCAACTTGCGGGCCAATTTGCGATATGCTTTTTTTATCTCGTCGGCCGACGCGTTTTTCGCGACACCCAATATGTTGTAATAATCAATATATGCCATTTTTCTTCACGTATAGTGATGACAAATTTACACAAAAAAACGGATTAGAACAATCCAAAAGTGGTGTCAATTATTTTAAATTCGGTGCGCCGATTTATTTGGTCGGCAACTTCTTGTTCTTCGGGAAGCAGTGTTTCAATGAATTCTTCGGTGAGCGCTTCCCCTTCTCTTAAAAAGGGGAAGTTTTCTGCCATTTTTGCTGTCACGGCTTTGGGTTGCGACTTTCCGTAACCGGCTGATTGCAATCGGCCTTCATCTATTCCTTGACTGATTAAATAATGCGTAACCGATTGCGCGCGGCGCAAAGACAGATTGTTGTTGTATTCTTCCGATCCTTTTCGGTCGGTATGTGCGGAAAGTTCAATGGCAATTTCCGGATTTTCGTTGAGCAGGAGAATGAGGCCGTCGAGTTCTTCTTTCGATTCGGGGCGAAGCGTGGCTTTGTCGAAATCGTAGAATATGTTTTCCAAGATAACGGGTTTGTTGTAGGGCGTTAATTCAAAATCAACGTAATATAAGGAGTCTTTTTCATCGGGGGCCGTGCGAAGCGATTTTTTCATGTTCAAAAAACCGTCGGCGGCAGCCATAAAAACGTATTCCACGTTGCGTGCGGCAGGGAAACGATAGGTTCCTTTTTCGTCGGTTACGAAATGCTCTTGTGAACCATCGGTTCCGATAACCGTTACCGAAACACCGGGCAACAGCGTGTCTTCTTTATCTACCGCTAAGCCTTCCACCACCACATTTACATCGGGATATTCAAAGAAATAAATATGATCGTATCCGCGCGCATCGTTGCGATTGGAGCTAAAAAAACCGCTTTCTTTGTTTTGAATAAAGGTGATGCCAAAATCATCCGCGGAAGAATTCATCGGGTATTTCAAGTTTTGGATGTGCCAGTCGTTTGATTTTTCACGTTTCACCGCTTTAAAAATATCCAACCCGCCCATTCCGGGATGCCCGTCGGAGGAGAAATACAATGTGCTGTCGTTTCGCATATACGGAAACATTTCATCGCCGGGTGTATTGATTTCGTTGCCCAAATTCTCGACAAAAAGAACGGTGTTTTCATTTGAAATGCCGGCG
The DNA here is from genome assembly GCA_023388315.1 of Bacteroidota bacterium. Lineage (GTDB taxonomy): Bacteria > Bacteroidota > Bacteroidia > Bacteroidales > Dysgonomonadaceae > JAEWGM01. Next base: position 11,280 of record JAEWGM010000027.1, on the reverse strand, counting down.
CGCCAAATGTCTTTTCCACCGTATCCGCCGGGCATATCGGAAACGAAGTACAGATAGTCTCCCGATGGCGAAACGGCAGGATGCGCAAACAGGGAGAGCGAATCGTTCTTCACCACTTCAAGCGCTTGTCCCGCAGTCCAGCTGCCGCCCACTTTTTTGGAGGTGTAGATTTGTGTGGTTGTCGCTTGGTTTTCGCTGACGGGGCTAAACGTGTAATACATTGTTTGTTCATCGGCAGTAAAGGATGGAGTGCCTTCATCAAATTCGGTATTGAGCTCCCAATCCAATATTTCGGCTTTTTGCCACGCACCTTTGTCGTTTTTTTTGGCGAGAAAAAAATCGTTGTTTTTCATCCCTGTAACGGCGCTTACGACATCGCCTCGCGCGTCGTTCCGCGATGAGGTGAAATACAAAACGGCATCGTTTTCGGCCAACATCGGGCTAAATTCCGCACGATTGGAGTTCAACACATCCATTCTTTTCACCACATATCTTGTGGGTGTTTTTCGCCACATTTCCGCATTTCTTGCGCCCCTCAATCCATTTAATGCCAAAAAATTCACTGAGTCCATCGAGAGAAAATCGGCATACGCCGTTTGGGCTTGCGCGTATTTGCCTTCTTTGTGCAACATCTGCGCATACCGCAAATACATTAATGTATCGGGATAATTGTATCGGATGGCGTTGGCATAAGCCGTGGCGGCGCGCGTACTGTAATTCAGCTGACGGTAGGTTTCCGCCATTTCGTAAGCGATAACGCCACGCAATGGGCGCTCGTCGGGTTTTGTGTTTCGATAAACGTTTCGGTATATTTGCGACGCCGCAAAGTATTCACCACGAAGATATTGGGCGCGCGCATCGTGCAATGTCGCAGTTTGACAGGACATAAGCAACAACGCTCCCACAAAGAAAAGCAAATATATTAATTGAGTTATTCGCAAACCAATTGTTTTCCATAATAACTCAATTTCAATGGAAATATTGTGTGGAAAATCCGAAATCCCAAATCCGAAATCGTAATTCCCTACTGGTGTTCGGGCCGCAACAAATCGTTCACCGTTTTCACGGGATTGAACGTGCTGATGGGCACTTCCACAAAAACGGTGTTCCAATCGCTCATCGCGCCGTTCCAAAGGCCTGGAAGCTCTAGCGCTTTCAACTCTTTTCCACCTTTCGATTTTTGCGAGATAAAGCCGGTGTTTTTGTCCACGAACTTTGTTAAATCGAATTTATTGTTTTTGTAGCATTTCACTCCGCAAACCAAGTCCACCGGGTTAAAATGGGAGCCGTGTTTGAAAGCGTCCATCGCTTTGGTGTCGTTTTTATCAATTTGGGAGCTTTCCAGAATCTGCGGCGAGGCCGTGCCATCGGGGTTGCGCACGATAAATGGGCCGCCGCCGGGTTCGCCCACGTTTTTCACCATACCGCACACGCGGAAAGGGCGGTCGAGTTTGGCAACGAGGTAATCTTTGACTTCCTCATCGGTTTTGAACGTTTCGGGGTGCGAAATGGATAATTCGTCCTCGGTAAACGCCAACATTTCCGCCAAATCTTCGGCAGAGGTATTCTCCGACTCCAGTTTTTGCAAGTAGTTGAATGCACGCTGCTGCATTTCAACCAACACACCCGCCAAGAGTTTCTTATAGTGCGCTTCGTCTTCTTTCAAACGATCGGGCACTACATTATCGATATTTTTAATGAAAATAATGTCTGAGTCAATGTCGTTCAGGTTTTCAATTAAGGCGCCGTGCCCACCCGGACGAAACAGGAGCGAACCATCTTCATCGCGAAACGGCTCATTATTCATATCGGCGGCAATGGTATCGGTGCTGGGTTTCTGAATACTGTATGTAACCAAAAAATCGGCATTGAGTTTCAATTCATATCCCAGTTTGCGGGCAGCAACCAGCAACTCAATCAGCTCTTTATGTTCTGCTGAGACGGTGAAATGCAAATTCACCTCGTTATTTTTGTCTTTGGCGTAATAAGTGCTTTCGGTTAAATGCTCGCCCACGGGTGTGCGGTTTCCTTCGGGATATTTGTGGAAAAGCAACAAGCCTTTGGGTTTATAACCGTAGTTGAGCCCGCTGCCATCCAGCAAAGCAAAAATCACATCTTTATGCCTATTCTTGGCACACAACGATGCAACATCCTCGCCGTACATTTCTTCGCACGCTTTGTCTAACACTTCATAAAACGCGAATTGGCGAATATGGGCGAAGAATGTTTTTTCGAAATCGGTGGTTGGCGTATCGTATTCGGCATCTAAAAAAGAAAACAAATCTTTAAACATACGGCTGGCCGCGCCTGAAGCCGGCACAAATTTGGTTACTTTTTTATCGGTTTTCAGATAATTATCCCACGCGTTTAAATAGGTTTTCTCCTCCTCTTCGGAAATCTTCAGAATTCCTTTTTTTGTTGATGCCGCGTCAACAATTTGCAAATAAGGGAAGCCTGATTTAAAATAATTGAGTTGTTTTTCAATTTCCGAAAGCGATATTTGCTTCTCTTGCAATAAATCCAAATCCTGTTGTGTAAACATGCTTGAAAGTTGTGTTATGATTTTATTTTTTGCTACGCCCAAAGATAGGCATTTCTTCCGAAAAAACACCAATTTCATCAAATTCCGGCCATAATTTATACGACATATTGGCAGAAACAACTCATATTATTTTTTGGCACAACATTTGAAAATAATGAAGTGTGTGTTACAAAAAACACGAAAGCATATCAGAATTTAAAAAAACAACTATTAAAACAAATATAAGTAACTATGGCAAAAATTATTGGAATTGACTTAGGAACAACAAACTCGTGCGTTTCCGTAATGGAAGGAAACGAGCCTGTTGTAATACCTAACAACGAAGGAAAACGCACTACCCCATCGGTAGTGGCATTTATTGATAACGGCGAGCGCAAAGTGGGCGACCCGGCAAAACGCCAGGCAATTACCAACCCGAATAACACCGTGTATTCCATAAAAACATTTATGGGCGAAACATATGACCAAGTACAAAAAGAGATAGGACGCGTTCCGTATAAAGTGGTTCGTGGCGACAACAACACACCCCGTGTTGACATTAACGGACAATTGTATTCGCCGCAAGAAATCTCGGCCATCATTTTACAGAAAATGAAAAAAACAGCCGAAGATTATCTGGGACAAACCGTTTCTGACGCGGTAATCACGGTGCCCGCTTACTTTAGCGACGCGCAACGCCAAGCAACAAAAGAAGCCGGAGAAATTGCCGGATTAAACGTTCGCCGTATTGTGAATGAGCCCACAGCAGCCGCTTTGGCATACGGTTTGGACAAAAAAAGCAGCGATTTGAAAATTGCCGTTTTCGACCTTGGTGGAGGTACCTTCGATATCTCTATCCTTGAATTGGGCGACGGCGTTTTTGAAGTGAAATCTACCAACGGCGACACGCACCTTGGAGGTGACGACTTTGACCACCGCATTATCGACTGGCTGGCAGAGGAGTTTATGAACGACGAAGGCATTGATCTTCGCAAAGACCCCATGGCCTTGCAACGCCTGAAAGAGGCTGCCGAAAAAGCAAAAATCGAGCTTTCGAGCGCCACAAGCACCGAAATTAACTTGCCGTACATTATGCCGGTGAACGGAATTCCCAAACACTTGGTGAAAACGTTAACCCGCGCTAAATTTGAGCAATTGATCGACGATTTATTGCAAAAATGTGTAGCTCCTTGTCAAACCGCGATGAAAGATGCCGGATTGTCTAATTCGGAAATCGACGAAGTAATCCTCGTAGGTGGATCAACCCGCGTGCCTGCCGTGCAAGCAGTGGTGGAAAAACTTTTCGGCAAAGCGCCTAACAAAGGTGTGAATCCCGACGAAGTGGTAGCCATTGGCGCAGCCATCCAAGGAGCGGTTCTTACCGGTGAAGTAAAAGACGTGTTGTTGCTCGATGTTACCCCGCTTTCATTGGGTATTGAAACCCTCGGCGGCGTAATGACAAAACTCATCGATGCCAACACCACCATCCCCACCAAAAAGAGCGAGACATTCTCCACCGCAACCGATAACCAACCTTCGGTTCAGATTAACGTGTTGCAAGGTGAACGCACAATGGCAGCGCATAACAAGCAAATCGGCGTGTTCAACCTCGATGGAATTCCACCCGCACCACGTGGCGTACCTCAAATTGAAGTAACGTTCGATATTGATGCCAACGGAATTTTGAACGTGTCGGCAAAAGATAAAGCAACGGGCAAAGAGCAAAAAATCCGCATCGAAGCATCTTCCGGATTGAGTGAAGACGAAATCAAACGAATGAAAGAAGAAGCGGCAGCCAACGCCGAAGCCGATGCTCGCGAAAAAGAGCGCATCGACAAGCTGAACCACGCGGACTCGACCATCTTCCAAACCGAAAAACAATTGAACGAATTGGGAGACAAAATTCCTGCCGATAAAAAAGCGCCCATCGAAACTGCGCTGAACAAGCTGAAAGAAGCGCACAAATCGCAAGATTTAGCCGCTATCGACACCGCTACCAACGAGTTGAACGCCGCATTTCAGGCTGCAAGCCAGGATATGTACAACGCTGCCAACGCACAAGGCGGTGCGCAAGGCCCGGGTGCAGCCCCAGGCGCTGAACCCAACAGTGGCGACAACCAACAAGACGGCGACGTAACGGATGTGGATTTTGAAGAGGTGAAGTAATTTCTCTCATCGCAAACGAATTAAACGATAATAGTAAAATCGCAGTAATACAATGTATTGCTGCGATTTTTTTGTTTTTCTCCCGTGCCACCGAATATTTTATTTTTAAGATTGCTTCATTATAACTACTTTTACATCCAACTTCACACACCCCAAATTTAACTCAATAAACAATGAGAAATTCACTTTACTATACATATATAACAATCATCCTTTTCACAATCGTCTCATTAGGCGGTTGCGGGGTAAAAACAACCGCCCAATTAACAGAACGCTCCACTTTTCAACCCGCGGAACTGATTTCTGATTTCGAGGCCATTAAAGCTACTGCGTGGAATGAGTCCCTTCTAACAACTGGCGTGGTTTGGAAACACCATCATTTCAACAACTTATTTTCCTCCAATCAATTTGTAAATGTATTGGATATTAACCTATCCAAAAGCAACATTAGAATTGATATTCCGCATGTTACGGAAGGGTTTATAAAAACCAGCCGGGCGGCTGTACAAAATGATGCCGTTGCCGCAATAAACGGCAGCTACTTTAACACAAAAACGGGCGGGTCAACTGTTTTCTTCAAAAAGGATGGCGTTATCGTAAAAAATACTGATGAAGGCTTCACCCACTATCGCGAAAACGGTGCTTTCGCCATTTCAAAAGAAAATCACCCAACAATCATCAAGCGTCCTCTTTCGGGATGGGAAAATGCGGATTTTAAAACAATTCTATCTTCGGGACCACTGCTGATTTATGACAATGAAATGATTGAACAAGAACAAACGCCCTTCAATTTAAACAGGCATCCACGCACTGCCATTGGCGTTACACGAGACAATCACCTTATCGCGGTGGTGGTTGACGGACGAAACGCGCAATCGCAGGGAATGAACATCCAAGAATTGTCTGTACTGATGAAAGCATTGGGATGTGTGGCGGCACTAAACCTAGACGGCGGCGGCTCTTCAACCATGTGGGTAAAAAACAAAGGCGTGGTAAATCACCCAAGCGACAACAAGCTTTTCGATCACGAAGGTGAAAGAGGAGCAGCCACAATTATCACATTCAAGTAAAAATTATAGCAAATAATTTTTTATTTCGAATTACAATCATTCAATCATTGGTACTCAAAAGACGCCAACCAAAGTTTATCTATTCACATAACTTCGTGATTTTTTTGATGTCGCATAACCCCATGGAAAACATTTTGCAGCGCAGCTTTTGAAAAACAACCAAAGAGAATATCAAAATAATTATACAAAAAATCTTATCATTACTTCCACCTAAATGTTAAGTAACAAAATCTTCATAAAAACGTAATTGATCCTTAACATTTAAGGTTTTTCTTTGTGTCTCATTTCAAGTTTTAGGGATTAATATAGAATTTTTATGATTAGATTTAAATTTTCAAGCGTAGCAATAAGCTTGATTATGGCTTCATTTGTTTTTTCGACAAGGGTTTTTGCTCAAAGCAGCCCGTTGAAAGGCTCTGTGAAAGATGCATCTGATACGCCGCTCATCGGCGTTAATGTAATTGAAAAAGGCAGTACAAACGGAACAATAACCGATATAGATGGGAATTTCTCATTCAATGCGTCAGTTAATTCTACCATTGTATTCTCATACATCGGATTTGCGGAGCAAGAGGTCGTTTGGGATGGAAAAAGTGAACTACAGATTATTCTACAAGAAGATTCAGAACTACTGAGCGAAATAGTAGTAGTGGGGTATGGTACTCAGAAACGTATTAATTTGACAGGAGCGGTTTCTACCGTCAACAGTAATGAGCTCGCAGATCGTCTTTCCCACTCCGTAACAAATATGCTTCAGGGTTCCGTTGCCGGCCTGAATATTACCACCTCTTCGGGTAAACCCGGCAGTTCGGGTTCAATCAACATTAGAGGTGTTAACTCAATTAACAACGCCGATCCATTGGTGATTATAGATGGAGTTACGGGCGATGCGGGAGACTTATCACGATTGAATCCCAAAGATATTGAGTCGATATCTGTAATTAAAGATGCCTCTGCAGCAGCTGTGTACGGCGCACGTGCGGCGTTTGGCGTTGTTTTGGTAACCACTAAATCCGGTAAGGATTTAGAGAGAAAAGCGGAAGTTCGCTATAGCGGACGCTTTGGTTGGGAACAACCCACCACATCTACTGACTATGAAAATCGCGGTTATTGGTCGGTTTATCATGTCAACAAATTTTGGCAAGCCGACAACGGAACGAATTATATTAGGTACACAGACCGAGATATGGAAGAGTTATGGGCGCGCGTAAATGACGAAACAGAGCATCCCGACCGCCCTTGGGTAGTTGAAGAGGTTCGTAACGGCCGCCGCCACTGGGTCTATTATGGCAATTATGATTGGTGGGATATGCTTTTCCGTGAGAAGCGCCCAAGTCAACAGCACAACATTTCCGTAAGTGGTGGAACAAAGGACATACATTACTTATTTTCGGGTAACTACAACCGCCAAGAAGGTATGCAGCGCATACACTCCGACATATTTGACCGATACAATTTACGTTCAAAAATTGACTTCAAAGTCAACAATTGGGCTACTTTATCTAATAACACCTCGTTTTACAGTTCAAAGTACACTTCGCTGGGAGATGGGAGCATTGACAATTTAATTGCCTACAGCGCACGCCACGCATTGGCCAACTTTCCAATGAAGAATCCCGATGGAACATGGATATACGGCACACCCTATATCAACTATAAAGTGGGCAACGGGCGACACATTATGCTGAATGAAAATTCGCATAGAAACTTAGACAAATCAATAAACTTAGCAAATACTACAAGATTGGAAGTATCACCGTTTGAAACACTAAAAATAACCGGTGACTTTACATATCGTTTTTATCAAACACAGAATACAAATCGATCTTCGGAATTATGGTTTAGAGAATATCCGGACTCTGATTTAGAATCATACAATACAGGAGCCGGCGAAAATCAGTTAAGCGAGCGTATTACCACCAATAATTTTTACTCAACCAACATATATGCCAATTACGAGGAAACTTTCAACGGCAAACATAATGTATCTGCTATGGGTGGTTTTAATTATGAGTCATTCCACCGCAAGTCTGTATCGGCATGGGGACGTGACCTTTCGTCGCCAACTCTGGACGATTTGAACCTCGTGGGCCAAAACGAAGAAGGCGTTACTGAAACCGGAGTTGGTGGTGGACAAGCACAGTATGCGCTTTTAGGTCTCTTTGGTCGTGTTAATTACGACTATTTAGGACGTTACCTTTTTGAGGTTAGTGGCCGATATGATGGCTCTTCACGTTTTGCCAGTAAAAACCGATGGGGTTGGTTCCCTTCGGCATCCGTAGGTTGGCGCATGTCGGAAGAACCATTCTTTGAGCCTGCCAAAAATGTAGTGGACAATTTAAAAATACGTTTATCTTTTGGCTCATTGGGTAACCAAAGCGTATCGTCTTATTACACTTACATGCGATTGATTTCACTTCATAATTTCAGTCAGTACACCTTCGGAGAAGGTAGCACTAGGGCTAAATATTCATCGTTGAGTGCGCCAATAGCTGCTGATTTAACTTGGGAAAAAGTACAACAATGGAACTTAGGCCTTGATTACTCCATGCTAAAAAACCGTTTGAGTTTGATGGCTGACGTCTATATTCGTAATACAAGGGATATGTTAACGGAAGGTGTGGCGTTGCCGGGTGTTTATGGAGCTGACTCTCCCGATATGAATGCTGCCGATATGCAGACTAAGGGTTATGAAATAACATTAAACTGGCGCGATAAATTCCAATTAGCCCAACGTCCTTTTTCCTACAATATCGGACTGGTCTTGAGCGACTACAAGAGTATAATCACTAAATATGACAACCCTAACAAATCATTTGCCAAAAAATATTATGAAGGTATGGTGCTTGGCGATATATGGGGTTTTGTTACTGATGGATTTTTCAAAACCGATGAAGAGGCAAAAGCATATGCAAAAGAAGTAGACCTCAGCTATAGTAGTGGCCGCTTAACAGGAGGCTGGCTAAGCGGCGACTTGAAATTTGTTGATCTTGATGGTGATGGCATTTGGGGGATTGGGCAAAATACGGTTGATAATCCCGGTGACCGTAAAATTTTAGGTAACTCTCTTCCCTCTTTATCCTATGGAATCAACGCAGGCTTCAATTGGATGGGAATAGATGCTTCGGTATTCTTTCAAGGCACGGGCAACCATTACTGGTATCCCCACGGCCAAAATATGAATTTCTGGGGTGGCTACTCTTATTCGTATCTATCCTATCTTCCTAAGGACTTTCTCGACAAAGTATGGTCAGAAGAAAATCCCGATTCTTATTTCCCTCGAGCCCGCGCTTACTCGGCAACCGGTGGATATTTAGCGAGGCTTAACGACAGGTATCTTCAAAACATTAAATACCTACGTTTAAAAAATTTAACTCTTGGCTATACCCTTCCCTCAAATGTAACGGGAAAGGTTGGAATAGAGAATTTGCGCGTGTATTTTTCAGGTGAAAATTTACATTATTGGTCTCCGCTTAAAAAGAACACCAAATATATCGATCCTGAAGCTGCTTTCAGTCGTTCAAGCGCTGTACTTAACAACGCATATTACCCTTGGCCGGCAACGTATATGTTTGGCATTGACCTTACGTTTTAAATTTTAAATATGAAGACAATGAAAAAAATAGCAATAATATTATCCGTTTTTTTAGTTTTAATGGGATTTATTTCCTGCGAACAGCTTGACTTAACTCCCAAAGACAAAATATCAGACACCGACTACTTTAAAAACGCGACAGAACTTGAGCTCTTTAGCAATCCTTTTTATAACGATTTGTTAGACAAATCTCCCTTCGACGAGCGGAGCGATATTTTGGTTACAGCCATCTTAAATGAAATAATGGTTGGCGGTAATCGTCGCACTGTTCCAGCTTCCGGAGGTGGTTGGAACTGGGGTACTTTACGTCGTATAAATACATTATTAGAGAATATTGATAAGTGTGAAGACCAGGAAGCCGTGGTTAAATATACCGCTGTAGCACGCTTCTTCCGCGCCTATTTTTATTTTGATAAAGTGCGCCATTTTGGTGATTCGCCTTGGTATGATATGCAGTTGAGTTCTACAGACGAAGCATTGTATAAGCCGCGTGATTCTCGTGAACTGATACTTACAAAAATGATTGAAGATGTGGACTATGCTATTAAAAATTTACCATCAGGGAAAAGCCCTTATCGCGTTAATCGTTGGTCAGCTCTGGCATTAAAATCTCGCTTCTGCCTCTTTGAAGGCACTTTCCGCAAATATCATAACATTACTCTCGAAGGCAACGGTTTCAATTATTATTTAGATTTAGCAGCCAAAGCTGCACAAGAGGTCATAGAAAAAGGGCCATACAAAATTTATTCAACAGGTAATCCCGACAAAGACTACCTAATGCTATTTGCACAACCCAATGCCAACATTGATGAGTATATACTATCTATAAAGTTTGATTACGCGCTCGGCATTCGTAATAATGCCTCAGCATTCACATTATTGACCTCTCAGGGACGTCCGGGCCTAACTCGTAAATTTGTTAATACCTATTTGATGATAGATGGCTCACGCTTTACTGATCAGCAAGGATGGGAAACAATGTCATTCAACGACGAAACCAGTAATCGCGATCCTAGAATGAAGCAAAGCATGCGCACACCGGGTTATACACGTATCAATCAGACAAAAATATTGGCTCCTGACTTGAATGTGGCTATAACCGGCTATCAACCAATAAAATTTGTGCAGGACCCTGCTTCAAATAGTAACAACAACGACAGGACCGGATCATCAGATGTAGACATGCCGGTATTCCGTTACGCAGAGGTATTGCTCAACTATGCCGAAGCTAAAGCTGAATTGGGAACTCTTACTCAGAATGATATAGACATCTCCATAAAAAAACTACGTGACCGCGTGAATATGCCAAACCTCAATATGTCTGAAGCCAACTCCCATCCGGATGAATATTTAGCTTCTGCTACATACGGGTATCCAAGCGTTAGCGGCCCAAACATGGGCGTGATATTAGAAATTCGTCGTGAACGCGCCATTGAGTTATTGCAAGAAGGTTTACGATTTTCCGATCTTCGCCGATGGAAATCAGGAAGTAGCATAGATCAACCCATTACAGGAATGTACTTTGAAGGGCCTGGGGAATATGACCTATCGGGTAACGGCAAAACCGATTTAATTCTTTATCTTAAAGGAACAGAAAAACCAAAGGAACAAGAAGGTGTCTCTATTTATGAATTGGATAAAGATATTATTCTAACGGAAGGGATAAAGGGTTATTTGCATTATCACAAAAATGCTGAACGCAACGGATTCAATGAAGAAAGAGACTACCTCTACCCGATTCCTATCGATGAGCGTACACTCAACCCCAACCTCACGCAAAATCCGGGTTGGAACGATGGACTTTGTAAGTTCAATTAGTAAATGCAACACAAATAGAAAAAGATAGAAGGATGCATCCTTCTATCTTTAGGTCAAAAATCCTACTTTTGTGTTGTAAAATGAAAAAGAAAGAACATCTAACCCGGGAG
>JAEWGM010000001.1 GCA_023388315.1 Bacteroidota bacterium | reverse complement strand
AGCATTCTCACCCAAACCATATTATCAGGTTTTTCGCAACAAAATGGCGTTTGTGGAAAACGCCAGCATCATTGATTTGTTGTTTAATATGGGAAATGAAAGCAGGTTGTATTTGTGAAACCCGGGTCAAGCGAATTCCGATTCGCTTGCAAATAAGCCACGGATGACACGAATTTGCACGAATGTATTTTGTCTGGTTTTCTTGTTTCTTAGCGTCTTAGCGCCTTAGTGGCTATTATTTTGCCACAAAGACACTAAGACACAAAATTTTATCACCAACGGTTTGCAGACATAAATTGTCCGTAGGTCAAACTTTTATGCTAATAGGCAAACGGATGAGACAGATAAGACTGACTTTCACAGATAACAAAAGAATGTATAATCGCTATTACCCTGATAACTAGAATATAAATAGTGCATTTTTTTTTAAATCTATCCGTGTACTATATTCTTTTGAGCCAGCTTCTATGGCTTAATATGAGAATATTGTCTTTGCATATAGGCTGAAAGCCTATCATAACATAGCGTAGGGCAACGCCCTACGGGTTAAGCAACATCCGAAAAGCAGCTCTGTAGGAGCGTAAGATTAGGGACATTCGTGAAATTCCTTTTAAAAAACAGGACTGACAAAACCATCAGTTCTGTTTTTTGTTTTTTGCAGAGAACAAGATTTCTTCTGTGATTTTTGAGTTTTTGTGGCGTAAATTGAGATATCCGGACACAGCAAACCGGAAAAACTCGATGGAAAGCTCTTCTTTTTCTGAATATGTCTTATGACGTCAGCCTGTTTGCTTCAAGCTTTTTATCTCCATCTTTTCTATCATCTTTACCGCGTTGGCTGTGTGGATGCCAAAAAATATCCACAACACTTCGGTTGCTTGTTTTCGAGCCTGCACCTTCAGTAATGAGTAGTGCTGCTTCTGTGTTCCGAAACCGCCTTCCATACGGGTTGCCCGCTCGCGGTTTAATGCCGTGCGCAGGATGTTTCGCTGCTTCTCGTCTTTTGCAGGCCTGCCTTTGCGCACAAACGAGGTGTAAATCTCGTGTCGGGTGCAAAACTTACGATTGGCGTTAGTGGCGTAAATTCTGTCTGCCGAGAGAGAACGTACGCGTGTTTTGAAAAGTTTCTGGTGAAGAAATACGCACTGTATTAAACGTGTGCCTTCGTTAAAAGCGTTAAATGATATGTGTTCGATAAAAGAAATGCCATCCACCTGAATGTTGTTGACTTTGGCGCCGAACTCTACGCTCTTGGTCTCTTTTCCCCTGACAATGGGACGAATATAGGGCTTATCGACACTTACAATACGGTTTGATACTTTCTTGCCTTCAAACAATTGCTCTTGCTGCAAGAGTACGTTCTCTATCACAGAGAGACGTCGGCGAAAGTCGACCGTAAGTTTGAGTTGCTTTTCGTAAGCGTTAAGCAAGGATTTCATCTGACTAAATAGTTTTCTTAGCAACTGCTTCAAGCGCCGTGTAATTCCTTTTTTCTTCGATCGCTTCATATTGTTTTTGCGCTTTTTACTGTACGAGAGGTAGGCTTTACTCACATCAATAAATTTATTGCGGGGGCGACGGATTTTTAGCTCAGCGCAGTAATCGACCAAATGCTTGTGAAGCCACTGAACGCACTCCCACATCAGTTTTGTATTTGTTGGATAGCGCATATGAGTCTCATAGCAGGTGGCATCGGTCATACAAACGTGCAGATTCTCAAGATAAGGTTTCCAATACGAAGCCAAGGCCTTTTGTGCTGCATCAATATCCAATAAATCGGCTAATTCGACCCGTATGTCGCTCACAATTTTAGAGTTGGTCAGCGGATCTTGCGGATGGATATAGATACCACAAAACAGCTGATAATGAATGTTGCCGTTCAGATGTTCTATGAGTTTGGAGTCGGAAAATCCGGTATAGGATTTTAGCAGCATCAAGGCTACTTTACCTTGTGGGGAAAAATAGCTGGTTCGGCCCAAACGATTTTCTTGTAAGTTGATGCTTTTGCAGAACTCGGCAAACGGGAAAGCTTGATAAAGTTTGCCTAATTCGCTAGAAAGAAAACTTTTTTGATAACTCGTGTAAATATCAAACTCTGTAAATCCTAAAGTAGGTTGAATCTGGGAAATTTTTTGTATTTTTGCCATATCTTTATTGGTGATTACCCCCGTTTTGAGCCTCAAACTGCAAATGCGGGGTTTTTATCAAAGATACGAAAAAGCCAACTATTCCTAAATGATTTAGTTGGCTTTTATTAGGGGATTAGTGAATATCCCTTTCTGATTATAGGATAGATAGAGCCGTTTGGTTGTTGTCGTTCGCAAGAAAGTAAGGCTGATTTGGAAAATAGCATTACTATATTGCGTTTATTTTTGATCTTAAAGAGGTTCGCTTTTTGACTTTATCTACTCTTACTCCATCGCCTTCAAAATCCCTTTCACCAATTCATTTCGCTGGCTTTGTTCTGTTATTGATTCAATGGGAAAACCCAAGATGCATGTGCTGTACGTTTCACCTTTGTAGAATGTTCCGGCGCTTAAATTATTCTCCGAATAGCGGAAAACGGTAAAGGAGTTTTCATCGGCGGGTTCCACGGCATCGGGATGTTCCACCACGTATCCTTTGCTGTTCAACTCGTTGTAATACTTGTATTTACCTTTTATCGATTCAAAAGGCGAGGCAACGGCTTTTATTTTTCCCGTAACCGCTCCATTGTTGTTGCGCCATTTAAATTTGAGCGTGTTTTGCGCCCAATCTTTGTCTTCTTTAGTGGCACGGGGATTTTCCCACAAATCGGTTCCCACGAAGGCGCCGCTCACAATAATGTTTCCGCCGTTGTTGCAAAAATCGGTGATGGCCTGCTGTTGCGTTTTAGAAAATGTTTTGAACTTCGGAGGCATAGCTCCGCGTGCAACGCTCCATTCGCGTTGTTTGCCCAAAATCCAATCCACCAGCTTATAATTCGATAAATTTACCGAACCGTTCTCCACGGCACTTGCCGCACACGATACGAATGAATATCCGGCCTCGGCAAACGCTTGTCCGTGCACGAAAGGATAATCGAACGTGTTGCCTGCGATTTTGGTCGTCTCGTAATTGGCGTTGCTGTCGCCAAAGCCTGAGGCGTCATCGTCCATCCACGGAATCACACGGCGAAATTCGTTTTGCTGTCCAATGAAGTGATAATCGGCAATATACGGCACGCCATTGTCCACGCTGCCGGCAAATCCGGCAATGCTGTCTTCGGATGTGGTGAAACTGTGAGGAGCCGAAACGCGCGTGAATCCGTTGACAATTAAGGCTTCGCCTTTTTGATTGGATTTTCTGCAAACCGACAGAATTTCCGACGGAAAGCTTCGCCCGCCCTCGTTCACGGCTTCCACTTTAAAGCTGTATATCTTGTCTTTTTCGATGCGCATTGTATGGCTGTTGGTATTCGCGATAACGCCATTGTCGAATCCGGTGCCGTTAACGCGTGTATACACGATATATTTTTGAGGGTTTGCCGTGGGTTCTGTCGTATCGGCTGTGGCGTTCCAAGTTAGTTTTACCTCGGTGTCGCCCGAAAAAGCCGCGCTAAAATCTTTCACCGGCAAGGGTTGCACAACGTACGGGCGATTGTATTGCGAAGCAATAAATTTGAGCATTCCCTTGTAAATGGAGCGGCTCACGGTAAAACGAAAAGTGGGGTCGAGGCCGTAGCGCATATCGGCAAAGTTTTGGTGCGAAAGCAGCTCCAGCAGCATCGTTGGGACGTTGGGGATGCGTGCTTCGGCATACGAGCGGTTCCAAAGATGGCGGCGCGTCCAATCGGGCTCAAAATCACGACGAATATCGTTGGTTATTTCGTCCATTATTAGCTCGGTAAGGTCACGCGATGCCCAGCGTGAGCGCCCGTTTTCGAATTTCTCATCGTTGAAACGCGTCATATAAATGCCCAGCGTTCCCACAATGGTGTCGCCCCAAAACGTACCCGCGTCGGTGTGAAAGGCGAAGGCCAAATCCACCGGAATATGCAAGCCTTCGGCTTTTGGAAGCACCGATGAGCCGCCCGCCAGCCAATTTACCCACACGCCACGGCTGGCGTAGTCGTCGGTGTAATCGTTTTTGCCTTCCGTCCGGTTGTACACCGAGTCGGGCACGCCCGCCCACTGCATCCAATAGCGCGCCCCTTCCGTGTAACGGGGATAGCCGCTAATTTCGGGTTCGTATTTAATGTTGGAAAGCACATTTTCTTTGGTAACAGCCGTTTCCGAACTTTTGGTGTTTTCTTTTTCAAAACCTTCGGCATTGGGCATTCGGGCAATGTTTCCCATTCCGCCGCCGATTTTCACGGCATCGGACGTTACTATTTTACCTGCGCGTTTGCTTTTATTTGAAAGCGTGATTTTTTGGTTTTGCCCTTTATCGAAATCAAAATATCCCAAAAAAATCCACGTCCCACCGCCCATTGTTTGGTTCACGGAAAAATCGGTGCGGCCGCCGGCGTGATAAACGCTGTAAAGCGCGTCTTCGGCGCTATTTTTCACGGTTTGGTAGGAAACATACACGCCGTAATTTCCTGCTTTGGGAATATCGGGCGTCCACGTGGCAATGCTTTCCGCGCCCCGTGAAACGGTTTTCGTTTGTCGGGCGGTTCCCATTGTGAATGGATTTTCTCCATTGAGATACACTTTCTTCGGGTTAGCAAACCCTAGGGAAGCGGTTTGCTGCCAACGTTCTTTGCCGTTGGTTTCGGTGTATTTTCCGTCGGGTGAATCGTTGTCAACAATCACTTCGTGTTTGTTGTAATCCCGCTCACGCGGCAACAGCACATTGGCACCCGCGTTCTCCAACATAGGCGTTAAAAACGGAAGCACATAACTTTGCGTGTACAAATCTTCTACAGTTTGAAAAATGCGGGCACGCTGCCATTCCCATCGGCCGAGTTTTTGCTCATAATACCATCCGTGGCTTTGCCAAAGAGCGATGTGATTGTTTGCAAGCCCATTGTTGAATGCGTTTTCGGGCGCGGAGACGTTGGTTATAAGCGGTGTTTTCACTTTGTGCGAAATCATCCGGTTTTTATCCTTCGCCGATTGGCGGTAAAAGTTGGGAACCAGCGTGCTTATTTCCTGCTGATCGGAAAACACGCCGATGCGGTATTTTTTTTGCGTAGCCGGCAAGTGATACCTAACGCTGTCGTAAATAAGTTGCACGGTTTGCTCGCGCATCGGAAGGTAAGAAAGCGACAAGTTGGTGTGAAACTCGATGCTTTTTTTCCGCTCGTTTATGGCGATGCTGTCCACTGTAACCCTGCCGGGGCGAAGCAAAGTTTCCCTATAAATATTGCTTAAAGAAGAGCTTAAGTTTTTCTTTAAGCTATCCGTGTTAATTTGTTGTGAAAAAGATGGATGAAAAATAACTGCAAATAATATTGCAAATAAAATTCGTTGTTTCATAAGACGATTTTATGGATGGTTTTTTATTTTTTCATACGTTTCAAACGTATAATCGTAAAGGTGTTTTTCGTCTGCTTTGTGTTGTTCTTTATCGGTTAATTTCCATTCATCGAAATGGATGTCCGGGAAAAAAGTATCGGCATCATGAAATGTGTGGTGGATGCGGGTGAGATACAATTTATCCGTTAATTGCAATGTTGTGCCATACAATTGTCCGCCGCCGATAATAAAGGTTTCTTTATCGGAAGGCGTTTTTTCAAATGCTTCTTCAATGGAACGTACAACGATGCACCCGGGATAATTTTCCGGCTTATCGGAGGTGATTACGATATTGGTGCGGTTAGGTAGCGCGCCTTTCGGCAACGATTCAAAAGTGCGGCGCCCCATCACCACTGTGTGCCCGGAAGTGATTCGTTTAAAATGCTTTAAATCGTTGGGCAGGTAGCATAGTAAATCACCGTTGCGGCCAATGGCATTATTTTCGTCAACGGCGACAATGATACTGATGGTTGTATTTTTTTCGTTTTTTAGTGACATGTTGATTGATTTCTTAAACTCCGAACTTTGAAGCCTGAACCCTGCGGTCAGACGCTGACAGCTCCCTTGATGTGCGGGTGCGCGTCATAATCCGTTAACTCAAAATCGTCAAACGTAAACGAGAAAATATCTTTCACATCGGGGTTTATTTTCATTTGTGGCAAGGGGCGCGGTTCGCGCGAGAGTTGCAGGTTCACTTGCTCCAAATGATTGAGGTAAATGTGCGCGTCGCCAAACGTGTGAATGAAATCGCCTTCCTGAAGGCCGGTAACTTGTGCCATCATCTTCAATAACAACGCATAAGAAGCTATATTGAACGGTACGCCCAAAAACACATCGGCGCTACGTTGATAAAGTTGCAGGCTCAATTTGCCTTCGGCAACATAAAATTGAAAAAAGGCGTGGCAGGGTGGGAGGTTCATATTGGGAATATCGGCCACGTTCCACGAACTGACGATGATGCGGCGCGAATCGGGGTTTTCTTTTATCGTGCGAACGATTTCCGAGATCTGATCGATGTGCCCGCCGTTGTAATCGGGCCACGAGCGCCATTGGTACCCGTAAATATGGCCCAAATCGCCATCTGCATCTGCCCATTCGTTCCAAATGCGCACGCCGTTATCGTTCAAATATTTTATGTTGGTATCACCGTTCAAGAACCACAATAGTTCGTGAATAATCGATTTCAGATGAAGTTTTTTCGTTGTCAACACGGGAAACCCGTCTGCCATCGCGTAGCGGCTCTGGTGCCCGAAAATGCTGATGGTTCCTGTGCCCGTTCTGTCTTCTTTGCGCACGCCTTCATTAAGCACGCGCTGCAGTAAATCCAAATATTGTTTCATTTTAAGTTGAGAGCAAAGAGCGTAGAGTTTAGGGAAGCTGTTTGCTTGTTTTGTTAGTAAAACAAAAGTACAATATTTTTATCAATTTCCCCCGCTTTGCATATGCATAACTTGAGGTTTTTTGAAAACTAAATGGAGACACGTTTGTTTAAATAAATATATTTTAAAAAAAACGATTATGAACGTATCAGAACTTTTAACCGGCCCGGCGGGACAATCCGTTATAAATAATGTGGCCAAAAGATTGGGAATGAGTGAAAAAGAAGCGGCTGGAGCTGTGGGTTTGGCGTTGCCGGTGATTTTAAGCGGAATGCGCCGCAATGTACAATCGGAGCATGGAGCGCAAAGTTTGAACAACGCGTTGAACGACCCTCGCCACGATGGCAGTATCCTCAACAACCTTGGTTCACTGTTAGGCGGAAGTACGCAAACGGTGGAGCAAGACGGAAACAAAATCCTAGGACATATTTTCGGAAATAACAAGCCGGCTGTGGAAGAAGGAATTTCCAAAAAAACCGGGTTGAGTATGCAGAAAATTGGCCCGTTACTGGCCATTCTCGCACCCATTGTAATGGGGTATTTGGGCAGAGAAAAACAAAAAACAAATACCCAATCGGGTGGCTTGGGCGATTTACTGGGCGGCCTGTTGGGCGGAGGACAGTCGCAAACCCACCAACAACCACGACAAGGTGGCGGATTACTGGATATGGTGGGCGGATTTTTAGATAAAGACGGAGACGGAAATATTGTGGACGACCTATTGGGCGGATTGTTAGGTGGAAGAAGATAGGCGTTTTCAGGCATTACGTTTTTAAAGAGTTCGCCATAGGGCGGACTCTTTTAAATTCTCAGGCGGAAAACTTTTTATCGTAGTTGCGTGTTTTAAATTAAACGATAGGAACATATCTGCGTCCAACAGATTATACATTACACCTAAAAACAGATCGATATGAAAAGAAAACTATTTACAAAGCTATTTGCGGGATTATTATTGCTGGGGTTGGCTTTTGGGGCGGCTTCGTGTAGCAGTGACACCCGGGATATTGAAGAAACGCAGTGGAAGATTGAAAACTTCACGGTAAAGGATTCTGAATGGAACTGGAACACTGGGTTGTTAAGATGGGAAGCCACGAAGCAGTTACCTGTTATTGATGAATTTATTTATGAAAAAGGTGCCCTTATCGGCTATATCTTCTTTGGGGAGCAAGGAGTAAATGAAATGCAAGCACAACTCCCCTATATCTTGAATAAAGTTGATAAGGAGGGGAACGCATATGAAGAAACCATTGGGTATGAATTTAATTACCTAACTAAAAGAATTACCTTCTTCATTCAAGATTCTCAATCGCACCGAGATGAAGCAGCGGCGGCTACATACAACTTTAGAATTGCTATGATTTGGTAACTCTGTGATTATTAATATCAAGCCGATAAACAAAGAATTATCGGCTTTTTCCTTTTCTTAAAGCCACATCATTATTAAAATCTATCAAAAACATGAAAAGAAATTATTTTAAAACAGTTTTCACCTTTCTTCTTTTTTTGAGCTTGCTGTTTGTCGGGTATTCTTGCTCGGAAGATAAAAATTATGTTAGCGAACAGGAGATTAGATTAATTATTCGTGAAGAATTAAAAAACTACCTCACCCAGGAACAAATCATCCAGTTGATTAACAACTCCCTTCCACCCAATATAGGAGAAGACCAAATTCGCAGAATTATAGCTGAAGAGCTTTATGGAGCGCTCACGCAAGATCAGATCGACCAAATAATCAAGGCCGTGGGGCAAGGGCTTTCGGAAGCGCAAATTCGTGAAATTATTGAAGAGGAAGCCAAAAAAGCCGCCACGAGCTGGGAAATTATTAACTACAACATTAAACAAAGCGATTGGAAGTGGAATGAAGAATCATCTCAGTATGAGGTTGTTGCCCAGCTTCCCGAACTCACGGAGTTTATTTACGAAAATGGCGCCATTATTGGCTATGTATTTCTTGGCCAACAAGGAAAAGATGAAGTGCAGAAGCTGCTTCCTTATATAAACACTTATACCGATGACGGACAAACTTTTACCGAAACAATCAGCTTTGATGTGCAATTGAATGATCCCAGCACGGTGGCATTTTTTATTAAGTCATCCGATTTGTTTAAGGATCCCGAGGCGCCTCAAAATTACAATTTCAGGATCGTGTTGATTTGGTAATGGCAGCGTAGCTGTTGCCACAAAATAGTTTCCGCCGATGAAAATAAAATTGTTTTCATCGGCGGTTTTTAACGCTTCTTCGAAAATTATGCATACTTTTGTTATTGAACGATTAGAAATAAATTGATAAAGCTATGAACAATTCGTCCGGAATTACAATTGAAAAAGATTACAAAGGCAAGGATAGATATCTGCGCATAGATTTGAAAAAGCACGGAAATAATGAGCTTTTGGAAGATTTTTTAGATTTGCAAGAAGCTAAAAATCGCAAAGGCGGTGAAACAATTTCGTTGCAAGAGTTTAAGGAGGCTATGGATAAGCGTTTACGAAAGTAAAATGTACACAGTTGTAATCCATAAAAAAGCCAAGAAAGAAATTGATAAAATCCCTGATTTATATGCCCATAGAATTGCCGAAACAATCTATCAATTAGCCGAAAACCCACGGCCGCTAGGATGCAAAAAACTCTCGGACTCAGAAGAGTATTATCGGGTGCGAGTTGCAAATTATCGTATTATCTATTCAATTGAGGATGAGATCCTGTATATTGAAGTCATAAAAATTGGGCACAGAAAAGAAATCTATAAAAAACGTTGACTTTGGTTATTTAAACAAACAACGGTAACGCGTCCGCCACCACAAAATTACTTCCGCCGATGAAAATAAAATCGTTTTCATCGGCGGTTTTTTGTGCCGCTTCCACGGCTTGTGCAACGGTTTTAAACGTTTCACCGCGCAGTCCGAAAGCTGATGCTTTCTCCGCCAATAATTTTTCGTTTAACGAACGCTCTGTTGAGGCTTTGGTAAAATAATAAATGGCCTCCTTGGGCATTAGTGCAAGAACTGATGTGGTATCTTTGTCGTTTGCCATACCAAACACCATGTGCAACCGCTTGTATTTCTCCCTTTTTAATTGCTCCGCAATATAGCGAATGCCGTGCGCATTGTGTGCCGTATCACAAACTGTTTTAGGACGCTGTTGCAAAACCTGCCAACGGCCCATCAATCCGGTTAACTTTATCACGTTGGCAAATCCGTTATAAACTGCTTCTTTGGGAATTTGGTAACCGATTTTCTTTAGTTCCGCTACGGCGGTTAACACCGTTTTGGCGTTTTTCTCTTGCGCGAATCCTCCCAGTTTGTTTATTAAGTTGGGGTATTCGCTACTATTGACTTTCCATTCATTTTCAGTTTTTTCAACAGAAATATCGGACAAAGATGTTTCCGCAAAAGTAATTGAAGCGTTTACGGATGCGGCTTTATCAATAAAAATTTGTTTTATTTCTTCGTCTCCGGCTTCGCCGATAATTACCGGCGTGTAGGGTTTGATTATGCCCGCTTTTTCCGCCGCAATTTCAGGGAGTGTATTGCCCAAATACTGCGTATGGTCGAGCCCGATGTTAGTAATAACGCACAAGTCAGGTGAAATAATATTGGTGCTGTCTAATCGCCCGCCAAGGCCCACTTCAATAATGGTGACATCCACTTTTTGCTCCGCAAAATAGAGAAACGCCATTTCCATTGTCAGTTCAAAAAAAGAAGGTTGTATCGGCTCAAACTGCTCCCGGTATTTTTCCACAAACTCCACCACGTAATCTTTTGGAATCATCACGCCGTTTACGCGAATCCGTTCTCGAAAATCCACCAAATGTGGCGAGGTATACAATCCAACTTTGTAGCCTGCTTCTTGTAAAATAGCAGCCAACAAATGGCTGGTGGAACCTTTGCCGTTGGTGCCACCCACGTGAATGGTTTTGTAGTTTCGGTGTGGCGAACCGAAAATGGCATCGAGCCGTAGGCTGTTATCCAATCCGGGTTTGTAAGCCGATGCGCCCACTTGCTGAAAAGCGGGTGTTTGGGTGTAGAGATAGTCGAGGGTTTGTTGGTAAGTCATCATTCGATTTGGGATTTTACAATGGAGTATTTACGATTTAATAGAGCAGTCCGAATTGCCATAATGGAACAACGTTTGCGTAACCAAATTCGATATTGTCTTTTACAATATATCCATTTTCTGCACTACCGATTTGTTTCTGGCCTTTTCTTTTTCCTCCAATTTCAAACGTTTTATCATCAATTGTAAAATCAGAAATTTGTGAACTAATGGTGTCAAAAAGTACACGTGTTTGATTTAAGAAAAACGTTTCGCGAATATTTCCGATATTGGGATTCTCATCGGACAAACTGTATAGCAAATTGCTATTGTCGAGATATATCTTTTCCACTTTCCCCAGACTGCGTATTCCGCCCGTTTCGTCGCGTAGTTGAGCTATCATTTCGGCTTCTTCCAGTAACAAAAAATAATCGGCAATGTTGTTGCGGCTCACGCCAATTAAATCTGCAATTTTGCTGAAATTAGGCTTAAAAGGCACACTTTGAGCAATAACAGAGAGTAGCTGCTTCAGTTTTCGCCCGGTGGAAATATGCATATTCAAAAATTGCGGAATGTCTGTTTCCAATGTTTGATTGATGACTTGCTGCAGTTTAATTTCGAAATCATTTTCTATAGCGAAAGGATAATAACCACTCTTTAAATATTGCTGAAAAAGTGGCAGTGGATGCTCCACTTCCGTCAACTTTACTTTGTGTGCCAAGATGCTTTCCAAATCGAAAACCGGCACCTCTATCTCGTGAAATAACCGTAAATATTCCCGGAATGAAAGCCCCTGCATTTGATACATTACCGTGCGCCTCGTTAAATCCGATACGCCTTTGTTAATGTCAAGAACGGATGATCCGGTGAAAACTATCTGTAGTTTAGGATGATAATCATAAATAAGTTTTAGTTCTTTAGACCAGTTCTTGTATTTGTGAATCTCATCCACAAAAAGGTGCTCTCCACCCATTTTAGTAAAGGCATCGGCTAACTCCAACAAGGTGTTTCCGGCAAAATAAAAATCTTCAACGGTAACGTAAAGTGTTTTCTCCTGATTCAAGGTGTTTTTGATGTGTTGAAGGATAAGGGTTGTTTTGCCAACGCCACGAGGCCCCGTCAGCCCAATCATTCTGTTCTGCCAATTGATTCGTGTGTACTGGTAGCGCAGAAAATCAGAATTTACTTCGCTTAAAAGCTTGTAATAAATTTCAAATAACTTATCCATCTAAAGTTTTTATCACAAAGATAAATAAAAAATGCACTCACTGAGTGCATTTTTGTGAATATTTTGCACTATGACGGTGCATTTTTGTAAATTAGAAACTTAATTCTTCAACGGCAATACAGAATATTGTTTTGAATAACGCATATGTTGTTTCACGTAATCTTCATCGTATGAAATGGTTACATCGGTAACCTTTCCGTTTTCATCGGTGACGAGCGTGTACACTGGATTTACGAAACCTTTGTAAGGAGCCAGGTTCAGTTGGTTGTTTCGGTCTAATATTTCTTTGTGCAACGCTTGGTTCACTTTCACGCCGTAGGTTTCAACTAAGTTTTTACCCGCTTCGAAATCGCCTTCCGATTTAATGCGTTGTACTTCCGACAGCAACTGTCCGAACAATTCGCGTAGTTTTTCATAATTGTTTACAACAATATATGTTTTTCCGTCTTGTTGTTTCAATTCCACCACGTTATCGGATTTTCCGTTTTCCAGCACCCAATTTGAAATGAGCGCGCGATTGCGCATATGCGCCTGTTCGATGTTTTTACCCGGCTGAATGCGTGTGAGTTGTGTCATCGCGCCATTCATCAGGTATTTGTAATATTGCGCTTTATATGCTTCCATATCGGGCAATAAGCCGAGTTCCACCATTTTTTCGTCGCCCAAATAATACAACGCAAACAAGTCGGCACGGGTTTCTTCCAACGGTGATCCGTAGGCTCTCAGTGCGTCGCCATCCACACCCGGAAGCAATTTTCCGGATCCGTGCCCGAGGCATTCGTGCAGGTCGGTATGCAAGTTATCGGTAAGCGAACCGTATTGTTTGGAACGTTCGCGTTCCACGTCGCTCCACATAAATTCTTCGTTGAAACCGCTTGCTTGCGCCGCGTTGTCGTAAGCGGAGGTGATATTGTCGATGGTTACCGATTTGGAACCGTGGTCGCGACGAATCCAGTTGGCGTTGGGCAGGTTAATGCCGATGGGCGTTGCCGGGTAGCAATCGCCTCCCAAAATGGCGGCTGTAATCACTTTTGCCGACACGCCTTTCACCTCTTCTTTCTTGAAGCGATCGTCAATAGGAGAGTGGGTTTCAAACCATTGCGCGTTCTCACTGATCAGTTGTGTGCGTTTAGATGCTTCTTCGCTTTTGAAATTCACCAGCGATTCCCATGTAGCTTTCATTCCCAGCGGGTCGGTGTAGGTTTCGATGAAGCCGTTGATGAAATCCACGCGTGAGGTGGTGTCATTTACCCATTTCACGGAATAATCGTCGAACGTTTTCAAATCTCCCGATTGATAATAGGCAATCAGCGTGTTGATGATGTCTTTTTGTTGGTCACTTTCGGCCACATCGGCGGCTTTTTCCAACCATCCGATGATGCGCGCGATGGCTCTGTCGTACATTCCGCCCAATTTCCACACTTGTTCCGAAACGGTGCCGTCTTTATTCACCACCTTGCTGTTTAAGCCGTGAGAAACAGGGGTGTTATCGTTCGGGTCTTTCAGTTTGTTATAAAATTCTTCCACTTCTTTTTGCGTAACGCCTTCGTAAAAGTTCACTGCCGAAGTGGCAACAATATCGGCGCCGGCAGCTTGGTTCATTCGCTTGGGCATCACGTTGGCATCGAACATCACGGGAAGTATTTCATTCAATGTTTCATCGGCGGCCATTCCGTCGCGAAACGGCATACGTCCCGGGTCCACGCCTTTTACGATGGACACGAAATAATCTTGTGAGAATTGCGGCATAATTTTGTCTTCGGAATAGTGGTGGTGAATGCCGTTTGCCATCCAAATTTGTTTGAGGTAGGTTTCAAAATTCTTCCAATCTTCTGACGACTTATCGCCCATATAATTTTCGTACACGCCTTCACACACGCGCCGAATGGTTAAATTGTAACGGTTGTGCTGGTCGTATAAAATATCGCGGCCTTCCAAAGCGGCTTGCGATAGATAATAAATTAATTCTTTTTGTGCCAGCGGCAAATTTTTAAAACCGGGCACATAATATCGCAAAATTTCCACATCGGCAAACCGGTCTACTTTGTACTGGAAATTGGCGTCCGCCACATCCGGTTCTTCGGATACAGGCGCGCTTTCCGATTTGTTACCGGTGCAGGCTGCCAATAAAAAGAGGGTTGATAGCATAAAAAATAACTTTTTCATTTTTCTTAGATGGATTTGTTTTAAGTATTTGGGTGCAAAGATAATGAAATTTTTATTCGTTAAAACTATCATTTAGATTAAGTATTATCCCGAAAAATTGTAACTTTGGGTTTCTTTAATACCAATTTGACAACCGAGTAACTAAAAATAAAATACTTACAATGAAAAAACAACTTCTTTTAGGAGTGGAAGCCATTGCACAAGGCGCCATTGACGCGGGCATATCGGGCGTTTACGCGTATCCCGGAACGCCTTCCACCGAAATTACCGAACACATTCAACAATCCAAAACCGCCGTGGCGCGGAACATTCATCGGGAATGGGCGGCCAACGAAAAAACGGCGATGGAAAGCGCTTTGGGAATGTCGTATGCCGGAAAGCGTGCCTTGGTGTGCATGAAGCACGTTGGCTTGAATGTGGCGGCCGATTGTTTTATGAATGCCGCCATCACGGGCGCAAACGGCGGTTTTGTGGTAGTGAGCGCCGATGACCCCTCCATGCACTCATCGCAAAACGAACAAGATTCGCGCGTGTACGGAAAATTTGCTATGGTTCCCATCTTGGAGCCGTCTAACCAACAGGAAGCGTATGAATTGACAAAATACGCTTTTGATTTGTCCGAAGAATTAGGAACGCCTGTTCTATTGCGCATTACCACCCGATTGGCGCACTCGCGTGCCGGGGTGGAAACATCGGGCGAAGCCCGTGAAGAGAACGCGCTAAAAACACCTGCCGATAAGCGTCAATATGTGTTGCTGCCCGTAATCGCCAAAAAGCGATACAACATTTTATTAGAGAAGCAGCAAACGTTTATGGAGGCATCGGAAAACGCGCACTTCACCCATTATTTCCCCGGAAAAGACACATCCAAAGGCGTGGTTGCCTGCGGAATTGCGTATAACTACTTGATGGAAGTTTTCAAAGGAAATGTGCCGTATCCCGTATTGAAAATCACGCAATATCCGCTTCCCGAAAAGCAACTTTCGCAACTGCTTGCGGAATGCCGTGAGATTGTGGTGTTGGAAGAGGGCTATCCGGTTGTGGAAGAATTGTTGAGAGGTTTTCCGCATCCAGAAAGAATCAAAGGCCGATTAGACGGCACGTTGCCCCGCACCGGAGAGTTGAATCCCGACCATGTTGCGCGCGCTTTTGGCTTGCCCACGGCGGAAGGATTGCCCGCTTCGAGTTTGCTTGCCCCACGGCCGCCCGCGCTGTGCGATGGTTGCAGCCACAAAGATGTTTACAGCGCGTTAAACGATGTGCTGAAAAATTACCCCAACGGGCGCGTTTTTTCCGATATCGGTTGTTACACGTTGGGTGCGCTTCCGCCTTATGAATCCATCAACACCTGCGTGGATATGGGCGCGTCTATCACTATGGCCAAAGGCGCTGCCGATGCCGGTTTGTTTCCCGCGGTGGCTGTTATCGGCGACTCCACGTTCACTCACTCGGGAATGACCGGATTGTTGGACGCGGTGAACGAAGATACCAACATCACCATCATCATTTCCGATAATGAGTCCATTTCAATGACCGGTGGGCAAGAGTCATCCGCCAAAAACAAAATCGAAACCATTTGTCAGGGCATCGGTGTTCATCCTGAGCACATTATTCCTTTGCGCCCGGTGCCGAAAAACCAGGATGAATTGCGAAAAATTATTCGTGAAGAGATTGAATACAAAGGTGTTTCAGTTATCATTCCGAGGAGGGTTTGCATTCAAAAGAACCGTCGTGATGTAAAAATGAAAAGAAAAAACCAAGCATAATATGAAAACAGATATCGTTTTAGCCGGTGTGGGCGGCCAAGGAATTTTAACCATTGCCGCGGCATTGGGTGCTGCGGCGTTAACCAACAATTTGTATCTGAAACAAGCTGAAACGCACGGTATGAGCCAGCGTGGAGGCGATGTGCAATCGTATTTGCGCATTTCGGATTCGCCCGTTTATTCCGATTTAATCGCCAAAGGCACTGCCGATGTAATCTTATCGGTAGAACCAATGGAAGCGTTGCGTTACCTCCCATTTTTGAAACCCGATGGCTTTGTGGTAGCCAACTCCACGCCGTTCATCAATATTCCCAATTACCCTAACGAGGAAGAATTGCTCGCTCAAATTAAATCGTTGCCCAACCACGTTTTAATTGATGCCGATTTCATCGCCAAAGAAATAACCGGTAACGTGCGAGCCTCCAATTTTGTGATTTTGGGCGCCGCTTCACCGTTCATTGACATTCCCTTCAATTATTTAGAGAAGGGCACCGAAGCCATTTTCAACAGAAAAGGTGCCGAAGTGGTGGAAATGAACCTCAAAGCGCTGCACGCGGGCCGCGCGTTCGCGCAGGAATATGTGGCTGTGGGCGAAGGGCTCTGAGCGTTGGGCTTTGGGCATTGAGCATTGAGCGTTGGGCATTGGGCGAAGAGTGCTATTGCGCGATTAATACAGCATCCCGTTCGCCACAAATAACAACCATTATCTGACATCTAACATTTTTCACCAATGATAACTTCACAATTAATTAACCCCAAAAGCATTGCTGTTGTAGGCGCATCGGAGAATATAGAAAAACCGGGCGGAAAAGCGCTTTACAACATCAAAAACGGAACGTTTCAGGGAAAACTGTACGCGGTAAACCCGAAAAATGAAAATGTGCAAGGCGTAACAACATTCAAAAATGTTTTCGATTTGCCGCCGACGGATTTGGCGCTTTTGGCCATTCCCGCCACGTTGTGTGTAGATACCATAAAGACGTTGCTCGAAGAGAAAAACACCAAAGCCATCATCGTGCTTTCCGCCGGTTTTTCGGAAATGGGCGCCGAAGGCAAAAAACTAGAACAGGAAATGGCACGACTTGCCGATAACTACGGAGCCACGCTGATTGGCCCGAACTGCATTGGCGTAATGAATCCGCTGCACCAGTCGGTTTTCACCACACCCGTTCCCGAAATGGAGTGGGAGGGTGCCGCTCTTATTTCCAGTTCGGGCGCTACGTGTGTTTTCATTTTAGAATCGGCGTTGAGCAAGGGGCTCGCCTTTTCGTCCGTTTATTCGGTGGGCAATGCTGCGCAAACTTGTGTGGAAGATGTGTTGGAATATATCAATGACAAATATGAAAAGGGCACATCGCCACAAACTGTGTTGATGTACATTGAGAGCATCAAAAAGCCACAAGTATTGCTGAAAAACGCGCGCGAACTTATCGAAAAAGGATGCCGCATCGCTGCGATAAAATCCGGTACATCCGATGCCGGTGGGCGCGCCGCTGCTTCACACACCGGGGCGATGCTCAATTCGGATATGGCGGTGGACGCGCTTTTCAGAAAAGCGGGCATAATCCGCTGCCAAAGCCGTGGCGAATTAACGGCGGTGGGCGCTGTTTTGCAACATCCACGCCTAAAAGGTAAACGCATGGCCATCATTACGCACGCCGGAGGCCCCGCGGTAATGCTCACCGATGTGCTCTCAAACGGTGGAATGGAGGTGCCGCACCTACCGGATGAAAAGATGAGCGGTTTGCTCGCGGAACTTTTCGAAGGTTCGTCCACGGCAAACCCCATCGATATTTTGGCAACAGGAACCGCGCCACAATTAGAAAAATGCATTCGCTTTTGCGATGGGTTAGACAATATCGATGGCATCGCGGTAATCTTTGGCAGTCCGGGATTGTTTTCCAACGCGGATGCGTATCGGGTTATTCGCGAACAGCAGAAAAGTTGTCAAAAACCCATTTACACCGTTTTGCCTTCTGTGCTGAACGCTTCGGAAGAGATGAAACAATTCGTAAACGATGGCGGCATTTTCTTTGAGGACGAAGCCGTTTTGGGAAACGCGTTGTTAGCAGAAAGCCGATATATCGCGCCGGAACAACAAAACAAGAAGAAAAGCTTGAAAAATGAATCGAAAATCAAAGCTTTGCTAAAAGATAAAAAAGGGATGATATCTACTGAAATAGGATTTCGGTTGTTAGATTTAATTGGAATTGATTGCCCCAAAAATCGCATCGTTGTTTCAGAAGAAGACGCAATATCGGCAGCGCGAGAATTGGGCTTTCCGTTGGCGATGAAAGTGGTGGGGCCGGCGCATAAATCGGATGTTGGCGGTGTGGTATTAAACGTTACAACGCCCGATTCCGTGAAAGCAAATTTCGCCCGTTTAAACGCAATTGAAAACGCCACGGGTGTGGAATTGAGTCAAATGGAAAGTGGTTTGGAAGTGTTTATCGGTGTGAAAAAAGAACCCGGTTTCGGCCATTTAATTACGTGCGGCTTGGGCGGCATTTTTGTGGAAGTACTCAAGGACATCCAATACGCGTTGGCGCCTGTGAGTCGGGAAGAAGCGCTGCGGATGATTCGTTCGTTGAAATCATATAAAATGATTCAAGGCGTTCGCGGCAAAGAAGGTATTAACGAAGAAGTTTTTGCCGATGTCATCTGCAAAGTTTCTCAATTATTGGATATCGCTCCCGAAATAGAAGAAATGGACCTCAATCCGTTGATGGGGCGTGGTAATCGCCTTGCAGCGGTGGATGTGGTGGTTAGGATTTAAAGAGCATAGAGCATAGAGCAAGGAGCAAGGAACAAAGATGATTAGACTGTTAGATATTGTAGATCCGCCGGCGGGCGGACAAGTTTTACGATTTTAGATTTACGATTTTTAGATATTAGACTGTTAGATTTTAGATATAAACCAATTTCAGGGTAAAATACAAGGCAGCCTGAACCCTAAACTTTGAACTTTAAACATTGAATATTGAACCCTGAACATTGAACATTAAACATTAAACCCAAAAATATGAACTTCCCAATTTCAAAAGAAATCATCAATGAAACTGTAAAAAGCTTAAACATAAAGCAATTGGCAATCGCCTCCATTCGCGATTTGGTTGCGTTGGTAAATGTCCTGGAACAGAAAACCGGCACAAAATTCGTGCGCATGGAAATGGGTGTTCCCGGGCTGCCATCGCCACAAGTGGCGGTTGAGGCCGAAGCGGAAGCAATGAAAAAAGGCGTGAGCGCCATTTACCCCAATTTGGACGGCGTACCCGAATTGAAATCGGAAATAGCGCGATTCGTAAAATTATTCGTAAACGTGGATGTGCAACCAAAGAACTGCGTTCCGGCGGTAGGTTCCACGCAAAGCACGTTCGCGTCGTTTTTGGTGGCGAATAACTGTCATAAAGACAGAAGCAAAGGCACGCTTTTTATCGATCCCGGATTTAATGTAAACAAGCTGCAAGTGAGGTTGTTGCAGCAAGGATATGAATCGTTTGATGTGTTTCATTATCGTGGTGAAAAACTGCGGGAGAAGTTGGAAAGTTACCTCAAAACCGGACAAATTCAGAGCATTCTTTACTCCAATCCCAACAATCCCACGTGGCAATGTTTCACGCCCGAAGAGTTGCAGATTATCGGCGAACTGGCTACAAAATACGATGTGATTGTGATTGAAGATTTGGCTTATTTCGGCATGGATTATCGTCGCGATTATTCTCATCCCGGCACGTTCCCTTATTTTCCCACGGCAGCGCAATATACCGATAACTATTTATTGTTGATATCCAGTTCAAAAGCGTTCAGCTACGCCGGGCAACGAGTGGGGATGATGGTGATTTCACCCAAACTGTTTGACCGGGAATTTCCCGATTTGGAGAACCGTTTCGGAAGAAAACGTTTTGGCGAAGCCATGATTTCGGCGGCACTTTACGGTTTGTCGGCCGGAGTTACGCATTCCGCCCAATTCGGATTGGCTGCGCTGTTGAAAGCCACCAACGATGGGCTTTTCAACTTCGTGGAATCCACCAAAGTGTATGCCGAAAAAACGCATCGGGCGAAAAAGATGTTTACCGACAACGGTTTCCACATCGTATACGACAAAGACGGTAACGAGCCTATCGGCGACGGTTTTTATTTCACCGTAGGGCTTGATAAATTAAACAGCAACCAACTCCTCGAATTGATTTTGCAATACGGAATGTGCGCTCTCGCGCTGGATACCACCGGCAGCGACCTCAAAGGCGTGCTGCGCATTTGTACATCGCTGGTGCCTGAAAGTCAATTGGATGATTTGCAGAAACGGTTGGAGATGTTGAATGCTCGAAATTGAATAAGTAAACCTGATTCCGTTTTACTTTAAACCCGGCTGTTTTTCAGTTGGGTTTTTTACTGTGTAACCTTTTCTGACATTGTGTTTAGATAGACGATAGCTATTTATAATCAATACAAATTATGAAGTTTTATTGAAAAAATAATGGTAACAATAACATATAAAGTAGACAAATATCATATATTTACACAATAATTGTAACCATTGTGAATTATGTCTAAAAAGCAAAAGATAGAGGTAACAGCGAAAGAATTGTTTTGGAAGCACGGCGTGAAGCGCGTTTCTATTGCCGAGATATGTGAAAAAGCGGGCGTGAGCCGAAAAACGTTTTATAAGCACTACGACAATAAAACCGATTTGGCACTTTTTTTACTGGATGAGTTATATCAGGGCGCACTTACATATATGAAAGGAGAAATATTTTTCGCCGATATTCCATTTGCGGAAAAAATTGAAAAAGCCTTGAAATACAAATTAGAAATGGCCAAGGCTTGGTCGAAGGAGTTTTTCGATGACATCCTTGTCATTCCTGAAATGCGCGATTATTATATGAAAATGACCAAACAGTCGATGGAACTGAGCCGCCAATTTATTATTTCCGGACAAAAAAGTGGCGAGGTGAACAGCGAATTGAGCATTGATTATATGCTGTTACTGCTGCAAAAATACTCGGAGTGGCTATTTGAACCACAGTTTCGTGACTTTTTCCCTGACGTTGAAACATTGACCCGACAAGTTGGTCTCTCTTTTATGTATGGAATAATGCCCGTACCAAACAACAACAATCAATGAGCAAATTGCTTGTGCTTTTCCTCATTTTATGCGTTTCTTTTTGCGCTTTAGCGCAGCAAGAGGCTGACTCGCTTTCAGTGCCATCACTCGAAAAGGAAAATCCATCGATTTCGTTTAGCGGACAAGTTACGGGTTGGTCGGTTCTTCAATTCGTACGCCCTGTGAACACACAATTAGGAGGGCGGTTTGTGCCCACGCTTATGGGAAAATACCGAAACTTAGATGCCGAAGTTTCTGCCAACCTGCAATCGGTGGGCGATTTTTCAAGGGCACGGCGCGACACTGCCATACACACGCTCAAACCCTATCGTGCGTGGCTTCGCTATTCGGGAGAAAATTGGGAGCTACGTGGCGGTTTGCAAAAAATAAATTTTGGCGCGGCAAAAATGTTTCGACCGTTGATGTGGTTCGACAGAATGGATGTGCGCGACCCATTGCAGCTTACCGATGGGGTACACGCGCTGTTGGGGCGATACTTTTTTGAAAATAATGCCAATATTTGGCTTTGGTCGCTTATCGGAAACGAGCAGCCCAAAGGATTTGAATCAATCGGAACGGCTAAGTGGCTTCCGGAAATAGGCGGACGTTTTCAATTTCCGCTGGGACGGGGCGAAATGGCGTTTGCCGCACATTACCGCAAGATAGATACGGAAACTTCTACCGATGAAACACGACTCAGTGAATCGCGCATAGGAATGGACGGAAAGTGGGATGTGGGCATTGGATTGTGGTTTGAAACGAGCGCTACAGTAACGCAAGAGAACCGTCAGAACATTCCGCGTTATCAGCATTTATTCAACGTTGGAGGTGATTATACGTTGCCCATTGGAAACGGGTTGGGTGCATCCGTCGAATATTTCAGGATGCATTTAGGCAATCGGTTTTTCGATGGCGGCATAAATGCCAGTATCGTGGGCGCGATGTTTAACTACCCGCTCTCGATACTCGATGATATTTCGGCGATGTTTTTCTACGTCACCGAGCATAATTTGTGGTTTAATTACCTGAATTACAAACGCACATATAATAACTTACAGATATACCTCATTGGCTTCTGGAATCCTGAAGTCAATTTGCCCATTGGCACGATACAATCAGCACAGCGCAATCTCTTTGCAGGAAAAGGCGTGCAGTTGATGATTAATTATAATTTTTGAAATTGATATGGAAAATATTGTTGAAGTAAAGCGCCTTGTAAAAAAATTCCCTGTTGGTAATGGTTT
Source organism: Bacteroidota bacterium (assembly GCA_023388315.1). GTDB lineage: Bacteria > Bacteroidota > Bacteroidia > Bacteroidales > Dysgonomonadaceae > JAEWGM01. The sequence goes on along the minus strand of JAEWGM010000001.1, from coordinate 102,056 downwards.
TTTTACTGCGTTGAATGACATTACCCTCACGATAAAACAAGGTGAATTTGTGGGATTTGTCGGGCCAAGCGGGTCAGGAAAAACTACTTTGTTGAATATCATTGGCACGTTGGATAAACCTTCGGAAGGTGATGTATTTGCACTCGGAAAAAACGTAAATACACTCACTGCCGTTCAGGCAGCTCACTTGCGGAAACACGAAATGGGATTTATTTTTCAAAGTTACAATCTGCTGCCTGTTTATACCGTTTTTGAAAACGTTGAGTTTCCGCTGCTCTTGCTCAACTTGCCTGCTGCTGAACGTAGGCAGCGCGTGCTCGAAACCCTTGACTGGGTGGGCTTGAGCAGTAAAGCAAAATCGAGACCTCCCCAGCTTTCGGGTGGTGAATCGCAACGTGTAGCTATTGCGCGCGCAATGGTAAAACATCCCCAATTGGTGCTTGCCGATGAGCCAACGGCCAACCTGGATGCCGAAAACTCGCACCACATTCTGCAGACAATGGCAATGCTCAACAAGGAGCTGGGCACTTGCTTTCTATTTGCTACGCACGACGAAAAGGTAATCGGCTATCTAAAACGAATTGTCAGGCTGGAAGACGGACAGGTTGTTAAAGACGAGGAAACAGGACTATGAAACTTTTCAAACTTATCATTAGAGACCTGCTGGGAAACGGCTTCAAAACCTGGTTAAGCGCCTTTGTGCTTTCTGTTGCTTTTGTGCTGATATTGTTTTTGCAGGGAATGATGGCCGGGTGGGACCGGCAAGCGATTTCCGATACACGGAAATGGGAAATAGCCGGCGGACAATATTGGACGGAAAATTACGATCCTTACGATCCGTTCACGATAGATAGCGCTACTGCAACTGTCCCCGTACACTTCACGCCTGATATTGAGCGTGGAGAAATAGAACTAATACTCATTGCTCAAGGCACCCTCTATCCTTCGGGAAGAAGCACCGCTGTGCAATTAAAAGGCATACGCCCCGAACAAAAGATACTGGCATTGCCTACCCATTTGCTTCATAACCAAAATGAAGACGGTGTAATTCCTGCTATTATTGGTACGGGTATGTCGCGTCAAACAGGACTGAAGCTGGGAGACGAGGCAGTGTTGCGCTGGCGCGATAACAATGGCACATTCGAGGCTCAAGATATCCGAGTAGCAGGTATTTTCCAAACCTTTGTACCGTCGATTGACGGTGGGCAACTGTGGATTCCGTTGGAAATGCTTCGTCAAATGACGCTGAAGCCGGAGCAGGCAACAATACTGATAAAATCGGAAACATTGCCCTCAAGTGAGGCCGAGGGTTGGACATTCAAAAGCGAAGAAGAACTTACCCGACCTTTGCGCGAAACCCTTCGTACCAAAGTGGTGGGGCAAAGCATTTTTTATATAATTTTTCTGCTTTTGGGTCTGTTAGCGGTTTTCGATACACAAACGCTTGCCGTTTTCAGGCGCCAACGCGAAATAGGAACATTTATCGCTTTGGGAATGACCAAGAAAGAGGTTGTGCGCTTGTTCACTGTTGAGGGAGCCATCAATGCCGTGCTGGCGGTTTTACTTGGTTCAATCTACGGCACTCCCGTCTTTGCCTACTTTGCTTTCAACGGCATACCGATGCCAACGGGTATGGACGACTTTGGTATTGCACTCGCCGATAAAATACATCCTTATTTTTCGCCGAAACTCATTGTCGGCGCCGTGCTGTTTATCATTTTAATTACCGCGTTAGTGAGCTATTTACCCGCACGAAAAATTGCAAAAATGAACCCCGCCGACGCCATTAAAGGAAAAGCGCTATGATGATACGATTTTTATTCAAAGGGTTGCTACGCGACCGAAACCGGAGCATACTTCCAATAACTGTGGTAGCTATAGGTGTTGCCATTACCGTGTTTATGCACGCTTATTTGGGGGGTGTGATGGGCGAAAGTTTAGAAAAAAGCGCGGCATTCAACACAGGACATCTTCGCATAGAAACACAAGCTTATGCTGAAAACGCATCCCAAATGCCGATAGATCTGGCGCTTATTGATGTTAATTCGCTGAAAAACGATCTGCAGGAGCAATATTCCGGTGTGCGTTGGGTAGCGAGAATCGGTTTCGGCGGTTTGCTGGATGCGCCCGACAGCTTGGGAAGTACACGCGTTCAAGGTAACGTGATGGGAATGGCCTTCAATTTGCTTGGAACGAGTGACGAAAAGTTGCGTATGGAATTGCCATCGTTACTAAAGCAAGGGCGTTTTCCCGAAAAACGGGGTGAGATGCTGATGAGCGACGAACTGTTTGTTAAGATGAACCTTCATCTGAGTGATGTTGTAACAGTTATGTCAACAACGATGTTCGGCGAAATGGCGATGTATAACTTTACGGTGGCAGGTACGCTTCATTTTGGTGTAAACGCGATGGATAAGGGGATGATTATGGTGGATTTGGAAGATGCTCGTCTCGCGCTAAATATGGAAGATGCCGCCACTCAATTACTCGGATTTTTTGACGATGAATTGTATGACAATCGAAAAGCTATGGCTATCGCTGCAGATTTCAATAGCCGCCACACCGGGCAATCGTCAGACGAGTTTACACCCGTGATGTCGCCATTGTCTGAAGCCAATATAGTGGGAATGTCTTACACCACGATAAACAATCTATCCACCATTATTCTCGTTGTTTTTCTTTTAGCGATGTCTATTGTTCTATGGAACACGGGACTTATAAGCGGATTACGGCGTTACGGCGAATTCGGGCTTCGGCTTGCCATTGGCGAACACAAGCGTGAAATTTACCGTTCGCTTATTTGGGAAGCGGTTTTGGTGGGCATTGTCGGATCACTTATCGGCACTTTTTTTGGACTAATTTTCTCTTGGCTCTTGCAAACCTACGGTATCGATATTACCAACATATCGCAAGATTCCAATATGATGATAGCTAACGTTATTCGAGCTAGAATTGCAACAGCCACATACTTTGTAGGGTTTATTCCCGGTCTTGTTTCAACCGTTTTAGGCGCTATGCTTGCAGGCGTGGGTATATACAAGCGACAAACAGCTAAATTATTTAAGGAACTGGAAAATTAACAAACAGACGATGTTTAATGCTTCCAATAGAGGTTGAAGAATCGTCTAAAAATAAACAACAAAAATATGAAAAAATCGATATTTTTACTGACATTATTATTGCTTGGAATTGCTTTGTACGCTCAAAAATATCCTTCAGGAAATTCCCTGTTAGACAAAATCGATGCCAATATGTCGTCCGAATCCGTGATAATGACAGCGTCTATGCAGGTGAACAGCGCGCGGGCGTCGCGTACAATGATACTTAAGATGTGGGGCGAGGGAGATAAAAAAACGTTTACCGAATATCTTTCGCCGGCACGCGAAAAAGGAACGAAAATGTTGAAACTCGACAATCAGTTGTGGCTTTATTCACCTTCAACCGATAGAACAATCCAGATTTCGGGTCATATGTTGCGCCAATCGGTGATGGGAAGCGATCTATCGTATGAAGATATGATGAATGATACGCCTCTAAAAGAGCAATACAATGCCTCGGTGACGGGTGAAGAAACACTGGATGGAAGAAGATGCTGGATTGTTGAATTGACCGCCAAGATAAACGATATCAACTACTTCTCTCAGAAATTATGGGTGGATCAGGAACGCTTTATACCGCTTAAAATTCAGCAATTCGCAAAAAGCGGAAAGCAGTTAAAAGAAACAATTTTACAAGACGTAAAACAAGTACAAGGCCGTTGGTATCCTATGAAGATGATTTACAAGGATATGCTGAAAAGTGGCAATGGAACGGAGTTCTCAATAAGTGAAATCTCCTTTAATCAGAATATTCCGACAAATATTTTTAATAAATCAAATTTGAAGTAGGAATATCCATACTCAACAACACAACGCTGCCGCTCCCAAAATTCCTGGATTATTGAGTTCCGATTTCAATATCCTCAGTTTTTTGATGGAATTGGGGTAGGCAAAGTCTTGCAGGTTCTCATACATCGATTCTTCGAATAAATGGAGCGAGTTGGCTATGGCGCCGCCAAAAATAATGGCTTGCGGATCCACGGTAAGAATAATTATTTTTACCAATACAGCAATGTGTTTGCCGTATTCGCGCATAATTTCCAACGCTTTTTTATCGCCTTGCGCCGCTTGTTGAGAAACTTCGTATCCGGTGGTGTTGTAGGTGTTTGAGAAAAAGAAACTACCGCAATATTGCTCAAGAATTCCGTGGAGATAAGGTATTTCGCCAAACTCTCCCGACCCGCAATTGGCATCGCTCAGCAGACTTCCTTTCTGGATTATTCCGCCGCCCACACCGGTTCCCAGCGTAATTCCAACAAAATTCTCAAAATCCTTTCCTTGTCCGTAAATGCGTTCGCCTTTGGCGAAACAGTTCGCGTCGTTGTCGATATAAACGGGAATGTTGAACTCTTTCTCCAATATCGATTTCAGGTGTACTTCTTCCCAATTTTTGATGTTTTGAACGTGGTAAACAATTCCTTTTTCCCTGTCCACAACGCTCGGAACACCAATTCCGATGGCGTGGGTTTTATCGGTTATCAGCTTGCGGATAACCTCTTTCAGCACCGATAAGGTAACTTCACCGCCCTCCGCGGCGCGTGTGTCGGCCGTTTCTTCGGCAATAATATGTTGCCCTTCCACCAAGCCGCCCTTAATGGTGGTGGCACCCAAATCTATTCCTATAATGTGTTTCATTGTAATGTTTTCGCTTTAATGATGATTCAATCACAAATCTACACAAAATATTCGGAATTATATGCCTGATGGCAAGGATTGCAAAACACGTTTTTCGGTTTGAGAAAATGGAGGAAAGAGAATGCGTTTGCGTTCTTTTTCGCTTTTCGCGGTGGGATGCAACGTTTCAATATCGTTAAAATATTCCGCCGCCAATCGGTCCCAGCTTAATGGCGCAACATATTTATAACCTGCTTGTTGCATTTTCTGTTTGCGTTTTGTGTCGCTTAGCAAAAGGTTTATTTTAGTAACATAATCCATTGGGTTGTTGGGCTCGCACAAGAATCCCGTTTTTCCATCTTTTACCAGCGTTTGCGAGCCACCGCCACGGGCAATAACGGGCACGCATCCGCACGCCATGGCCTCAACCACCACATTGCCATACGATTCGGAGATGGAAGGGAACACAAAAACATCGCACGAAGCGTACACTTTGGCCAGTTTTTCGTGCGGTAGAAATCCCAAAAAAAAGGCTTTTTTCATCCGCTGTCTGGCAGTTTCTTCGGCCACGCCGGTGCCTGCAACCACGAAATTCACTTCTATGCCTTCCGCTTCGAGCACGTCGTAAATGCCGAACAGCGTTTCCATATTTTTCTCCCACACCAGTCGCGACGCGAAAAGAATGCATGGCTTGTCGTTGCCCGTAATTTCTCTCATATAACCGACGTCTTTTTGCGATGGGTTAAACAGATGCGCATCCAAACCCCGCTGCCACAATTTTAACACTTTGTGTGAAATGCCGTAGCTTTCCAGCTCTTCTTTAATTTTTAAGGTGGGCGCATACACCACATCGCATTGATTGTAAAAGAGTTTATACATTTTTTTTACGAACCATTCGGCGGGTTTGATGAGAAACGGCGTCCGCATACAATAATACCTCACATACGAAATAAAATGCGTGTGGTAAATGGATAAGACCGGTATTTTATGCTTTTTTGCATAATTCAACCCCCAAAAACCAAGAAAAGAAGGCGTGGCAAGGTGAATAACATCGGGTTTAAACTGCGAAAGCGCATGGCTAAGCCGTTTTTTTCTGAATTGCGGAAACGCTATTTTGTATGTTTTATTCAACGGAATGCCAACGGAAGGAACTTTAATAGCCTGATGTTGAAAGGAATGTTTGGGCAAAATTCCCGTGAAAAAAGCGTACTCAGTTTTCTCATCAGGGATTCTGTGAATGAGTTGGTACATTGTTTTGATGGCCCCATCAAAATCTTTCAGCAAAATATCGGCAAAGAACGCTACTTTTATATTCTTTTTGGAGTGGCTTGTGGAATGTGCAAACTCAGCCGTGTTTCCATTAGAAATTGGAGAGCGAGGCAACTTCTCGTTTTTTTGTCCGTTAAGGGTTATTTTCATCGTTTTCAGTTATTGTTGCTGCAAAAATAATGGCTATTATTCGCTTAAAGTAATTTTTTGAGTTACGATATTATTAAGTTTTAGTCCTTCGCTTCTGACGGGTTTTAAATGTTTTAATAAAACTTTCGATAACCCATAAATCCATAAAAAACAAATATTCTTGGGGTTTTTGCAAACCTTAAAGCCAGTTATTCGTTATAGTCATAGATATTTTACATTTTAAAATCATTCTAAATAATTAAAGAGAACTGTTTTCCTCTCCGGGAAAGAGTTTCTGATAGTCAAAAACCAACTTAAGTATATGATTTTTGAAGAGTTTAAGCCATCGGAAGATAAGATGTTGAAGATTATCGATAACGATGGCAAGGTAGTCCGGCCCGACCTGTTTCCGGACATTTCCGATGAAACCATTATCGATGCATACAAAGCCATGCTCTTTGAGCGCGTGGCCGATACCATGGCCATTTCATACCAGCGGCAGGGCCGCATGTTTACGTATCCTTCCAATAAAGGGCAGGAAGCCATTCACATAGCTGCCGGAAAAGTTATTCGCGAAAACGATTGGCTGGTGCCGGCTTTTCGGGAATTGGGCCTGATGTTGGCCAAAGGCGTTTCTATGAAAGAAATGTTTTTGTTTTTCAACGGCAACGAGCAAGGTAGCAATTTTAAAAACGCGCCGCGCGTGTTGCCCATAAATGTGCCCATTGCTTCGCAATTGCCACACGCCGTAGGGATTGGCTATTCAATGAAATACCAGAAAAAAGAAGATATCGTTTTCACGTTTGTGGGCGATGGCGGCACCTCGGAAGGCGATTTTAGCGAGGCGCTCAATTTCGCGGGCGTTTGGCAGGTTCCCGTTGTTTTCACCATTCAAAACAACCAATATGCCATTTCGGTACCCATTAAATCGCAAACCAATTCGGTGAATTTGGCGGTTAAATCCATGGCTTTCGGGATTCCCGGAATAAAAGTGGACGGAAACGATTTTTTCGCTATGTATCTTGCCTATCAAACCGCATCGGAGCACGTGCGCACCGGAAAAGGGCCTGTACTCATTGAAGCTTTTACCTATCGCGCCGAAGCGCACACCACATCCGATGACCCCACCAAATATCGGCTGAAAGACGAAGAAGAAAAATGGGGTATGGCTGATCCGATGGTGCGCCTGATGAAATATATGCAGGACAAAGGAATATGGAAAGAAAATGAAGAAAAGTTGATTGAAAAATATAAAAAAGAAGTGGATAAAGAGTTTTTGGAAGCTGAAAATTTCGGAGCTTACCCCTTAGACGAAGTTTTTCAACATATGTACGCGGATATGCCCGACGACCTAAAAAGACAGAAAGCAGAATACCAGGAATTTTTAACGTGGAAAGGGAATAGGAAATGAGCGTAATGACAATGGTTCAGGCGATTAACAACGCCTTGGATTTGAAATTGGCAGAAGACCCATCGGTGGTTGTTTACGGCGAAGACGTGGGTGTTGTGGGCGGCGTTTTTAGGGTAACCGAAGGATTGCAAAAAAAATACGGTGCTGAACGTGTATTCGATTCGCCGCTTGCCGAGTCGTCCATTGCGGGCACAGCGCTGGGAATGGCTATGTCGGGCTTGCGCCCGGTAGTGGAAATGCAATTCGACGGATTTTCTTTTCCCGCCTTCAATCAAATTGTGTCCAACATCTCGCGAATGCGAAACCGTTCGCGCAGCAAATTCGGCGCGCCGTTGGTTATCCGCTTTCCTTATGGTGGCGGCATTAACGCGTTGGAACACCATTCTGACAGCCCCGAAGCGTTTTACGCCCATATTCCCGGCTTAAAGGTGGTGGCGCCATCCACGCCGCACGATGCCAAAGGCTTGCTCATATCGGCCATTGAAAGTGATGACCCGGTAATTTTTATGGAGCCCAAGCGTATTTATCGCGCCATCAAGCAGGAAGTAAGCACGGAGAAATTTACCATCCCCATTGGCAAAGCCAAAGTTTTGCAAGAAGGTACGGATGTTACGGTAGTCGCTTTCGGAGCGATGATCCGCGAATGCCAGCGTGCGATGGTGATGGCTAAGGAAGCCGGTATTTCGGTAGAATTGATTGATTTGCGAACTATTTATCCCATTGATAAGGAAACCATCAAACAATCGCTTCAAAAAACGGGCCGGCTGGTTGTGGTAGCGGAAGCGCAACGTTCGTTCAGCGTGGGGTCGGAATTAATTGCCATTGCCAACGAAGAGGCGTTTTTGCACTTGGAAGCTCCGCCCAAACGAGTGATGGCTTTCGACACGGTGATTCCGCTTGCGCAAGGCGAAAAACATTATATGATCACACCGGACAGGATTTTTTACGAAATTGAGAAAACGGTTAAATTTTAAGTTATTCAATAGTTATTCGGTTGTTCCTCGATAACGCGTAGCGAATAACACGAACAGTAAATAACGCGCGAAGCGCAAATAACGGCGAAGCCGCATAACAGCGCAGCTAAATAACGCGAAGCGAATAAAAAACAAACTAATATATGAGATATATTTTTAACTTTCCCGATATTGGCGAGGGGCTCGAAGAGGGAACCATCCTCGAATGGTATGTGTCAAAAGGGCAAACCGTGAGCACGGGAGACCCATTGGTGAAAATGGAAACCGATAAGGTGGTGGCCGATATTCCATCGCCGCGCAACGGCACCATTGTCGCTTTATTTGGCGAAGTGGGCGAAATTATAAAAGTGGGAAGCCCGCTGGCGGAGATTGAGATTGAAGGCGTTTTCGCCGAAGAAGCACAAGAAGAAACGAAAAAGGAATTTGCTCCCGAACCCGAAGAAAAAGGCGAAACCGTGGTGGGCACCATGGAGGTAGCGGCGAAAAATGCGGTACTCCCCGCAAGCAGTGAAGGTACCTCCGATGAATCGGCCGTAAAAGAAGAAAAACCCCGCCGAAAGGCGCTCGCTACGCCGGTGGCACGGGCAATGGCAAAAGAGTTGGGCATCGATATTAACCAGGTTCAAGGAAGCGGTCCGTCGGGGCGGGTGACAAAATCCGATATCGAGAAACACAAGCCGGCGAAAAAAACATCGTCCACCTCGTTTTCAACAGATGAAACCGACGATGTGACCTACCAACCGCTGACTCAAATCAGGAAAACCATCGCTAAAAACATGATCCAATCCAAGCACAAAGCGGCGCATATGTCGGTGTTTGAAGAAGTGGAAATTTCGGATCTGATGAAGGTAAGGGAAAAATACAAACACAAATATGCCGAGAGAGGCGTGAAACTCACCTATCTTTCATTCGTGGTGAAAGCGGTGGTGAACGCGTTAAAACAACACAGGCAATTGAACTCGCAAATGGATATGGACAATGACCGGATGATTATCAACAACCGTTATAACATTGCCATAGCCGTGGACGCGCCTGATGGATTGGTTGTTCCCGTCATCAGAGACGCGGACAGGTTAAGCATTTTCGAAATCGCGCAACGCATTGGCGAAATTTCGGAGAAAGCCCGAAAACGCGAACTCACGCTGGAAGATATGAAAGGCGGAACGTTCACCATTACTAATTTCGGTTCTATTGGCGGTATTTTTGCCACGCCGGTCATCAATTATCCGCAAGCGGCCATTTTAGGTGTTGGGCGAATTATGAAAACGCCGGTGGTGAAGAACGATGAGTTGGCGGTAGGAAACGTCATGGCGTTATCGCTGTCGGTGGACCACCGCATTGTGGATGGCGGCGAAGTGACACGGTTTATTACCAAAATAATGGAATACCTTGCCGACCCAATGGCGTTGGTGATGGAATAAATTTGGCTTCGCCGTTATTCAGCTTCGCTGTTATTTGCGCTTCGCGCGTTATTCGCTTCGCGTTATTGAGGAACAACCGACTAACAACTGACTAACAACTGAATAACAATTGACTAACTAATGAATCACCATTGAACAATATAATTATGGATTACGACGTATTAATAATTGGTGCCGGGCCTGCCGGATATGTAGCCGCCATCAGGGCCGGGCAGGTGGGGCTGAAAACAGCCATCGTGGAAAAGCAATACATCGGCGGAATGTGCCTCAATTGGGGATGCATCCCCACAAAAACCATTCTGGAAAGTGCGAAAACGCTCAAGAAAGTGCAAAACATTTCAGAGTTTGGAATCGATGGCGTTGAAACCGATAAAGTTACCTTAAACTGGTCAAAAGTGAAATCACGCTCCAAGCGCATTACCCGAAAATTATCGGCAGGCGTAAATTTTCTGCTGAAGAAAAACGGGGTGGACGTCATCACGGGCACCGCTACCATAGGTGCAAACAATACGGTGTTGGTTGACGATAAAAAGATTGCGGCAAAACACATTATTATCGCTACCGGCTCCAAACCAAAACCAATGGGCGACGCTTTTTCCGATACGCCCGTGGTGGAAATGGAAAAACTGTTTGAGGTAGAGGAATTTCCCGAAAACATTGTGGTTACGGGAAACCATATTTCATCGGTAGAAATGGCGCAGTTCTTCAAACTTATCGGTAAAAATGTGGCGTTGGTAGCCAACAGCGATTATTTTTTAGATGGATTGGACACGTTTTTGATCGATTACACCAAAAAGCAAATAGTATCCGATAAAATAGAATTGATCACCGACGCGTATCCGCAAAAATATGCGGATGGCGAACTGGTTTTCAGCGATAAAAAAGTGAAATGCAACCTCATTGTCAATTGTAATTCGCGCAAAGCGGTTATTCCCGAAAGCGAAACTCCCCTGCAACTCACTGAACGCGGATTTATTAAAACCGACGACGATTTCAAAACCAACCTCAACGGCGTGTATGCCATTGGCGATGCCGGAGGCAAGAGTTTTGTGGCGCATATGGCTTCGGCTCAGGGAATTCACGTGGTGAACGCCATCAAAGGAATAAAAACGCATTTCGATTACGGCACGTATCCCATCAATATGTACACTGTGCCCGAAGTGGCGCAAATCGGGATGACGGAACAGCAAATCAAAAACGAAGGTTACGATTACAAAGTGAGTGAATTTCCGCTCTCAGCCAACGGAAAAGCGCTTATTGAGAACAACACCGAAGGTTTTATCCGCTTGCTTTCCGATAAAAAATACGGTCAAGTGTTGGGCGTGCAAATTGTAGCTGAAAATGCCACCGATATGATTGCCGAAGCGGGCGCTTACCTTAAAGTGGAAGGCACGGTTTACGATGTTGCCAACACCATTCACGCGCATCCCACCGTGTCGGAAATCTTTTTCGAAGCAGGGTTTGATGCCATGGATAAAGCCATTCACAAGTAATTCGGAATGATTTCTGTTTTGCCGTATTCGCTGCCCGATATACAGCTGTTGGAGAGCGAAGTTAACCAATCTTTGGTGTGGATTCCCCAAGAAACTTACATTGTGTTGGGGGCGTCCAACAACGTTCACGATGCCGTTATTGCGGAAACCGTAGCCGCGGACAATATTCCTGTTTTGAAACGAAAGTCGGGCGGACAAACCGTGATGTTGACACCACGAAATGTAATTATTTCCGCCATCATTACCGATGAAGAAATAAATAAACCGTTGCACGTTTTTCAGGAATTTAATAAGCTAATCATTAATACACTGCAAAAAAGTGGGGTAGAGGAACTTTCCACCCGCGGAATTTCGGATATCGCTGTGGGCGATAAAAAAATCTTGGGATCCTCCATTTACCGCGCCAAAACCAAATTGTTTTACCACGCTGTGCTCAATTATGGCGAACCACCCGGTACGTTTGCCAAATATTTGAAACATCCGTCAAAAGAACCCGACTATCGGGTGGGCAGGACGCACACGGAATTTGTCACATCGCTTCGGGAAATTGGTTATTGCAACAGCATCTTACAACTGCAAAACGATTTGCGAGAAGCCCTTTCTCAAAACAAAAAAACGCCGAAATAATCCGGCGTTTTGTTAATGTAATTGTTTAATTTACTTTCTATTACCACGTTGTTGGTTTCTTCCATCGCGCGCTTGTCGCATTCGGTCGGCTCTGTACTTTTTCCATTGTTCCAGCTTGTCTTTACCGATAATTTGCTCCAACTCAGCATCGTTTTTAGCGATGGCTTTTTCGCGTTCTTTTCTCATTTCTTCACGTCTTGCAGCGCGGTCACCGGCGGTTTGTCGGTTTTTCTCTCGTGCCTCTGTCACCCATTTTGAGCGCTCGGCATCTTGTTTTTCAAAAAGCGCTTCCACTTTTGCCTTTTCGTCGGCGTTCAGGTTCAGTTGTTTCGCCATATTATCGGCACGCTCTTTGGCTGTCCATCTCATTTCGCGCTGTCCGCGGTTACCGTCTTGTGCCCTGTTGGCACGGTTGTTGTTTTGGGCAGAAACGGAAAGGCCCATTGCTAAAAAGGCGATCATCGCCAAAATTCCAAACTTTTTCATCGTCCTAAAATTTTAAAGGGTTATTGTAACGTTGTTATATTTTATCTGTAAGACAAACAAAAATAAGAAATAGTTTACTCAGAAAAAACCTTTTAATTATATTTAATTCGCAGAAATACAGCACTATGTATATCAAAAACGGGTGTTTAACGATAATTGTTTCCAGTTAGTCGATAAAGGCACGGCGTTCATCTATTCTTCATTTGTTGATGGTTTTTAACGGAGTTTATCTAAATTCTTTTATCTTTGCAACAGATACAACCAAGAATAATGGAGAAAAAATACAGAGCCGATAATGGTTTAGGAAATGTTTTCTGGGGAATTGCCGGAGTCGCGTTATTGGGTATGCTTATTTATCGGATAGCGCAGGGTGGAAATGTGTGGCCCGCGTCCATTTATCTTGGTTTTACATTGGTTTTCATTCTCTCAACCTCCATAAAGAACTTTGTTATTACGGAGCTTAATTTTTTTGAAATAAGGCCCATCTTGAAGCTTTTCAACAAAACCCGTCGCATTCCCATTGGTGATATGGTTGGTTTGAAGAAGATAAAGAAAAACCAGCTTCGCATTGATAAAGTGAGAGGATTTGAAGTTTTCAAGGTGAAAGAGTCTGATATTGACGCGCTAATAGCGGAATTAAAAGACAGAAACCCCAGAATTATTATTGCCGAATAAAATGATTGATAATCAAATAAATTGTATTTTTAAATGAAAAAGATTCTTATTGCCGTAGCATTCACCGTTGTGAGCCTTGTGAGTTTGAACGCGCAAAAATCGGGAAATCCCATTTTTCCGGGCTGGTATGCCGATCCCGAAGCTGCTATTTTCAATAATAAATATTGGGTTTTCCCCACATTCTCAGATCGATATGAAAACCAAGTGTTTATGGACGCTTTTTCATCGCCCGATTTAGTGAATTGGACAAAGCATCACCGCATAATTGATACCACTGCCGTGAAATGGGCGCATATGGCAATGTGGGCGCCGGCCATTACAAAAAAAGACGGAAAATATTATCTCTTTTTTGCCGCTAACGATATTCAAAACGATGAGGCCGTGGGTGGTATTGGCGTTGGTGTTGCCGACCGTCCCGAAGGGCCATACAAAGACCATCTCGGCAAGCCGCTGTTAGATAAATTCCATAATGGGGCGCAGCCCATCGATCAATTCATATTTAAAGATACCGATGGGCAATATTACATGATTTACGGCGGCTGGCGCCATTGCAACATCACCAAGCTGAACGACGATTTCACCGGCTTTGTTCCCTTTGACGATGGTACGGTTTTTAAAGAAATTACGCCCGAAAACTATGTGGAAGGTTCGGTAATGTTCATACGAGATGGAAAATATTATTTTATGTGGTCTGAAGGCGGATGGACCGGCCCCGATTATAAGGTGGCGTATGCCATTTCCGATTCTCCTTTTGGGCCGTTTGAACGCATCGGTGTTATTTTGGAGCAAGACGATCGTTTGGCAAATGGTGCAGGACATAATTCGGTAATCAACGTTCCCGGAACCGATGAGTGGTACATTGTTTACCACCGCCGTCCGTTGACCGAAACCCACGGAAATTCGCGAATGACCTGTATCGAAAAAATGGAATTCGATGCCGACGGAAAAATTCTTCCCGTTGTAATGACAAACGAAGGGGTGGAGGCAAGACCGCTGGTTTCAGAATATTAGACTTGTTAGATTTTAGATATTAGATTGTTAGATATTAGATTTTAGATTTTTACGATTTTAGATTTTGAGGCGTTAAGTGTTGGTTTAAAGTGAATTATCTTCTGCCTTCTAATTTCTAATTTCTAATTTTATTATCTACTCTTTCTTATTTGTTCAAAGACGGAAAATCGGAGCTCCCTTTTTCTCGACTTCTCAACTTCTTGAGTTAATAAAACGTTTCGGGGTGCAAGGTTCTCATTCTTAACTGTTTTTTCGGGGAAGTTTTGTAGAAAGTTTTTCTAAGAAATACACCAATAGAAAACCGAAAATCATCAATCCTATACCCTCTAAAACAAAATCATACGGCATAACGTTTTTTTCGAGTAGAAAACTTTCGCCTTGAACCAATATCTCGCTGCTTTCTTTCCAAGGCCACACTTTATTTAAAGACCCTAGCATAAATCCGGACAAAACAGCTAATGTGATATTCCGGAATCTTTTTAGGGTGTACGACAATATCCGGGAAAAGGTTGTGATACCTACCAATGCGCCTGCGGCAAATACCAATAACACAACAATATTGAGCGTTTTAACCGCTTCCATAATGTAGTAATATTTCCCCAACAGAACCAATATGAAACTACCTGAGATGCCGGGCAAAATCATAGCGCAGATGGCGATGGCGCCGCTGATAAAAATAAACAGAAGGTTAGTGGGTGTTTCGGCCGGTGTAGCTACCGTAATATAGTAAGCAACCGCTGCTCCAATTACAAAACTCAGAATAATTTTCCAGTTCCACCCTTTTATTCCTTTTGCCACAAACCACACCGATGCGAGCACTAGCCCAAAAAAGAACGACCAAATGAGAATGGGATATTCTTCTAATAGCCAAGTAACAATTCGCGCAAGCGAAAAAATGCTGATGAAAATTCCTGAAACAATGGCGAGTAGAAATCCCGCGTTCACATTTTTCCAAAAAGCCGAGAATTTGCCTCGAAATAAAAGTCTTAGATTAGCGGCGTTTATGCTTTTGATGGAATTAATTAACTCGTCGTAAATTCCTACAATAAAGGCGATGGTTCCGCCCGAAACACCCGGCACTACATCGGCTGCTCCCATTCCCATTCCTTTAAGTATGAGAAGTATGTAATCGTTGAATTTTCTATTCATTTGAAAATGGTTTACCTCGTTTTAAGGAACGCAAAGATACGATTTTTAATAATACCGATGCACAATTTCGATGATTTCCGAATGTAGCATATCCATCGGATTGGTGCCGGGTTCTCCTTCGGGAACGGGCAGGTTTAGTTTCTCAAAGTGCTCAATCCAATAAGGTTCAATTTCTTGCGTTTCTTGGTTTTTAAACGACATTTCAATGGGATTAAAAATGGGCGTGCCGATGGAGTCGTTGAACGCGAAACGAACCAACTCGCTGCAATAGAAACTGTTGTTGGTTTCATTATAGGCATAATCGTATCTTTTCCCCAAATGCGATTTGGCCGTTTCAATGGCCGAGGGAATGCAATACCGATATTCCGGTTTTAATCTTCCCACGGCGATCAACAATTTACTGTCTTTTTCTGCCGTTTCCACAAAGAAATCTTCGAGGGGCGTCTTAACCACTCCTTTAGGTGATGTTGCTTCAATTACAAATGTGCCCTCGTTTTCCACACTAACAATTCCCACGTGCGAAAAAGGAATTTCCTGATCTTTGGATGTGCTGTTTTGAATGGCTGTAAGAAGCTCAGAATCACCAACACCCACAGAGAAAAGTAAATCGCCGTTTTGTAAATCATAAGAAGATTTGTTTTTTGATTTACAGCCGGTTAGAATCATTAATAGAGCGGCAACATAAATAAGTAATTGTTTCATTTTTGTTTACGTATTTTGAGAAAAGAGAAATTGGGTGTAAAAATAACCCATTTTTTTGAAATTCCATAAAACCGAGATTCCTTTTCCAAGTCCATCTGGTTTTTTTGGTTTGTTTATCGAACGAAATCCATTCCCAAACGTTTACTTATCACTTCATCATCATCAAAAACAGAGAGAAATATGACAATTATCCGAAGCATCCTCGATACCGACTTGTATAAATTTACAACCAGTTACGCGTATAGCAAACTTTTTCCGCGCGCTTGCGGCGAATTTGAATTTGTTGATAGAAACAACGGCGATTATCCCGACGGATTTGATGAACTGTTGCGCCGCGAAATTCAAAAAATGCAAGAACTAAGCCTTACCAAAGAAGAAGAGGAATTTATAAAAAGAGAAATGCCTTATCTTCCGCCAACGTATATCGATTTTTTGAAAGGTTTTCGGTTCGACCCGTCGGAAATTGAAGTAAGTTTTGAAAACAAAAAACTTCACGTGAAAGCATCGGGGTTGCTTTATCGGGTAACGTTGTGGGAAACGCCCATTTTGGCCACCGTTTCGGAGTTATATTTTCGCGAAACCGGACAACGCCCCGATATTGAATATATGGAAGCGGCAGCGGTGGAAAAAGGCAAGACACTGAAAAACGAAGGAATTACTTTTTCCCTTTTCGGAATGCGCCGCCGTTTCAGTTTCGATGTGGAAGACCGGGTAACCGAGTTGCTCAAAAAACACGCCGGAAGTTCACTTTTCGGTACCAGTAATGTATATTTAGCATTTAAACACAATTTGCGTGTTTCGGGCACTCATCCGCACGAGTGGGTGCAGTTTCACGGATCCATTTACGGTTATAAAATGGCGAATTTTATGGCGATGGAGAATTGGATTAACGTGTATGATGGCGATTTAGGAACCGTTTTAACCGATACCTATACCACCGATGTTTTCCTGCGAAACTTCAGCAAAAAACACGCGGCGCTCTTCACCAGCTTGCGTCACGACAGCGGCGACGCGTTGGTTTTTGTGGATAAAGTAGTGCGCCGTTACGAAGAACTGCGCATCAACCCCAAAGTGAAATACCTTGTTTTCTCGGACAGCTTGAATGTGGATAAAGCCATTGCCATAAAAAATTATTGCGACGGCCGCATTGATGCTACTTTTGGCATAGGTACAAACCTTACCAATGATGTGGGAAACAACATTAAAGGAATGAATATTGTGATGAAGCTCTTCCGATGCAAAATGACCGCCAAAGAGGAGTGGCAGGAATGTGTAAAACTGTCCGATGTGGAAGGAAAGCACACGGGAAGCGATCGCGAAATCAGGTTGGCGCAAGAAACACTCGGGTTATTGTAACATGCTTTAATAGGTAAAGTTGTAGCGGTATTCCGCTACATTTCCCGCGCCATCGCGCGCGGTGAAAATCAATTCTTGCGGCCCCTTAGTGAGGCGGGTGTCATCGAACACATAGGTGTAAACCGATGATTTCATATCGTGCGAAAACAGCACAAACTCCCCGTTAATTTCTCCCCGATGCCACGCTACACCGCTCAAATTATCCGACAAGCGGATGCGAATTTGTCTTCGGCTTGCCCAGTTTGCCGGTTCAATGGGTGTGATGGTAGGTGGCGTGTTGTCGGCCATCACCGCGTATCGGAGGCCCAGTTCACGAATGGTGGTTTCTACGCCACCGTTTTTATAGGTTCCGCCCACCCAGCTGCGAGTTCCGTTATTGTTCACTGTCACAATGCCGTATTGCGATTTATTGGCGAGCGAATCGGCAGTGAGTTTTATCCACATCGTGGCATTTGTGTGCAACGGCACGCGGTTGTTGTTCACCAAATGCACATCCGAAAGAAACGACGCGTTTTTGGCGGAAGAATGGGAAAAACAAATATCGGTGTATAAATTCCCTGCCGGAATGGTGAGCGCGAAACCGTAATCCATATAGGAGTTGCTCAAACTCCATGTCATGTGGTTGTTACAAGTGATCGATTCGGGAATGGGCGTTTTTTTCCCTTGAATTGTAAATGAGTAAGACAACGTGTTGCCGGCGTGGTCTTCCAATTCGTAACGCAGTCGGTAGTTTTTTTCCTCGTTGATATCGATGAAGCCGTTATTGGTGGCTTTATACAGCGGAAGCGTGTTGCCGGGCTCAATAAACGATTTCATGTAAAACGAGTTTCTCAACCGCCAATCCTCAAAATCGATGAACGAGTTGAGCATTCGGGTTTTATCAAACGAAAATCGTCGCATCGTACTGCTGTAAATCAATTCATTATCAACAAACAAGCGCACAAATTTCACACCGTAAATATTGTTTTGACCGTTCATGCGGTCGTAGGCTTTTACGCCCACGCCTATACGCCCCCAAGCGGAAATGGTTCTTCCCAAGCCGAGCGGATTGCCCGCGTTGTCTTTGGAGATGGTCAGTCGGGTAGGGGTGGCGCTTCCGTTTACAACCCCTTTCCCCTGAACGGGATAAAACGCAATTCCGCGCAAATCGGGCTTGCGCGTATCGGGAATCCGAGGCACAAACTCCAATACATCCAGCGGATTTTGGCTGCGTGTATCGCGAATCTCAAAGTGCAGGTGCGGGCCACCCGAACTGCCCGTGTTTCCGCTCAACGCGATTTGTTCTCCTCTTGTTACCGTGAGTTCGTTTTTTTCGGGATACAATTCCACCCGATAACTCTCTTGTTCATATTGCTTTGACTTCACATAACCGGCAATTTTTTTTGAAAAACTGTTCAAGTGTCCGTACACGCTTGTATGCCCGGTGGCGGGATGATCTATATACAACGCTAATCCGTATCCGCCGGGCGATACGTTGATGCGCGACACATATCCATCCTCAATAGCCAAAATGGGTTTGTTTACAGCCTGTTGAGTTTTGTAGTCGATACCGGAATGGAAGTGGTTGTTGCGCAATTCTCCAAAATTACCGCTCAAGGCCGGGGGAATGTTCACAGGGTGAATGTATTGTTGCGAAAAACACGGAAAGATGAAAATTGAAATATAAAAAAACAGATTTATGAGGAAATATTTAGTCATTCTTGTCTTTTAACTTGATAAATAGTTGAAAACACAAAAATAAGAGAAATTCTAAAAACCCTTTCCACGAAAAGCTTTAAACAACTATAATTATAAATAAAGGAGTTGTGAAACACTGCTTTATTGTTAAATAAGCATAAAAACAAGAGTCAATATAGTACTTTGTATTGCATAATACCTTGTTTTGTGTATTTTTGCAGTGTAAAAACAATAACATATGAATATTGAGAATACACAAAGTCAAATGCGGAAAGGAGTTTTGGAGTATTGCATCCTTTCTGTTATTAAGCGAGGGGAAGCGTATCCCGGCGATATCATTGATGAGATGAAAAGCGCCGGATTGCAACTCTTGGAAGGTACGCTCTACCCGTTGCTCAATCGGCTGAAAAATGCCGAAATATTGGCATACAGATGGGAGGAAAGCACATCGGGGCCACCACGCAAATATTTTCGGCTCACCGAAAAAGGGAATGCATTTTATGAGTTGTTGGAAGCCACGTGGAACGAACTTGCCACGGGAGTAGAAGCCGTAACCGGCAAAACACGCGACATTAATTTAGATCAATCAAATCAACCAATTTAAGAAAATGAAAAAAGTAATTAACATCAATTTTCAGGGGCAAGTTATTGCGATTGAGGAAACTGCTTACGAAATATTGAAACAATACATCAATAGCCTGAAAAACTACTTTTCACGCGAACAGGGTGGCGATGAAATAGTAAACGATATAGAAAACCGCATTGCCGAACTTTTTGGTAACCGCTTGAAACACGGCATCACTTGCATTACCGACGAAGACGTGCAATCCGTCATCACCAACATCGGCAGGCCCGAAGACTTCGACTCCGATTACCAACAAGCCTCCGCTGCCGCGGAAGAAAAAATGCATCAACAAACTGCCGGTGGCAACTATCGCTCTTCGCGCGCCACTTCATCCGAAGAAGCAAAAACCTTGTATCGAAACGAAAACGATAAAATAATTGGTGGCGTTTGTAGCGGGTTAGCGCATTATTTTAAAACCGATCCGGTTTGGATACGCATTCTTTTTGTATTTCTGTTTGGCTTTTTATTTTGGGTTTACATTGTATTGTGGATCGTGTTAAAACCCAAAGCATTGCAAACCAATGTAACTAAGCGGCTGTATCGCAATCCCACCGACCGGTTCATCGGCGGCGTTTGTGGAGGAATTGCGGCTTATTTTAAAATTGACGCATGGATTCCTCGCTTGCTGTTTCTTGCTCCCGTGATTATCAATATGTTTGGTGTATTTTCATTTTTTCCGCTCAATCGAATTTTCGACGATTTTGACTTCAATTGGGGCCTAAACGGAAGCATGATAATTGTGTATTTGGTGTTGTGGATTATTATGCCAAAAGCACGCACCGTGAAGCAAAAATTGGAAATGATGGGCGAAGAGGAATACATTCAATCCATACGCAATACCGTGAGCGGAAATGTGAAAAGTAAAACGGGTGCTGCTGTGACACAGGATATTGTGAGCGAAACATCTGTTCCCGTTATTGTGCCGCCACAAAATGAAGTGTCGGTTTCGCAAGCAACTGAACTCACGGATATGGAAAACAGTTCCTCCGCAGATGTACCTCCGGTACCTCCGCGAAGCATTCCGCCGAAGGCGCCTATTACCGCGCAACCTGAACGATCGGGCTGTGTGCATGCTCTGGGTGTTTTCTTTAAAATCATTTTCTTTGCATTTGCCGGAATTTTAGCCATCGTTTTCACGGGCATGTTAATTGCTTTTGTGGTGGCAGGCGCCAAATTTGTTCCGCTGAAATCGTTGTTTATCGATGCAGGCGTTGAAAACACCTTGCTGTGGATTTCAGTAGGGTTATTGTTGGCGGTCCCCGTTGTTTCCATTCTTGTATGGATTGTGCGCCGTTCCATGAAAGCCAAGTCCCGACCCGCTATTGGCGCGTTTTTTGCCGTGTTGTGGATTGGCGGAGTCATCGCCGCAACGGTTCTTGGCCTAAAAATAGCCGATAAGTTCGAAACCGGAACTTCAACGGAAAAAGTGCAGGCATTGACGCCTTTTAGCGGCGAAAAACTGTATGTGGATATGGCACATTACGCGTCGGATTATTATTCTTTCAGCAGTGGATGGGGCCCCGGCACAGATATTGACGCATTGCCTTATTACACCATCAACGAAGACTCTTTGTTGTTTTCAACCATTAAATTGCAAATTGTTCAAAGCCAAGATACGCTGTTTCACGTGCGAACCGTTTCTTCCATCAGCGGAAAGGATTTGCGCACCGCAAAAAGCAAGGCAGAACAGTTTTCGTATCCTATTTCGCAACAAGATTCGCTTCTTTTGTTGCCTGAGTTTTTCTCGGTGCCCATCTCGCAAGGATATCGTGCACAGGGAGTTATCGTGGAAATTGCGGTTCCCACGGGCAAAAAAATAGAAATTGACGAGCGGCTGGACGACTACGAAGGGTATATTTCGCCGATGGAAATTCGCAAGAAAATAAGAAGAAACCGCCATCGTAGACAAGCCCTCGAATGGGATTACGGCGAAGAATACATTCTGAGAAACGGTAATTTATACAAAACCAGTTTAGCAATGGATTCCATTTAAAAAAGCAAAAACGCGCAACGCGTACTATAATTTCAATGTGTGTGGGAGACGATTGGTGAAAAACCGGTCGTTTCTTTTTTTGATGAAACAACGTAACGTTTTTTTTTATACTTTTGCGAAAGAGACAACACAAACAATATGGATAACCTATTCGAGAATTTAAAAAAGTGGTTTGATCTTCGCTCCGAAATGGAGGATTACGATACCATTCACGGAGAAATTGAAAAAGGAATTGTTTTCAAAGGAACCAACCTTTGGATTCTCATGTTTGCCATTGTTGTGGCTTCGGTGGGGTTGAATATGAATTCCACGGCCGTGATTATCGGCGCAATGTTGATCTCTCCGCTAATGGGCCCCATCAACGGAATGGGATATAGCTTGGCAACCTACGATTTTGAACTGCTCAAAAGATCGTTAAAAAACTTTTCTTTCGCCGTGGGCGTGAGTTTGTTAACATCAGCAGCATATTTTCTTGTTACGCCTGTGAACGAAGCACACTCGGAATTGCTGGCACGCACAAGCCCCACCATTTACGATGTGATTATTGCCATGTTTGGCGGTTTGGCAGGAATTGTGGCTATCAGTAGCAAATTAAAAGGCAACGTAATTCCAGGTGTGGCCATAGCCACAGCGCTTATGCCGCCCATTTGCACAGCCGGTTACGGCTTAGCCACAATGCAATTGAATTTCTTTTTTGGGGCGTTGTATCTTTTCACCATCAACACGGTTTTCATTGCGTTTGCCGCCATCATTGTTTGTCAGTACATTAAAGTGCCCATTCGTTCTATTATCGATCCCGGAAGAAGAAAACGAGTAAATCAAACCATTTCAGCCGTTATTCTTCTTACCATTGTTCCCAGCGTTTTTTTCGGATATAAATTGGTGCAGGATGAGCATTTCACTCAAAACTCCAAGGCTTTTTTACGCGATGTGTCTGTGGTGGAAGGAAATTATTTGCACAACGAAAACGTGAACACCAACCAACACTCGGTGCAATTAGTCTATTCCGGATACGGGTTGACCGATGAAAGCCTGCACCGTATCAAAGAAACAGCATTGAAGTATAAGTTGGATACCGCTAAAATTGAAGTGCTGCAAGGGTTTGACGCTTCCATTATGCGAGAAAGCACCCGAAAATATAAGTCGGAAACCGAAATGCTGAACAACCAACTCAGCGCGGCCACCTTCGCGCTTCAACAAACGGAGAGAAAGGTCGATAGCATTTCCAACATCCCTCTGTTTGGAGAAAAAATACTTACCGAGATTAAAGCCATTTACCCTCAAATTGTTACCTGCACGTACGCGGAAACATATCGTTTTACGGCTCAAGGCGATTCTATACTTCAATCACAGAAAACTCCACTGGTGATTTTCACCGCTCCCCGAAATGCCGTACGCCTGGCGGACCAACGAAAAATAACCGAATGGTTGCAAGAGCGATTGGAAAATGAAGAAGTAATAACGTTGTTTGAGAATTCTTGATGGATTGGTAAACGTGTAAGAAATTTACGATTTTAGATTTTAGATTTACGATTTTATATGATCGTTGCTGATGATTGATTTTCAGTTTCGTACAAACCTGCGTGCTAAATTTT
Source organism: Bacteroidota bacterium (assembly GCA_023388315.1). Taxonomy (GTDB): domain Bacteria; phylum Bacteroidota; class Bacteroidia; order Bacteroidales; family Dysgonomonadaceae; genus JAEWGM01. The sequence continues at coordinate 78,751 of JAEWGM010000001.1, read as the reverse complement.
ATCTTTGTTGTTCGTGTTTTATATTTTTTTTCAATAGTCCCAATCTTTGTGCCTTAGTGGCTTAGTGGCAAAAAATCCGCCCCCGAGTCACCAAAACTATAAGAAAAACTAAGTGATTTTAAAACCGTTTTTTGGAGTGCGTTAAAACTCAAACGCCGCGCGTAAACCCACTTGTCTGAAGTTCAATTTGTGGAACGAACCGAATAACCCGGCAGTGAAAAAGCGGTTGCCAATGCCGTATCCGAATTCCGTATAAGAAATAATTTGCGGTGTGTAAAGTTGACTGAAATAAAAACGCTCTTTATCGGCAAAATCGGAAACAAACGGAATGTTTTTCAATACCAAAAAAGGCGCTTCCAGCATCACGTGTGCCTGAATATACGAATCCGACGCGTTGTATAGTTCACGGCTGAGCAAGTTAAAAATACCACCCAAACCATCGTTCCACGTCTCGGGGAAATTACTTTTAGAGAAATACACAAAATCGGCAAAATATTCCGTTTTTTGGTTAATGAATTTGCCCGCGCCAATGTGGTATTGTAAGGAACTCATTAACCCGATGGGTATATTTTGGTTTATATCAAATTCAATGCGGTTGTATTCCGATGTGCTCCCCAAAATTCCCTGAAAACTTCGCGATAACTCCAGTTTAAATGTAGGAAAGCGCGAGCGCACGTAAATTTTTTGACGTCCGTCGTAGCGATAATATTGCTCCGGTGTCCAGCTAATTCGGATAAAAGGCATAAACGCGCGCCGTGTACCAAACAGGCGTTCAATATTCTCGGTTTCGCCGTTGGTTGAACGCGTCTGCGGCTTGCTTTTCCCCGTGCGGATGTGGTATTCAAGCCCCGTGTACAGTAACAATCCGTTGGTTACCTCAAACGTGTTAAAAGCCTTCAGGTAATAATCCTTGTAATAGTCCACGGCGATGTCTTCAAACGTAAGCCCCTTGTTGATAAGGCTGTCGCGAATTTGTTCCACAAAAAGTGAGCTATAGGTGGGGTTGCCGTTCCCGATGGAAAGAGTGGCGCTTCCCAAGTTGAAGGGAGCATAATTCCACACCGTGGTTACATCGGTGAAAAGCTCTTTTCTTTTAAACATGTATCCGGCAAACGCGTTTATTTTTACCGTTCGGTTATGGTGCAAATCGATGTTGAACGATAACTTTTGCCGGTAGGTAATGCCATCGTGGGAAGTATATCCCAGCAGCAACGGGTTGAGCAAGCCGGAATACCCAATTCGGGTGGTTTTGTACTCGTAATTGGAATCCATCACCATGCGCTGCGCAAATTGTTGCGCTTTTTTAGAATCGGACAAAGAGTCGTTTGTCGCTCGTCGCGCTTGTTTGGCTTCCTGTTTTTCCGCAAATCGATGCAACACCTCCTCCTCGCTACGCTGCAATGGTATGGTGCGCAATTTATTCCACAAAACCGTATCGTTGTGAATGGGAACCGAGTCCAGCCGCACTTTGTAAAAGTTACTGATGTTGAGCGAACGCTCTCGGTCTTCGTCTTTCGCGTGCAGCACAATATCGGTATATTCAAACGTGGAGAGATGACGGCTCATCAGTATATTTCCTAAATAAGAAGTGTTTTGAAAAATGGTGAATTCAACGGGTAAATAGTTGGTTATCCACTCGTCTCCCATGTTAATTTCAAAGGAATAATCCGAAAAAATGTCCATTCCCTCGCCTCTGAATTGTGTAATGCGCCACGTGCCGCTTTCCACCACAAAAGAACCTTTCAACAAGTTGGGATTTTCATAAATGGGCGTAAATTGAATGGTGTAATATGTTTTTTGGTTTTCCGTAATGGTGCGGAACATTTTGTAGCGATAGTATTTTTTGGTACGTTGCCTTATGGGCATAAACAAACTTTCATCGTTTGACGTTTCTCCGTAAATGTTAATGTTTAGTAAGTTAAATGGAATCAAATCGATGTCTCTTTTCCTCGTAAGTGTTCCCGTAACATAGTGTATGTCTTGCACATAATTGTTTGGATAGTCAAACTTAAAAGTACTGAAGGTTTCAATCAGCGCTTCGTTTTCATTGCGATCATGTAGTACAAACTGAGGAATGAGGTGTGTGTATTTATATAGAAAATTTTTTTTCAAGGTTTCCACGTAGGTGCGTGTGTACACATCGGCTTGGTATTTTTCTACTAGGCCGTTGTATTTCTCTGCCGCACTCATTGTCCTTTTCAGCACGGTATCCAGCGGAAGCTCCGTTGCAAACGCGCTCAGACATATCATGAATAAAGAAAGGAGAGGTATATAGAATCTCTTTTTCATTTCCGATTACAAACTTACATTTTTTTTGAATTAGTAGGAAATGATCCTTTGGTGAGAGACAAAAATTTTACAAAGATTTTTTTAAGATGATGCCCGGAAAAAGAGTGTTTTTCATTAAAAAATTACATTATAGTTACGTTGAAAGTAAAAAAACCTTATATTTGTGTTTTAAAACATAGTTCTATAACATTTTTATGCCGCGAAAGAAAAAAGATGAAATAGACTTGTCCTCATCCTTACCCGATATTTGGAAGATGTTAACGGACTCCGAACGTGAGTTGCTGCGAAGCAACGCGCGAATAGAGACTTTCAGAAAAAACCAAATGATTTATACGGAAGATGAAGAGCCCGAATTCCTGATGTGCCTTTTCAAAGGCAAAATAAAGATTTTTAAACACGGGGTGGGGGGAAGAAGTCAGATTATCAGAATGATACGTCCGGTTCAGTACTTCGCTTATCGGGCTTATTTCGCGCGTGAAAAATACCTCACTGCCGCCGCGGCGGTGGAAGCAAGCACCGTGGGGATGATTCCGCTCACCATCATGGATCAATTTTTGCGCAAGAACGGCAATTTGGCCATGTTTTTTATCCGGTTGCTTTCCGTTGACTTGGGCGTAGCCGATGAACGAGTGGTAAACCTCACCCAAAAACACGTCCGTGGGCGTTTGGCGGAATCGCTCATCACGCTGAAAGAAAATTATGGCTTGGAAGCCGATGGCGCCACGCTCAGCATTTATCTGGCGCGCGAAGACTTGGCCAACCTGTCAAACATGACCACCTCAAACGCCATCAGAACGCTCTCCATGTTTGTGAACGAACGCATAATAACCATCGACGGACGCAAAATAAAAATCATAGACGAAGACAAACTCCTCAAGATAAGCCGCATTGGTTGATTTGCTTTTTTTATCATAAACCACCGGATTATTTCGCTTTTTTTTGAAACGCATTGGTTATCTTTGCCATCAACAATTAGCTAAGAAAATATGATCCGAAAGATAGCCCGATCAGTACTCACCTCTTATTACAAACCGGTAAAAAAGTTTCTGGAAGACCCCATCGGCACTCAACAAAACAACTTAGACTATTTGCTTGAGCACGGTCGTAATACCTTGTATGGAAAAGAACACAATTTTGCTTCCGTCACTAACGAAACTCAATTCGCTGAAAAGGTTCCCATCACGGCTTACGAAGATTTGCGTCCATATCTGGATAAAATTATCGTTGAGCAGCAGCAAAACGTACTGTGGGACACGCCCATAAAATGGTTTGCCATGTCGTCGGGCACAACCGAAGATAAAAGCAAATATATTCCCGTCACCAACGAGTCGTTGCACAACGGCAATTACCGCGCCGGCTATCATATGCTGGGAATGTATGCCGTGCATTATCCCGATACGGCTTTTTCGCTTGGAAAAACATTGGTGCTGGGAGGCAGCCAACAAATAAACAACATTGGCGAAGGCATTTACACCGGCGACATTTCCGCTATTTTGATGAAAAACCTTCCCGTACTGGCAAAAAAAATGAGAACACCCGAAGAAATTGCCCTTTTGCCCGATTGGGAAGAAAAATTGCAAAAATTGGCCGATTACGCGGTTAAAACAGATATTCGCTCTTTTGTGGGTGTGCCTTCGTGGATGCTGGTATTGCTCAAAAAAATTGTGGAAGATACGGGCAAATCATTAACGGAAATATGGCCACATTTGGAAGTGTTTTTTCACGGCGGTGTGAGTTTTATTCCGTTTAAGGAGCAATACGAAAAGCTGATTCCGTCGGATAAAATGCGCTATTGGGAAACCTACAACGCGTCAGAAGGTTTTTTTGGCGTGCAATTTTCGCCCGATTCAAAAGATATGCTCCTTTTATTGGATAACGAGGTGTATTACGAATTCATCCCCGTTGATGAATGGGACAAAGAACAGCCCGCTACTGTTCCGCTAAGCGGCGTGGAAAAAGGGAAACAATACGCCCTGGTTATTTCCACCAGCGGCGGCTTGTGGCGATACAAAATTGGCGATACCATTGAGTTTACTTCCACAGATCCTTTCCTGTTTAAAATTACCGGCCGCACCAAGCAATTTATCAACGCTTTTGGTGAAGAGCTGATTGTGGACAATGCTGACAGGGCGATTGATGAAGCGTGCCGAAAAACAGGCGCGAAAGTTACGGAATACACGGCGGCGCCCGTTTATTTCGGCGACGACCACACCGGAGCGCACGAGTGGCTCATTGAATTTGAAACGCCGCCGGCCAATATGGATGAGTTCACCACTCTGCTCGATGAGGCTTTGAAAAAACTCAACTCCGATTACGAAGCAAAACGTTCGTACAATCTCTCGTTAAACATGCCCGTTGTGAGAAAGTTAGAGAAAGGCGCTTTTTATAACTGGATGAAATGGCGGGAGAAGTCGGGCGGGCAAAACAAAGTTCCCAAGCTGGCAAACGATAGAAAGTATGTGGAAAGTATTTTAAAATTTCTCGACTCCAATTCCTAAAATAGAATAAAAACCGCTTTCCATGCCCTAAAAATGAGAAAGTTTCCGTAAATTTGCACCCTAAAATCCGATTTTCAACAAAATGAGAATTAAACCGATATATTTTTTACTCCTCGCAATTGTCTTCAGCTCGTGTAACGAGTACAATAAAATATTGAAAAGTACCGATAGAGACGTAAAATATACCTACGCCAAGAAATATTTCGAAGAAGGCAAATACAGCCGCTCCATCACCTTGCTGGAAGAGTTGGTGCCGTTTTTTAAAGGAACGGGCCGCGCTGAGGAATCCATGTATCTGTTGGCGCAAAGTTATTACAATTCAAAGGATTATCTCTCAGCTACACAGGTTTTTACCACGTATTACAACACATATCCAAACGGAGAATACGCGGAGCCGGCGCTGTTTTATTCGGCTTACGGAATGTACCTCGACTCGCCCGACCCGCGGCTCGATCAAACCAAAACGTACACGGCAATAGCCGAGTTTCAAAAATATATGGATCGGTATCCGCAAAGCGAACGCGCCGAGCAAGCAAAAAATTATCTTTTTGAACTGCAAGAAAAACTCGCTTACAAAGAACTCAGGGCAGCTGAGCTATACCTGAATTTGGGAAATTACATGGGCAACAATTACGAATCGGCTGTGGTAACGGCACGTGAAGCAATGAAGAATTATCCCTATTCCAAATACATGGAAGAGTATCAAATAACCATCCTGCGCGCACGATATGAGTTCGCCCTCAGAAGTACATTGCAAACCCAACCCGAGCGCTATCGCATGGTGGTTGACGAGTATTTTAATTACACAAACACATTTCCTCAGGGCAAACACCTTGCCGAAGCCGAACGGTATTACAAGGAAGCTCAACGTAAAATTGACGTGCTGCCCACAACTTAATCACAACGTAATAACAATAAAATTCACATACAAAGAATGGACTACAGAAGATCAAACGCCAGCACCAACACCGAAACCCGCGACGTTATGAACATGGCGGAACCGGTGGGCAACATTTATGAAATGGTGCGCATTATCAGCAAAAGAGCCAACCAACTTTCGTTGGAAATGAAACAGGACTTGGACAACAAACTACAGGAGTTTGCCTCTTACAGCGATAACCTGGAAGAAGTGTTTGAAAACCACGAACAAATAGAAATTTCTCGCTTCTACGAAAAACTTCCCAAACCCAGTTTGTTGGCAGTACAAGATTGGAAAGAAAGCGATATTTATTACCGCAACCCGGCCAAAGAAAAAGAGAAGTTCTGATTTTTATTAGGTTATCATACAAACATCTCTCAATTTTACTTTCATTCCTTTTTAATCTTTTTCAATCTGTCATATGCTTCAACGTATACAAACAGTGTTTTTACTCCTTGCTTCGGCCGCTATGTTGGTGGCATCGGTAACGCCGCTCGCGTCTTTCGCGTATAAAGGCGATCCGGTAGTTTTTGAAGCAATGGGCGTTTATCTCAATGGAAACCTCACCGATTCCACATGGGGTCTTTTCGCCATTGGCGCCATTAGTGCCATTTTAGCGCTGGTAACCGTTTTTATGTACAAAAACAGGATGCTGCAAATAAGGCTTTCCATCTTTAATATTGTATTGATGGTAGGTTTTTATTTGTTTTTCGGGTTTTTGATATGGAAAATGAACCCCGGTACCGATTTAATTTTTCAGAAAGTGAAAATTGGCATCGTTATGCCCATTATTGGTATTATCCTTACCATTCTGGCTATCCGTAAAATCGGCGCCGATGAAGCGCTCGTGAGGTCTTTAAACCGCCTCAGAAGATAAAACACGTTCCACAAAAAATAGAAAAGGGATTCAACTAGTATAAAATGTTGAATCCCTTTTTTATTGTTGTTTTATGCTTTATGAATAAGGATGACTTTTCTTTGTCAGAAGTTTTGCTCTCGACAATTGTTTAATAAATGCTGTATTTAATGAAAAAATAAGGCAATAAGGTGGTGAGAAACAGTATTGAAAGCTACTAAGCTTAGTTTCTCTAAAATAAGGTTTTCTTAACACGTATATCGACTCACTGACAATTATTTATCGATAGTCGTTAACCTTGAACGTTGAACCCTAAACCTTAAACCAAAAAAACGCCCCAATAAAACAACATTGTTCTATTGGGGCGAAGGTATATTGTTGATGATTTGGTGGTTGGTTACAGTTCCAAATCCACATCAAACTCTTCATGCCAAGGCAAGCCTTGTTTATTGAGTTGTTCCATAAACGGATCGGGATTGAACTCTTCCACGTTGAAGACGCCCGGTTTTTTCCACAATCCTTGCAAGAACATCATAGCGCCGATGGTTGCCGGAACGCCTGTGGTGTAGTTTACGCCTTGCGCGCCGGTTTCTTCGTAAGCCGCTTGGTGGCTGCAATTGTTGTAAATGTAGTATGTGCGTTCTTTGCCGTCTTTTATGCCACGAATGCGGCACCCGATGGAGGTTTCGCCCGTGTAGTTTTCGCCCAAATCGCCCGGATCGGGAAGAACGGCTTTGAGGAACTGAATGGGAACAATTTTTTGGCCGTTGTATTCCACTTCGTCAATACGTGCCATACCGATGTTTTGGATTACGCGCAAGTGCGTGAGGTATTCTTGTCCGAAAGTCATCCAAAAACGCGCGCGTTTTAGTGTGGGGAAGTTTTTAACGAGTGACTCCAGTTCTTCGTGATAAATTAAATACGACTCTTTTGGCCCGATATTGGGGTAGGTGAGTGGTTTGTGAATTTCGTGCGGTTCGGTTTCCACCCATTGCCCGTTTTCCCAATATTTCCCTTTTTGAGTAACTTCGCGAATGTTAATTTCGGGGTTGAAGTTAGTGGCAAATGCTTTTCCGTGGTCGCCCGCGTTGCAGTCCACAATATCGAGATAATGAATTTCATCGAAATGGTGTTTGGCGGCATACGCCGTGAAAACGCTGGTTACGCCCGGGTCGAAGCCACAACCGAGAATGGCGGTAAGGCCCGCTTCGCGAAACCTGTCTTGATACGCCCATTGCCATTTGTACTCAAACTTGGCTTCATCTTTTGGTTCATAGTTGGCTGTGTCCAAGTAGTTTACGCCGCATTCCAAGCAGGCGTCCATAATGGTTAAATCTTGGTACGGAAGGGCCACGTTAATCACCAATTCCGGTTTAAAATCGTTCATCAACGCCACCAGTTCGGGCACGCTGTCGGCATCCACTTTAGCTGTTTTTATGCTCACGCCCGTGCGTCGTTTCACGTCTTCGGCAATGGCGTCGCATTTGCTTTTTGTGCGGCTTGCCAACATAATTTCGGTAAATACGTCTTTATTTTGCGCTACTTTATTGGCCACTACCGTACCCACGCCACCGGCGCCGATTATCAATACTTTTCCCATTTTTATTCTTTTAGATTATTAGACATCAGATTTTTCGGATATCGTCCGATTCGCGGTTATCCGAAACACAAATATACATTTATTTCCTCAAACGCGCCGTGTTTTTCACAGGTATTTAATGTTCGTTTAGAGTTTTAAAAAGTTTCATTTATCTATTATGACTAACTTTGTATTTCGTAAGTTGAATTGATTTTAGTATATTTATCTTAGAGTTAAATTGTACGTAAAATCACATAGAAAAAACATCAAAATGATACAAGAAGAAGTAAATCAGATAAAGGAAAATGTTGATAGCGATACCGTAGAAACATTTTCGCATGAAATGGCAAACACCATTAGCACGTGGTCGAAAGGTTTTTTACAAGATATCGGTATTTCGGGCACTTATCTGGAAGTAATTAACGCCTTATTTTTGTTCAGCCTGCTTGTTATTCTCGTTTACCTTGTTCAGGTTGGCTTTCGCCGGTTAATCACATTCATACTGGCGCGTTTATCCCAACTTCCCAAGTTTTCGTTTATGCGAAATTTGATACGCAACAAGTTTCCCAAATATTTGGCGATGATCATTCCCATTAGCATTGTGAATGGCGCCATCCCTATTATTTTGCACGATTTTCCTGCGCTGATGCGCCTCGCGGGTAAAGCCATCGATGTATTTCTTGTGCTTTATTTCATTTGGCTGTGCTTGTCCATTATCAACGCGTTTGGCGATACGCTCAAGTCGCGAAAAAATTTTAAAGATAAACCCGTTGAGAGCTTTATGCAGCTCATAAAGATTCTTTTGTACTTTATTGGTGCCATCATCATTATTTCTATGTTTATCGGCAAAGACCCCACCACCATTCTCACGGGGCTGGGTGCCGCGTCGGCCATTTTGTTGTTGATATTTAAAGATACAATATTGGGCTTGGTGGCAAGCGTGCAGGTTTCATCGAACGATATGGTGCGTATTGGCGACTGGATTACGATGCCCAAATTCAATGTGGATGGCGATGTGATAAAAATCAACCTCACCACGGTGAAAATTTTGAATTTCGATAAAACCATCACCACCATTCCGCCATACTCACTTGTAACAGAAGCTTTTCAAAATTGGCGCGGAATGACCGAAGCCGGTGGTCGCCGCATCAAGCGGGCCATTTACATTAAACAGTCGTCCATTCATTATATAAGCGATGAGGAACTGGATTATTTCAGACGAATACAACTTTTAACCGGTTATATTAACGAAAAAAAAGCAGTAGTTGACGCTTTCAACAACGAAACAAACGCCGATAGAAGCCTTCCGCTCAATGGACGTAATTTCACCAATATGGGGCTTTTCCGTAAATATGTGGAGTTGTATCTCAAGAATCACCCGCAAGTGCACAAAGAATTGCTGCTTTTGGTGCGTCAGTTGGCGCCCACGCCGCAAGGCCTGCCTTTGGAACTATATTTGTTTACCGCTACCACCAATTGGGGTGAATATGAGAATATTATGTCCGATATTTTTGACCACGTAACGGCGGCAGTGCGTTATTTTGATTTGGAAATTTTTGAAGATGTTTCCAATCCCGTGATACTTCAAGGGAAACGTCCTGAAGTCTCAGAAGAAAAAACAAAGAAAGTGGAAGAAAAAAATAAAGCAAATTGATTCTCGGGGCGCAACAAACAAACATTTTTATATCCCATTTTGGTAATTATTCGTAACTTTGTACCCGAGTTTTATTTTAATGTAACAACCAAATGAAGAGAATATACAGCATATTTACCGGAACGGGTAGATATGTACCTAAGAAACGAGTAAAAAATGAATTTTTTCATTCCTCGGAGTTTTTTGAATCATCCGGTGAGAGAATTCTAAATCCTAACGAAGACATCACCCGTAAATTCCAGGAAATCACCACCATTGCCGAAAGGCGATATGCCGAAGACCACGAAACCACCACCGATTTGGCGCTCATTGCATCGCAACGCGCCATTGAAGCGGCGGGGATTGACAAAGAAGAACTGGATTATATTATTGTGGCACACAATTTTGGTGAAACCCACGCCGATAATAGCCGCATGGATATTGTGCCGTCGTTGGCATCGAGGTTGAAACAAAAGCTGGAAATTCACAATCCGGCTGCTGTGGCATACGATATTCTTTTTGGTTGCCCCGGTTGGATTCAAGCGGTTATTCAAGCCGACTATTACATTCGTTCGGGCGATGCCAAAAAAATATTGGTGGTGGGTGCCGACGTGTTATCGCGTATTTCCGATCCGCACGACCGCGACAGCATGATTTACGCCGATGGTGCCGGCGCCGCCATTATGGAAGCGCGCGAAAGCGAAACGCCCGTGGGAATTGTCGGCCACAACACGCGTTCCGACGCGGTGGATTATGCGCAAATGCTGCATATGGGATATTCGTACAACCCCGAATTGGCGGCAAAAAAAGATTATTATCTTAAAATGAACGGCCGCCGGTTGTATCAATACGCGTTGGAGAACGTGCCAAAGGCAATAAAATCGGGATTAGACAAATTGGGAATGCACGTTTCGGACATTAAAAAAGTACTTATTCACCAAGCCAACGGAAAAATGGACGATGCCATTTTGGCGCGCTTATATAAATTGTACGGACTGAAAGATGTTCCCGAACACGTGATGCCGATGACTATTTCTTGGTTAGGCAACTCATCGGTGGCTACCGTACCCACGTTGTTGGATATGATTTTGCGCGACGATATGGAAAGCCATCAATTGCAGTCGGGAGACAATATTGTGTTGGCTTCGGTTGGCGCGGGAATGAATATCAACAGCATTGTGTATAAATTTCCATAACATAAAACAGAACAACAAAAAAGCCTGAAACGTTTAAGTTTCGGGCTTTTTTATTGATTAAATTGTTGCAAACCAACACTGTTTCGTCAATTGTCTAATTGTCTAATATCTAACTGTCTAATATCTAGTTGTCTAATGTCAACCGATACACATTCGTTTTCCTCAATTCAAAACCCAGTTTTTGGTATAAGTTATTGGCCGCTAAGCGGAAAGGTTGAGAAGTTAAATCTACTTTTTTAACGCCAGTTTCGCGGGCGGCGTTCAATGCGTGATTCATAAGCGCCACGGAAACGCCTTTCCCTCGGGCCGATTCATCTACTATCACATCTTCAATCCACGCTTTCAGGCCCGATGGAAGCCGATAGAGCGCCAACGTGGTTGTGCCCAAAATTTCATCGTTTTCTTTGGCTACAAAAACCAGTGTGTCTTCCGATTGTATAACTCTTTGCAGTTCTTCAAGGGTGGGAAACCGGTTTTCATCGCCCGTGAGTTGGGGAATGAGTTTTTTGAAAGCTTGGTAAACGCTTTCATCTATTTTTGTGAGTCGTTCTATTGTCATTTTATTTGCTTCTTTTTTCCACTTCTTTCAACAGCAGCGGCAACGCGGGATACACCATTCCGTGGTCGTAGCCGTCCAGTTCCAGTAATTGGGTTTCTTTGTGGCCCACCACTTTCATCATGCGGGCAAGATAAGCGTTTTCTTCGTATCGGCCAAGCATTTCCAATTCGCGGTCGCCGGTAATCAGCAACAAAGGTGGTGCATCGGCCCGCACGTGATAGAGCGGAGCGTATTCATCCACAATGGGTTGGGTGTCTTTTATTCCTCGATGATCGCGGATGTTAAAATGCGTAATGGTTTGCGCGCTCAGGGGAATTAAACCGGCAATTTTATTGGCGTCGATATCGTGCGCGGCAAGGTATTGTTTATCCAATCCCACCATGCAAGTAAGGTAGCCGCCGGCGGAATGCCCCGAGACGAAAATTTTGCTCGGGTCGCCGCCATATTTTTCGATGTTTTTGAAAGCCCACGCCACGGCTGCGGCCGCGTCTTCAATATAAGCGGGCGCTTGCACTTTTGGCGAAAGGCGGTAATTGACGCCGATGATGCAGATGTTCTTGTTTTTTAAATCTTCGGGAATTTCCTTTTCACCGCCTGTTAATCCGCCGCCGTGAAACCAAACAATGGTGGCAAATTGTGTTTTGTTTTCGGGGTAGTAAATATCCAGCACGCAACGCTCTTTGATGTAGGCGTCGGAGTTTTGTTTTGCAGTCTCGTAATACGGAATGTTTCGGATGGTTTTATACGTAGTTTCTTGCGAAAAACCGCTAATCGATACGCTGATAAACAGGAAGATATAAAGGATTCTATGCATATTCAAGAAAGTTTTTTGCAAATTATGTGATTATTTTAAAATACCCACTCTTCGTTTCGTGGCGCCGAGGTGCGCACATTTCCCGTACCGAAGTTCAGCAACCGGCCGGTAAAATCGAAAGAGAGCCATTTGTCTGAAAGTTGCAGCTCCGACCTGTTGTTATAGAAAATCTGCTTTGCGTTAAAGTCCGCCAGTTCCGGAAGTAAATTATACACGTCTTCCACAATCATTCCTTGCTGCAGTTGGCTCCAACGGTTCGAAAAACTTTTGCTCGCCAAAGCAATCGACCGGCTAATAATGTCGTCGGAATAGCGTTGATAGAGATTTTTTTCCTGTTCGTTTTTGAAGATTTTTATTACATAGGTGCGTTCGCCTTCTTCCATAAAGTAGTTCGATTGAAATAGCTGAACATAATTTTTATAGCGATGCTTGGTTAACGTTTCGCGAACAAAAGCCCGAAACTCGCGTTCCACATCGGCAGATGAAGCATTCGCATCCCATTGGATGGTTTGATAAACGACATCGTTTTTTATTTTCGCGTTGGTTTTTCCGAAAAAAGATACCGTTTCGCAACCATAAAACATCAGAAGAACCGCGCTAAAGAGGATTGTCTTAAAAATTTTTGCATTCATAGTTCTTAGAGTGCGTCAATGCAAGAATGGTTTAATATAACCGTGCGTTTAAAAAAGATCGGGTGGGGTGGCGAGCGCGGTGATGGTGATTTCCTGAAAATCAGTATCGAAATTTGCCAGCAGCATTTCCGAAAACTTTGCGTGGAAAAACGTGTATAGTTTGGACGAAATATGCTTGCGGTCTTTCCGCTTTATCAACCCGAAACGCAACTCGTTTTCATCCACCCAAATTTGAGGTTTCAAAAACGCCTCGTTTTTCCATAGCAATTGTGTGGGCGTTAAACGCCCGTCGGCCAATACGTTCCATTTCGGGATTTTTTTGGTTTCAATGCCTTCGTAAATCTTGTGGAGCAACAAATTGGGATCGTGGGTTTTAATGATGACGGCCATAGGAGAAATGAAAAATGAAAGGTGGAAAATTAACGTTGCTGCTTATGACGATAAACTTCAATGGCCGCTTTTACATTGCCGTGCAGCAGCAACAGGTTTTTGGCTTGCTCGTAGTTTAAGCCCAATTCGTCCACAATCATTCGCGTGCCTCTGTCCACCAATTTTTGATTGGTGAGTTGCATATTCACCATTCGGTTTCCTTTCACACGGCCGAGTTTTATCATCGTGGCGGTGGTTATCATATTGAGCACCAGCTTTTGAGCCGTCCCCGATTTCATTCTGGTGCTTCCGGTAACATATTCCGGCCCAACAATGGGTTCAATTTTTATCTCCGCCTCATCTGCCACGGGCGAGTTTGGATTGCAACTAATGGCGCCAGTATGTATGCCGGCTTCGCGCGCACGACGCAATGCGCCAATCACATACGGTGTTGTGCCCGATGCGGCGATGCCCACCAGCGTGTCGTTCTCGTTAATGTTGAAAGTGAGCAATTCCTCCCAAGCCTTGTACAAATCGTCTTCCGCGTCTTCCACCGGGTTGCGCAGCGCTATATCGCCTCCGGCAATTAGCCCGATAACGTAGGTGTTGGGCATACCGTAAGTTGGCGGAATTTCCGACGCGTCCAACACGCCCAGCCGCCCGCTCGTGCCGGCGCCGATATAAAAAAGACGGCCTCCGCGTTTCATTCTTTCTACAATTCCGGTGACTAATTTTTCGATTTCGGGAATGGTTTTTTCCACGGCCAGCGCCACCTTTTGGTCTTCTTGGTTTATTTCCGTGAGAAGTTCCAGTGCCGATTTCTTTTCTAAATCGTTGTATAAAGATGCTTGTTCTGTTACTTTAATAAATGTCATTTCGATTTACGATTTGGGATTTACGATTTGGGATTTGTAGCGTTTTCTTATTGAATTTCAGAAAACTTACAGGTTGTTCTCTGTATGAAAACTGACCAATCCTTTCATCGGTGATTTCTCTATTTTGCCGATTTCGATATTCTTTTCTTTCGCCACTTCGTGCAAAATATCCGCAAAATACCACGCGATTGAACCTACAAAGTTAACGTTATTATTTTGATAATCGTACTGCATCACGTTTCGTTCAAAAAAATCGGAAAAAGAAGTTGATACAATTCTTCGTATTTGCGGCTCCTGAATGTGTTCCAATAAAAACGGGGCAAGGCTTGCCAAAAACCGGCTGGGAAATGGTTGTCGATACACCCTGTCGATAATAATAGCCGGTGTGAGTTGGTGTTTTTCCAGCAATTTTTGTTTTAATTCTTCTCCTAATTGATTTTTAAGTGCATCGCCCACAAGCAGTTTTCCCAAATTAGCGCCGCTTCCTTCATCGCCCAAAATAAATCCCAGCGGCGAAATTTGATTCACCACTTCTTTGCCGTTCCATTCGCACGAATTGCTTCCGGTTCCCAAGATGCAAGCGATGCCCGCATGGTGTCCGCAAAGGCTGTGAGCAGCGGCAATAAGGTCGCTGTACACTTCGATGGTTTTCACTTGAAACGATTGAGAGATAGCGTTTTTCACCGATTTAATTTTTTCGGGTATGCAACCCGAGCCATAAAAATAAACCGCTTGCACGCCCGATTCTTTAAACACAGGGAATACATGCAGTTTTAGTTCTTCCGCAATTTCCTCTTGCGATTGAAAAATGGGGCTGATGCCTTTGCTTTCAAATCGTTGAATAATTTCTCCATTTCTAGTAAGGCACCAGTCGGTTTTGGTGGCGCCACTGTCGGCAATTAATATCATTTTATTCTCGTTTGTATGTGTTATTAGAGTTTGATGTAAATATTTCGTTTATATAAAATATACCCGAAAAGCCAGCAGATGGTAACAAAAATAAGCGCGTAGAGCAGCGAACCGAAATAATTCCCTGCCCACGGCTGCAGCAATTCTTGATATATAAATGTCTTAATTGCTATGGGTTCTCCTTGGTATGGAAAGCGAATGCTTCCGACAAGGTTTGCCAAAACGCCCGCGAAGATGTAAACAATCAGCGGATTTACGCCAAAGGCGTGGAAAAAGCGGCTCCACTTTTGTTTTTTGTTTATATCGATAATCCAAATAAGCAGTCCCAGCAATTGCGCGGCAAAACCGCAAGTAACCAACACATACGTTGGGCTCCAGATCTTTTTATTGATGGGACAGCCGTATTGCAATAACAATCCTGCGAAAGCCAAAACCGTCCCCCAAATGAGTAGCTTTTCCACTTTTGAGTGGTTGTTTTTGGTTTCCACTATGAGTTTGCCGAACATAAACCCGATTAGAACGTGCGCGATGGATGGCAGTGTGCTCAATAACCCTTCGGGGTCGAGGGCGATACGCTGCCCGTCCGGTGTCCAGTCTTTGTACATGTGATTGGGGCCCCACAGCGCTTTGTCGATCACGGCAATGATGTTTTGCTCCGACATTTCGAACCCGTTGCCAAAAACAAGCATCAAAAAATAACCTACCAGCAACGCGGCAATCACCCATACAAGGTGTTTGTATTTCACGAGGACGGCGATGAGCGCGGCAAAGCCGTAAGCCAATGCCAAGCGTTGGAGCACACCCAATATGCGAAGCGTATCGAAATGGGTCGCCGCTTGCACCAACGTTTCTCCATTGGCTAATCCGCGTACAAATTGACCGAACCATCCCAAGCCCAAGCCGATAACGAAAATAAGCACGGTTCGACGAACAATTTTCCACACACACTCTTTGGTGGGGCGGCAATTGAATTTCCGCAACGACATAAATGTGGAAACGCCCATAATAAACATAAAGAACGGAAACACTAGATCGGTGGGTGTAAGTCCGTGCCACTGGGCGTGGCCAAGGGGCGTGTAAATGGAACTCCAAGAGCCGGGGTTGTTCACCAAAATCATTCCGGCGATGGTGATGCCCCGCAAAATATCTAACGATAATAGGCGGGAGGATTGTTGTTTTGTTGCGATAGTATTCATTTTTTAGCTATAAATAATCCTTCAAATAATCACACCAAAGGTGTGAAAGTAATTAGCATAGGGCGGCGCCCTATGCGTAAAAGATGGTTTAAACAAAGCCCTGAAAGGGCGAAAGCCATAGCCCTAAACGTACCTTTGTCATACTCCACCTTATATTTTCAAATGGGGTTTACCTTATCCTCAATTAGTGGTGGTTTGTTTTTTGTGTTGAACGTATGTTTAATGATTGTGTCATATTTCAACCTTTTTTATTTAATGCTTTCGCTCTTTCAGAGCTTTTTTTAAATAATTTATCCATTTCATAGGGCGTTGCCCTATGCTAATATCTCTTAACCCTTCTAGGGTTATATTCTGCCACCATCAATAAAATGGAATTTCATCTATAAAGATAATATTTCTTTGATGCTTTTTTAAACGCTTCCTCGTCCTTTGTCCAATACGATTGAATATCGGCGAAACGGTGATTCTTTGAAAATTCCTTGCGAATATAGTCACTTCCGCTCACTTTATCGAACATATCGAAACGATTTTCGGGTGCATGGTCAAAAACTTTGTGTTCAGGATAAAGTTGCGCGGCAATTTCCATCACATGAAATTGGATATCGGACAAGCGGGCTTTGGCAAAATCGGTTAAATGAATTTGCACGCCTTGGTAGTTTTTGCCTTGTCCAACCGAATAGTACGGCTTTAAATGAATGGGACGAAACGTAATTCCCGGAAGCCTTTTCGCGTTCAACGCACTGGCAAATTCTTCTGCTTTAATCCATTCCGCGGCAAACATTTCAAACGGCAGTGTGTACCCCACGCCGATGGACATATAACCCAACTCGCCTAAAATTCCCGAAACGGGATAAAAGTACGCCGAGTGCGCGAATGGAATATGTGGAGAAGTGGGAACCCACGGCAAGCCGGTATCTTCAAAATTCATTTTTCTGCGCCATTTCTTCATTTTCACCACGGTCAGTGCGCACGGTTTTTCCATCATCTCGGCGTTGATCATATGAGCAAGTTCACCACACGTTAATCCGTACACGTAAGGAATTTTCAATTGACTCACAAACGAAAAGAACCCTTCTTCCACGAGATTTCCTTCCACTTTTTCTCCGCCCAACGGGTTAGGGCGGTCGAGTACCACAAATTGGATGTTGTTTTCTGCCGCAGCTTGCATCGCTAAATACATAGTGGATATGTAAGTGTATGACCTGCAGCCAATATCTTGGATATCGTAAACCAATACATCAATGTCTGAAAGCATTTCTTTGGTGGGTTTTCGAGTGGCACCGTACAACGAAAAAACCGGAACTCCGGTGTTCGGGTCTTTAAAATCTTCGATTTTGTCTCCCGCGTGCACATCGCCACGAACGCCGTGTTCGGGGCCGTAGAGCGCCACGAGTTGCACGTTTGGGGCTTCGTGCAAAATATCAATGGTGGATTTTAAATTGTTGTCCACGCCGGTAGGGTTTGTAATTAAGCCAACCCGTTTGCCTTGCAAGGCTTTGAAATTGGTTTCTTTTAGCACCTCAATGCCGGTTTTTACGCGTATTTTTTGCGCGAAGGAGGATGAGACCGCCATCCAGCCGAATAAAATAATTAATGCAATATTTTTTTTCATATTTTATTGATTTTCTGTTTGTTCTATTTCCAATGTATCTTCTGTCTTTTTTGACTTTCCGAAATCCTTATCCACTTTCAAAAACGGAATAAGCAACAGCGTGGGAATGGTGCAAATCATCACAAAAATAAAAAAGTTTTGATATCCGATTTGCTCCTGAATCCATCCGGCAGCCATTCCGGGCAACATCATTCCGAGTGCCATAAACCCGGTGCAGATGGAGTAGTGCGCGGTTTTGTGCTCGCCTTGCGAAAAGTAAATCAGATAGAGCATATAGGCGGTGAACCCGAACCCGTAACCGAATTGCTCAATGGCAACGGCTACGTTTACCCAAATGAAACTTTCGGGTTGTGTGAGCGACAAGAAAACGTAAGCGGCATTGGGAAGCGTAATGGCCAAAGCCATTGGCCAGAGCCAGTATTTAAGTCCTCGCTGCGATGCTACAATTCCACCGATAATTCCGCCCAACGTTAACGCCACCACGCCCACGGTGCCATAAACCACACCCACTTCTTGTGTGCTCAGCGCCAGGCCGCCCACTTCGCGGGTATCCAGCAAAAACGGCGATGCCAGTTTCACCAACATGGCTTCGGCCAAGCGATATAACAACATAAAGGCGATGGCCAATAAAATTCCCTTTTTGGTGAAAAAAGAGACGAAAGTTCGTCCGAATTCCTGCATCACTTCGGCAGGTGTATGGGTGGCTTTTTCCGTATCGCTTGCCGGTTTGGGCAAAACAAAGCGGTGATACACAAAAAAGGCGATAAATAATCCGGCGAGGATAAAAAATGTGATACTCCAAGCGTAGGGGATGTTGCCGGTGGTTTTTTCAAATAGCCCGGCAAAAATAATCAGCAGCCCTTGTCCTGTAATCATCGCCAAGCGATAAAACGTACTGCGGATTCCCACGAAAAACGATTGTTGCGAATCGTCTAAACCGAGCATATAGAAACCATCGGCGGCAATATCGTGGGTGGCAGAACTGAACGCCAACAGCCAGAAAAACGCTAACGATGCTTTAAAATAAAATGGCGTTGGCAACGTGAAAGCGATTCCCGCCAATCCGGCGCCGATAAGCAATTGCATGACAATAATCCACCATCGTTTGGTTTTTAAAATATCCACAATGGGGCTCCAAAACGGTTTGATAACCCACGGCAAATAGAGCCACGAGGTGTATAGCGCGATATCGGTGTTGGACAATCCAAATCGTTTGTACATAATTACCGATACGGTCATAACTGCCACGTAAGGTATTCCTTGCGCGAAATAGAGGGTGGGGATCCAAGCCCAAGGGGAACGGGAGGTTTTCATAAGTAAATTTCTAATTTCTAATTACCAATTACAAGTTGCGTTTTGGCAATTTCTATGTGTGATTATTTTATAATTATGTTCGATTTTTTACAAAGGTGTTGGTTGCGTAATTATATTTCTTTGTTAATAATATTCTATCCTCTTTTTCAATATATTTTTTCATTAGTAATTTGTAGTTGGTAATTAGTAATTTTAAACAACCCATTACAAATTGCGTTTTGTTGATTTTTGTATCGCGGTTATTATTCGAAGAATTTCTTCCGCATCATTAATCATG
Organism: Bacteroidota bacterium; assembly: GCA_023388315.1. GTDB lineage: Bacteria > Bacteroidota > Bacteroidia > Bacteroidales > Dysgonomonadaceae > JAEWGM01. Next base: position 59,224 of record JAEWGM010000001.1, on the reverse strand, counting down.
CTTTCCGCTTGTTTCGATGTTATATAGTCGGTATCTCTCAGCAAGCGCAGCCAAAAACGGGTTTCACGTGTTTCGCGATAAGAAACTCCGATTTTTGCAAGGAAATCTTTTTTTGAAAGCCCTCCAACCGATTCTTCCGCGTTTGCTCCGATGGATGTTCCGCTGCGTAAAAGTTGTTTCGATAATTCGAATTCTTTCTTTTCTCTGCAAAGATATTGATACAGTTTTACGACTCTAACCGCGTAGTCATACGTTTTCGTTAAAATAATATTCTCTTTTTCAACATATTCCATCATTAGTCATTTGTAATTAAAAATTAGTAATTTCTCTTTACCTCCGAAGAAGGAAAGTAATGATTCAATATCTCCGTGTAGCCGCACCCCTTTTCCGCCATCACCGCCGCGCCAATTTGGCACAAGCCCACGCCGTGACCCCAACCCGCGCCTGTGAGCGTGAATTGTTGAGGGATGCCTTCGTCGTTTTCGTTTTCGGTATCCACCACAAAAGCGGAACTGTAAAGATGCGATGTAGAAAGCGTTCGGCGGATTTCCAACTCTTTTCCGATGGTCATTACGCGTTTGGTTCCGATGATTTTTAATAGGATGATGCGCCCCGAAGTGCCACGTTGCAGCGGTTGCAGCGCAACGATTTCGCCGTAATCTATTCCCGAACGTTCGCGGATAAGCTCTGAAAGTTCTTCTTGCGAATAAGTTACCGTCCAACGATAAAAATCGGCAGTTTCTTGGTCGTAATCGTTTAAAACCTGCTTTAAGACTTTCGCATTCTGCGTGTTGCAAAAAGCGGGTGGTGAGGTGCGAATCCAGCGGTCGGCGGTTTCTTCGTCGGTTAAATCGGGTAGGGCGGCGCTGGCGTTATCCGTCTTTGCAACCAGATAAGGATGAACCACCGGTTCCCAAACATTTTCGAAGGTTTCCATCACGCCGCCGCAACATTTCGAGAAGCGGGCATCGCAAATGACGTTGTCGTACATCAGCACTTCGCCGCGGGTTTGCTGGATAACTTGCCGAACCAAATCGGTGGATTGGCGGGTAATTCCTTGATAGCGTTGACAATGATCGTCGGCGCAGACATCGAAATTGAGATGGTCTTCGCGGTCGTACCAGCGGACGATTTCGGTGGGCGAAACAAACGAAGTTTGGTAATCTTTTTCGAGCGATTTATTCTTCTGAATTTGCGCCAGCAGCCAACTGCGGGAAATTACGGCATGCGCTTTCAATAGTTCTTCCGAACTTGTGGCGCTCATCTCCGATGAAATTACGCTCACCAGATAATCTTCCAGCGAAACAATATTGATGGCGGAAAGCGTGTTGTTTTCGACAATAAATTTCAGATTTCCCAAAAACCGCTGGTTTTCCTTTCGTTCCCAATGAAAATTCACGCCGATAATTACGTCTTTCAACTCAAAAGAATGGGTGTGAATATTTTCGGTTTCAAATATCAATTCATCGTATAGGTTTTCTTCAAAAAGAATTTTTCCTTCGGAAATTTCTACCGAATAATCGCCCTTGAGAACAGGTATTCCGTTTAGCGTGTAATCGGATGGTAACGAAAAATCAATTTTTGTTTGTGCCAATAAAATACCGACGTGGATTTGGGGTTCGCTCATTTTGACTGTAATTTATAATTTCGGAGCTACGCTCCTTGGGTGATTGGGTGAAATTTTTTCTACCATAATGACGGCGTTACACGCCTAAAAAGATGTTGCAACGTAAAAAGTTTGAAAAGGGGCGTAGCCCCAATATTATGGTAGAAAAAAATCACCATTTTAGAATTAAAAGGCGCATAGCGCCGATATTATCCAATAAATAAACGCATTTTAAATTTATTCGTAAAATTCAAACAGATAGATATCGTTATAATCAATTTCAAACTTTTTCAGCATGTCTAAATATTCCTCTTTGAAGCTTTTTGCCGAATGATGTTCCTTTTGCTTCATAATGTATTTAATTACATTGTTCCGCTGACTGCGAGAATAGCTAAATCCGCCATAACCTTTTTGCCATTCGAAGCGTCCTGGAACAAATTTTCGTTCATTTATCCATTTCGATGAACTTGCCTTTACGATATCCATTATGGCGCCCAAACTTTTCGATGTATTCATCTCAAAGAAAACATGCACATGATCTTTGTAACCGCTTACTGCTAAAGGATATTGATTTTGTTGCTTCAAAATTCCACTGATGTATTTGTACAATTCATCGGCGAATTTATCGGTAATAACGTTTTCTCTTCCTTTTACAGCAAAAACGGTGTGAATGTTGATTTGTGTGTATGTGTTTGCCATATTCTTATTTAAATCAACTTTTATTCATCTTTATTCTCGCCTGCAACTCCCACGTTCTGATTCGGTCTTTGTACGTATTGTGGGCGTTCATTTTCACGATGTCGAGCGACGCGTCGGAATTGTCTTCCCATCTGCGGCAGAGATATAGCACATCGTAAATTCTTCCGATCTGATAACGGCGTGAAATATTGAGTCCCAGTGCGTAATCTTCTCCGTAGCTGGTGTTGGGCACTTTCACATCGCGAAGAACCGGGGTATAAAATGCGCGGGGCGCTCCCAGCCCGTTAATGCGAAGGGCATTGTTTCGTCCGTTATCGGGCGTCCATTCGCGGTGGTCGATAATACCCGGAGGGATTTCTTCCATGGCGAAATTGGTCATCTGATAGGTGCCCACCACCATGGCGCAATTCTGTTCGTAGAAAGCGTTTACGATTTTTTGTAACGTGTTTTCGTCGCTATATACATCGTCGCTATCGAGCTGCACGGCAAATTTGCCGCACTTTTCGTGGTGCACGCCCATATTCCAGCATCCGCCAATGCCCAAGTCATCGCGATGAGGAATAACGTGGATAAGGCGTTCGTCGTTAAATTCACGAATGGCCTCGGTGGTGCCATCGGTGGAGTGGTTGTCCACAACAATGAGGTTGAATTTGAAATCGGTTTTCTGCATCAATACCGAAGCGATGGCGTCTTTAACTGTTTTTATGCGGTTCCGCACCGGAATTATCACGGACGCCTCGTAATCGAACACGCCTTTATCGAATTCGATTTTCGTAAAATCGGGTGCCAGATAGGCGTCCACATCCTTTAAATGTTGTGTGCAGGCTTGTTCCATTTCCACTTGCGCGGCGCGGTTTTTGGGATCCACATAATCGAAGATTTTTTGCCCCGATGCGCGAGTATCCTCTTCAATTTCGGTATAGAGGTATTCGTTGATATGCACAAGTGGATGGTTTTGAGAAACTTTCAGGCGCAAATCATACAGCCCCGCAAATTGATACGCTTTTCCCGCCATTCGGTTTGCGGCTTCTTTCAGCGCCCGGGTGTTGTAAACCAGCAGCGAGCCGAAATTGAAATCGTCACGCAAGCTGCCTTCCTGATAATCGACAACGGGGTGGTTCTTTTTTTCTCCGTTGGCAATGGCGTAATAATCGGCGTAAACCATTCCCGCGCTGGTGTCGTCGGCAATGCGAAGCATGCGTTCCAAAGCGAAATAACCGAGTTTCAGCACGGTTGATTTTTGATAAATCAATGTGTAGTCGGCCGATGATTTTTCGGCAATTTTTTGAATTGTTTCGGTGCTTTGCAGAGCGCTAATCGCGATATTTTCGCATCCGTCGATGGTTTGCGTTACGTTTTCGGGCGTAAGCAAGTAAATTTTTTCCACCAAGTCTGATTGTTGCAGCTCCGTCACGGTTTTAGCCGCTTGTTCGGGCTGCGTGAAGAGAATAAAAGCGTTTATTTTTTTCATATTGTTGTATTTTAAAATCCCCTAAATCTTTAAGATTGTATTTGGGATGTGAATATTTTTGTTTTTGGGAATAAATATAGACCCAAAGCCTATTTTTAAGTCAGAAGTTGGTCAAAAGAATATAATACACAGACGACACAGATTTAAATGATAAACGCAGATTTATATTCTTAATTATCAGATAAATGGAGGAAATTCCTTTTCTTTTTACTCTGTGAAAATCAGATTTATCTGTGTTATCTGTGTACTTACTTAATCAGAAGATTTGTCTTATAAATCTTTCTCAATCTTCACTTCTTCTTTCGTTTTCGGTAAAATTAAATTCAGCACTACGCCAATCATAGCTGCCAAACCAATTCCGGCGAATGTGAAATTACCCACCGACATCACCGCGCCGCCAATACCCGTGGTGAGAATAAGGGAGACGATGACCAAATTGCGTGTGACGCTCATATCGGTTTTGTTGATAATCATATTGTTAATTCCCGTCGCGGCAATCATACCGAAAAGCAAGAGCATAATGCCACCCAAAACTGCTCCGGGAATGGTTTTAAGAACAACGCTAACCTTGCCGATTAACGAAAACACAATACCCGTTACGGCCGCGATGCGTATCACCACCGGATCGGTTATTTTGGTCAAGACCATAGCACCCGTCACTTCGGAATAAGTGGTTACGGGAGGGCCGCCAATGAGCCCTGCAATGCTGCAAGCAATTCCATCGCCCAACATGGTGCGATGCAAACCGGGATTTTTTACAAAATCTTTTTTGGCCACTTCGCTCACGGCATACACATCGCCCACGTGCTCAATAACCGGCGCAATGGCCACGGGCGCCATAAAGAGAATGGCTTCCCACGAAAATTTGGGTGTCACAAATTGCGGAAAACCAAACCAGGGCGCGTCAATCACCGGCGTGAAATCAATCAAACCCATTACCGAGGCCACCACATATCCCACGATGATGCCACTAAAAATGGGAATTAATTTCAATAACCCTTTCGCGAAAAGGCTCACAACAATGGCTGTTATCAGCGCCACAATGGCCAGCATCCAGTTTTCCGACGCCATATTCACTGCGGTTCCGGAGAGCGATAAGCCGATGAGCATAATCACCGGGCCGATAACCACGGGCGGAAACAGGCGTTTAATTAATCCGATTCCCTGCCATTTTATAAGCGCGCTCATCAAAAAATACACCGCGCCCACGGCCACCAAACCCGACAAAGTGCCCGGCAGCCCGTATAGTTCGGTTGCTTTGATGATGGGGGCGATAAACGCGAAACTGCTACCCAAAAAAATAGGGACAATGCCCTTGGTAACCAAATGAAAAATTAATGTAACGAATCCGGCTGTGAACAACGCCGTGGATGGGTCTAAGCCGACCAAAAGAGGAACCAATACGGTGGCACCAAATGCCACAAACAGGAATTGCACCCCCAAAATGGTTTTAGATGCAGGAGATAGTTGTTTGTCGTTTCTCATTATGATGTTAAAAAAAATCGTTGGTAGTGTGCAAAGATACAAGATTTTCATCAATCCGAAACATTTATTAATGTCGGTTTTTCTAATTTTAAATAATATCCGGCACGCTATTATGCCCGTTGAAGCTATATTTTCATTATTTTTGCACCATCATTATGAAAGAGTTGGAAGTAAACAAAAATCACTTGTTGCAATACGCCATGTACGCGGGCATTTATTTGGGGATGTTTTGGATATTGAAATATGCCGTTGTTGTGTTTGGCCCTTCGGGAGGGGCAATGGGCGCTTTAAACGCTTTGTTGAGCGCGGGAACGCCGCTTCTGTTGTATTATTATTTGAAGAAATATCACCAAAGCCTTAGCGGTTTGGATTTGAGTTATTGGCATGGTGTGCGGTTTTCAGTGCTACTTTTTTTATTTGCTTCGGTGTTTGAAGCGCTCATTGTTTTCTTGCACGTAAAGTGGATTGACCCGGCCTATATTGCCCGATTTTACGACACGATGGTTGAAAGCGCAAAATCCATTCAAATTGCGGAACCGGTGGTGGCTCGCATTCAGGAACAGCCTTTACCCGGCGCATTTACGTATGTGTTTAACAATGTGATTATGGGCAATGTGCTGATGGGTTTTCTGCTGTCGCTGGTCATTGTGCCGATGGTAATTCATCGAAAAACGGTTAAAAGTATTAATTAATTTTATGGATATATCAGTTGTCATACCGTTGTTTAACGAAGAAGAATCGCTTCCAGAACTGCACACGTGGATTAAGCGGGTAATGGACGAGAACGGTTTTTCGTACGAAATTATTTTTGTGGATGATGGAAGCACCGATGATTCGTGGAGAATAATTACCGATCTGAAAAAGTCTTCCGAGCACATCAGAGGAATTAAATTTCAGCGAAATTACGGTAAATCGCCGGCATTGCATTGCGCTTTTCATAAAGTGAAAGGCGATGTGGTCATCACCATGGATGCTGACTTGCAAGACAGTCCCGATGAAATTCCCGAACTCTACCGAATGGTAAAAGAAGAGGGCTACGAGCTGGTTTCGGGGTGGAAACGCAAGCGTTACGATGCCACGTTATCTAAAAACCTGCCTTCGAAACTTTTCAATGCCACGGCCAGAAGCGTTTCGGGCATAAAGTTGCACGATTTCAATTGCGGCCTCAAAGCCTACAAGCATTCGCTGGTGAAAAGCATTGAAGTGTATAACGATATGCATCGTTACATTCCCATTTTGGCAAAAGATGCCGGGTTCAAGAAAATAGGGGAGAAGGAAGTACAGCATCAGGCACGAAAATACGGTAAAAGCAAGTTTGGCGCCAGCCGATTTGTGAACGGTTATTTGGATTTGCTCACGATATGGTTCCTCAACAAATTTGCCAAAAAACCGATGCACTTTTTCGGCTTATTGGGCAGCATTATGTTCTTTTTGGGTTTTGTGGCGGTTATTTTGGTCGGCGCCATCAAACTTTACGATATGCACTACGGAAACCCGTATCGGTTGGTAACGGACTCGCCCTACTTTTACATTTCCCTCACGATGATGATTTTGGGAACCTTGCTTTTCCTCACCGGATTTTTGGGCGAACTGATTTCACGCAATTCCCCCGACAGAAATAAATACAGAATTGAAGAGGAATTTTAGTTATGATGAGTTTAGACGAAATTATACACCAACGACATTCCATCCGCAAATACACCACCCAACCCATTGACAACCAAATTGTCGAGCAAATAATCGAAAGCGCTCGGTTGGCGCCTTCGGCGGTTAATTATCAGCCGTGGAGGTTTTTGGTTTGCCAATCGGAGCATGCCAAAAAGGCAGTTTACGAAAGTTATCCGCGCGAGTGGTTCAAAGCCGCGCCGCTTTACATTATCGCTTGTGGCGATCGCAACGAATCGTGGAAGCGCTCCTGCGACGGCAAAGATCACATGGATATCGATATTGCCATTGCCGTGGAGCATATGGTGTTGAAGATTACTGATTTGGGATTAGGAACTTGTTGGGTGTGCAACTTCAATCCGCAAGTGATAAAAGAAAAATTGGCGCTCGAAAAAAATATGGAACCCGTTGTTATTCTTCCCATCGGTTATCCGCAAGAATCGGAAACGCCTGTCAATAAAAAACGCAAACCGTTAGAAGACATCGTTTCTTGGATTTGAAATTCCATAAATAATATCCGCATATGAAATCCATATCCATTTACTTCGTTTTGGCTATTTTGGCATTGCCATTGGTTTCCTGCACACAGAAAGATGAAAAAAGCACGTATCAACATCATTTTGGTGAAATTTTCCATACGTCATACAACATCAAGTATGCGCACGACAAGTCGCTTGAAAAGGAAATATTGGATGAGTTGGAAAAATTTGAACAGTCGTTGAATCCGTTCAAAGAAAACACGATTATCACAAAAATAAACAACAACGTTCCGGTAGAACTCGACTCGATGTTTGTGGACGTGTTTAACAAATCCATGGAAGTGTCGCGTATGACCGATGGTAAGTTCGATATTACCGCTTCGCCGCTCATCAACGCGTGGGGATTTGGATTTAAAAATATGGACAATATTTCGCCCGAAACAATCGATAGCTTGAAACAATTTGTTGGATACGAAAAAATATCGATAACCGCCGATGGGCAAATTCTCAAAGCCGATCCGCGCGTGCAAATTAATACGTCGGCCATTTCCAAAGGCTATTCGTGCGATATTGTGGCGCGCCTGCTTGACAGCTACAAAATTGAAAACTATATGGTGGAAATTGGCGGTGAAGTTGTCGCCAAAGGCGTGAATGACAAAGGCGTTTGCTGGCGCATTGGCGTGGATAAACCGGTGGACGACATCAGCGGACTGCAGCACGAGTTGCAAACCATTCTTTCGTTGTGCGATAAGTCGTTGGCAACATCGGGTAATTACAGAAATTATTACGTGAAAGATGGCAAAAAGTATGCCCACACCATCGATCCGCAAACCGGATATCCTTCGGAGCAAGATATTTTAGGTGCCACCGTCATTGCCGATGATTGCATGACGGCCGACGCGTACGCCACGGCGTTTATGGCATCGGGGTTGGAAAAATCGAAAGAAATTGCCAAACAAATTCCCGGATTGCTTTACTATTTTATTTATGTGAAACCCGATGGCTCCTTAGATGTGCTGTATTCCGATGGTTTTGAAGCGTTTTTTGCGGAGTAGAATATTGCCATGAATGGCACGAATGGGACACGAATAATGAGTATAAAACATTTCCTTATCTTAAAGTATATGCGAATACTTTGAATCAAAAACAATAAAAATTGATTTATCAATTTTTCATTCGTGTTTATTCGTGTCATTCGTGGCTCAAACAAAAACAAAATGAATGCAGGCGTTATTTATAAAAACGAATCCTATTCCATTATCGGGCTTTGTATGGAAATTCATAACGAATTGGGGCACGGATTTTCTGAAGTTGTTTATAAAGATGCTTTAGAAGTACTTATGCAAGAAAATGGAATTACTTATGAGCGTGAACGTGGGTACAACGTTGTTTTTAGAGGTAAGATGCTGCCACATTCTTTTTATGCAGACTTTGTGGTTTTAGATAAAATTATTTTAGAAATAAAATGTGTTTCTGCATTAACTAACGAACATATTGCGCAAACTATCAATTATTTAAAAGTATCAGAAAACAAACTAGGATTATTGGTGAACTTTGCGCGTGAAAGATTAGAATATAAGCGCTTGATCTTGTGAAATAGAATATTGCCACGAATGGCACGAATGGGACACGAATAATGTAGCAAATCTATTCACCCGAATGGGTGGTATTTTCACAAGAGGCTGAATGTCTCAAAAATAAATTATAGTATTAGATTGTCATACTGAATGGATCCGCCAGTTGGCGGAGTAATGAAGTATCTGAAATTATAACAAAATAGATTTTTCTCCGCCAAACGGCGGATCAAAATGACACAAAGAAAGTGCGTCACACTTTTGAGACTTTACATTCATGCTATCTGTGACATAAAAAAACAACAATTATGAACAATATCATACATATCATTCCTCTAAACAAAAAAGAAATAAAAGATCTACCCATCCACTATTTCTTTTACGAAACCAATTATGGCCCGTGCTTGGTGGCGTCAACAAATAAAGGAATTTGTTACGTGGGCTTCGGTGAGAAAGAGAACATGACAAATGCTATGACAGAGAAATATCCACACGCTCATTTCATCGAACAGCAAAGCGAATTCCATCAAAAGGCGCTGCGATTTATAAGAAATGAAGATGTCGCGGAACTTCCACTTCACATTTCAGGAACAGATTTTCAGATGAACGTGTGGAAAGCACTCTTGGAAATTCCTTTGGGAAAATGCACATCCTATCAAGCCGTTGCCAAAGCAGTGAATAACCCTAAAGCCGTTCGGGCCGTTGGGTCTGCCGTGGGCGATAACCCGGTTTCATACATCGTTCCTTGTCATCGGGTCATTCGCTCCGATGGCGCTTTAGGCGGCTATTTCTGGGGATTGGAATTGAAAAAATTAATGTTGGAAAAAGAAAGAAAAATATGTCAGTAAGAAATTATTTCCTTGCATTTTTATGCTTGTGTTCCGCTTTTCTATCGGCGCAGGAGACTACCGATTCTGTGCGATACCCCACATTTAAAGTGGATGGAACAATGAAAAACAAATTTGAGTACGCTTCCGAAACCAATACATCAAGGTTTTCCGTGCGAAATTCAAGAATCGGTGTCAGCGGGCACCTCGTGGAGTTTTTTACTTATCGCGGACAATTGGAGTTGAGCGATAACGGTAATTTTAAAGTGTTGGATTTGTTCGGGTCATTCGATCCCGTTGAAGGCCTAAAAGTGTCACTGGGACAAGGCAGCATTCCGTTATTCAACTCCTATATTACTTCGCCCGGCAAAATGATGTTTGCCAATCGCGCGTTTATCGGGAAATATTTTCTGAGCACGCGCGACATCGGTTTCCTTGCCGATTACAATTTTCAAATCGGCATTATACCCACTTCCATTGAATTTGGAGTTTATAACGGAAACACCATTAACGACCCCGTTTGGCGCGAACGCCTTTCATATGGCGGCAGGTTGGAGTTGGGAGGGATGAAAGGGCTGCGTTCCACGTTTAAATTTTATGATTATCTGAATGAGCCCAAAGTCCATTATCTGTTTTACGGTGCCGACTTGCGTTATGGCGCCGATAATTGGATAGTGGAAACCGAGATTATGAAGCGTGATAACAAAGACGACAGCGCCGAGGCCATGCTCTCGTATTATCTGCAAGGCGCGTATGCATTCCCGCTGAAAGAAACTTATTTCTTTAAACACATTATACCTGCCGCGCGTTGGGACGCCATTGATAAGCATTTGGATGATAGTGGTTTTGATGTAAGCCGATTGACGCTGGGGCTTGGCTTTGGGTTGACGAAAAAATATTTTTCATCCGTTCTGCGGTTCGATTATGAGTGGTATTTTGCCAAAAATCAGCTCGATATCCTGAATCTGTATGAAGAGATGGATTCCGATAAATTTACGGTAGAATTGTTATTAACTTTTTAAGCAATAGATAATTATGTTCAAAAAAAATCTGTTTGTTATATGTGTGGGATGCCTTGTTCTCACAAGTTGCGTGAATGTACAGCAAAAGGAAAATCTTTTTGACGGAAATGCCGATAAATGGCTCACCGATAATGCGGTAAATATTTCCGATTCACTTATTCGGGTAGAGCAGAACGGCAAAATGGTTTCTAAAAACGAATACACGAATTTTGATTTGTGGGTAACCGCAAAAACCGTGGGCAACGGAAAGGGCGAAATTCGGTTTCACACGGATGATAACGGAAACGGAGGCTATGCCGTTGCGCTCAACAACGATTTGGAAACCTCGCAATGGTGGACAAAAACAGGAAGCCTTTTGGCAGTAAGAAATCTCACCAAGTCCATCGCCAAAAACAATGAGTGGTTCGATATGCGTCTTAACGTGCACGGCAAAAAAATAAGCGTGTGGGTGAACGATGAGTTGCTGGTGGAATACATCGAGCCTGCCAATCCCTATCGTTCGCCCGAGAACGCGGGGCAAATTCTTTCCGCCGGAAAATTGGCCATCGTGGGCACGGAGGGCGAAATCGAAATAAAATCCATTGAAATACAGCGTTTAAAAGCCGATGATTCCCTTATCGAAAGCCAACTTGCCGATGCTGTGGATGAGTCAACCGACGATATCATCAAACTGCATCAAGCCAACTTTCCGGTGCTGGATTATCATGTGCATTTAAAAGAAAACCTTACGTTGGATTTGGCCAAATCGCAATCCCGAAAATATGGCATTAACTACGCGCTGGCGCCCAATTGCGGAATTGGTTTTCCCATTACCAACGATACGCAAGTGGTTGAATATTTTGAGAGTATGAAAGGCCAACCTTTTGTGCAGGCGATGCAGGGTGAGGGGCGCGAGTGGCCCGAGACTTTTTCGCCCGAAGTGCGTGAAATGTTCGATTATGTTTTTACGGATGCTATGACGTTTGTTGACCGTAAAGGCAACAGAACCCGCCTCTGGATTCCCGAAGAGGTGTTTATTGATGACGAACAGGATTATATGGATTTGATTGTAGAAAAAATCGTGGAAGTAATGAAAGAACCGATGGACGTATATGTGAACCCAACGTTCCTTCCCGACGCGATGAACGACCGTTACGATGAGTTTTGGACCGATGCGCGTCAAAATAAAGTGATTGAAGCGCTGCTTGCCAATGGACAAGCGCTGGAAATCAATCATCGGTATGAGATTCCCAATCAGTCGTTTATACAAAAAGCGAAAGACGCGGGAATTAAATTCACGTTCGGCACCAACAACACCGATGCCGATTTTGGGAAGTTGGAATATTGCATCCAAATGATGAAAGCGTGCGGCATTACGGCGGAAGATATGTACAAACCAAATATGACGGAGTGAAAATGGAAAAAACAGAAAACGACAGGGTAACCCCCGATTTTATAACCGATTTACGCGACAATGAGATTTTTGTTTTCGGAAGTAACCTCGACGGACATCACGGCGGTGGCGCCGCGCGCACGGCAAAAGAAAAGTTTGGCGCCGTGTGGGGGCAGGGGAGCGGCTTACAAGGCCAATCGTATGGTATTCCCACCATGCATGGCGGCGTGGATGACATTAAGCCCTATGTGGACGAGTTTATCGCGTTTGCCATTGAGAATCCGGAACTCACGTTTTTAGTTACGCGCGTGGGGTGTGGTATCGCCGGATTTCAGGACGATGAAATGGCGCCGCTCTTTAAGAAAGCGATGGAGGTAGAAAACATTTGGCTGCCGCAAAGTTTTATTGATGTGTTGAGAGAGGAAGTTTAAAGATTCTCCGTAATTATTTCAAATAAGATGAGATTGGTATAAGGAGCTCTTATTTTTCTCATAGAATAAGGTAATAAGGTTTTGGATTTTTGTATCATTGGGTACTAAGGTTAATGGGTTTAAAATAAGGTTTTATGCCGTTTAAAACAAAACCTTATTTCTTTAATAGAGACCTTAGTAGAAAAAGTATTATCACAAAAACAACCTTATTACCTTATTATTTTTTCTGTACTTTGTGGGGAAAATAAATATCCATTAAAAATTTGTCCGTAGGACAAACCTGTGCATAACCCCCAATTTTAATTGGGGGATGACGAAACTACTTCTCCTAAACTCTGTAAGAGTTTCCCAATCCGTTTAAAGTAAACGCCTACAGCGTTTTATTCCCTTCTGCATTTGCTGCCCCAAATAAAATTGAGGGTTATGCACAGAAAACTTCTAGTAAGTTAAAAACAGAAATCCCGGAAAATGTAAAACACTTTCAAGCTATTTTTTTATCAGACAACAATGAAATAAATACGTTACTTAAGCCGGTATACAATAAAAAAACCGATGCGGGAACGCATCGGTTTTTTATATGATAAATTTGAAATTGCTTATTCGGCAGCTTCTTCTTTTTTGTCTTCCGCTTTTGCTTCTTCTGCAGGAGCTTCGGCTTTTTCCTCAGCAGGTTCTTCCACTTTGGGTTCCTCTTTTTTTGGCTCCTCTGCTTTCTCAGCTTTGGGTTCTTCCACTTTAGGCTCTTCTGCTTCTGCGGGTGCTTCTTCTACAGGCGCTTCGGCCGGAGTTTCTTCCGTTACGGGTGCTTCAGCCGCTGCTTCTTTTTCAGCAGGTGCCTCTTCGGTTACCGCTTCTTCTTCGACAGGTGCGGGCGCGTTTGCTGCTTCCTCTTCTGCTTTTTTCTTCGCGTATTCTTCGGCTCTCGCTTTATTTACTTCTTTTTCAGCATCTAAGCGAGCTTTTTCTTCAGCGCGTTTCTTTTCGTCGTCTTTGGATTTGATTGATTGAAGAGCCTGTAATTTATTGTTTTTCCAAGCTTCGAATCTTTTTTCGGCTTCGGCTTCATCAAATGCGCCTTTTGCCACACCACCCAACAGGTGTTTTTTCATCAGCACACCCTCGTCCGATAAAATGTTACGAACGGTATCGGTGGGTTGTGCACCAACTTGCAGCCAATACAAAGCTCTGTCGAAATCTAAAGTGATGGTAGCGGGATGCGTGTTCGGGTTGTACGAGCCGATCCTTTCAATGTACTTTCCATCTCGTGGAGCTCTGCTATCTGCAACAATAATTTGATAGAAGGGATAGTTTTTGCGTCCTCTTCTTTGTAAACGAAGTTTTGTTGCCATTTAGTAGTTCTTTAAAATGAGTTTGTATAATTTTTAATTGCGGGTGCAAAGGTAAGAATTATTTTGTTATGAGCAAAGAACTTTTTCATCAACTTCCATTAAAAACATCTGCACGGAATGCAACTTTTCCCCGTTTGGCGCAAGTTTGCAGCTTTTCGTAAAAACGAGGGTTGCTACTGCGCAATTCCTTCTGCGTGGATGAAACAGAAGTTTAATTTAGAAAAAGTCAAAATAACGATTTTTATTCGTCTTTAAGTGTTTGGTTATTCGTTTATTATAAATCGGCGAAATTCTATTTTTCTCACGCAAAGCGTTCATTTCTAAAACTATTTGACAAACATTTTTTTTATTTTTAAAAACTCGTTATCTTTGCATCCACAATAAAAAACATCAATAAACTTAACTAAACTATTATTTATTATGGCTTACGTAATTAATGAAGATTGTATTGCTTGCGGAACGTGCATTGATGAATGTCCGGTTGACGCAATTTCTGAAGGTGATATCTATGTGATTGACCCCGATGCATGTACCGACTGTGGCACATGTGCAGAGGTATGTCCCACCGAAGCAATTCATCCGGCATAACATACCGATCAACTCTTAAAGAGAGAGAATGAAAAAGAAAAGAGGCTGAACACACGTTGTTTAGTCTTTTTTTGTGCTCGCCCGCGCGAAATGGTGGCGACAAAAAAATGCCTTCTGTGAAAAGAAGGCATTTTTTGTATTGTATTAAGTGGATAAAAGATTATCCGTTTACTTTTTTCATATGCGCGATTAAATCCAACACTTTGTTTGAATAACCCCACTCGTTATCGTACCAGCTAACCACTTTCACGAAGTTGGCGTTCAATTGAATGCCTGCTTTTTCGTCGAAAACGGATGTGCGTGCGTCGCCGATGAAGTCGCTCGATACCACGTCTTCGTTGGTGTAACCCAAAATGCCTTTCAATTCGCCTTCGGAAGCTTCTTTCATTGCTTTGCATACTTCTTCATACGAAGTTTCTTTTTCCAAGCGCACGGTAAGGTCAACCACAGAAACGTTCAACGTGGGAACGCGGAAAGACATACCGGTAAGTTTTCCGTTCAATTCAGGAATTACTTTTCCAACGGCTTTTGCAGCGCCGGTTGACGAAGGAATAATGTTGGCAGAAGCAGCGCGGCCACCACGCCAGTCTTTTTTAGAAGGGCCATCAACGGTTTTTTGTGTAGCGGTTGTGGCGTGAACGGTTGTCATCAATCCTTCAATTACACCAAATTTGTCGTTCAATACTTTGGTGATGGGGGCCAAACAGTTGGTTGTACACGATGCGTTTGAAACAAATTGCACCCCTTTTTCATATTTATCTAAGTTTACACCGCAAACAAACATAGGCGTGTCGTCTTTAGAAGGAGCCGACATAACCACATATTTCGCGCCGGCGTTAACGTGTGCTTGCGCTTTTTCTTTGGTTAAGAAAAGGCCGGTAGATTCCACTACATATTCGGCATCTACTTCGTTCCATTTCAGGTTATTGGGATCCATTTCCGATGTAACGCGAATGCTGTTTCCGTTTACCACAAGGTTACCGTCTTTAATTTCGATATCACCTTTAAATTGGCCGTGAACGGTATCATATTTCAACATATACGCGATGTAATCCAAGTCGAGCAAGTCGTTGATACCTACAATCTGAATATCGTCTCTTGTTTGAGCCGCACGAAAAACCAAACGTCCGATACGTCCGAATCCGTTAATACCTACTTTAATCATAATTCTGAAAATTTATTTGTTAAAAATGTTCTAATAGTCCTTATTAAGAGCGTGCAAATTTACAAATATCTTTTTGTTTTAACGAATTATTCGTGGTAAAAACTGTGAAAGATATATTCTGTTGATTCAAAAATAACAATCTCCGATATTTGCCAATATCTTTTGGTAAACTCAATGATGAATAAATTACAAAAATAGGGTTATTTATACCTTGAAAATATTGGATTTGTTATTAACGGTTTGGGGCTTTGCGTTCGGGCGGGTTTCGTAGCAAAAAGCTTCAATTTATTACAAAAGTTCATTAGATGCCCAAAGCTCCAAGTTTGCACGTCAACCCGTCTGACGCAAAAACCCGTGTTAGCAGTAGTGGCTATTTCTCGTCCTTCAATTATTTGGTCAATATTTGTCGCCATTGTTTGCAAATGTTGTCAAAGTCAATGCCTGTATTTGCAGGACTTGTGCTTGGTAAAGAAATATATTTGATGTAGTTTTTTCTGTCGAAATACTTGTCGAAAAGTGCTTGAGATTTTGTCCCGTTGAAACCGATAACTTTTAAATTCTTATGTGTGGCGATGAAGCTTTCCAAGTCATTTGGTTGTTCGTCTTCAATTGCACTGTCAAGACTTCCTTTTCTGTTTGCTTTATGAGCCACGTCCCAAATTCCAATTTTAGTTTTGAATAAAAGTTCTTTTTTGTCTGAGTAGGTCAGTGGCAAATCGTTGTTAGTAATTGTCGAAATGATTTTCCAAAATTTGTTTCTTGAATGTCCGTAATACTCTCCAAGTTCAAGTGATTTGTCACCAGGCATTGTTCCTAAAATCAAAATAACCGTGTCCGAGTTTGAAATTGGGTCAAACGATGTTTTGAAATTTGTTGAAGATGCTTTTACAATTTGCTTAACGGTCTTTGGTTGTGCAATTGTCACAGGTTTCACTTTAGTAACTGATTGTCCAAATAGGGAAACAGTCGAACCGTCACGGTCAAAAATATTTTCATAATTTCTTGTCCTGCCGTGTATTTGAAATGCCTGAATTGTCGAGCCATCTTTTTTCCGATACCAACCATTCTTATTTAACTCGTCAGCAATTTGCTGGGTCGTCATTGGTCGTCCAGTTTGTCGTAAAAGTTTTTCTATTGCTTCGTGTAGTGTCATGTTTTCCTGTTGGTTGACGGTCGTCCTGCCATTACTGCTAACTTCTTCATTTACGCAACAAATATACAACTTTCGTAAATACAAACTATATAACATGCGTAAAAAAGTTGTAGATAGAGTTCCAATGAATAACATAATGCGGAGATTATCAGGACATATCAATTGATTTTCTGCATTATTCTTATGCATTTACAAGTGTTTAGCTATCCGTGTGAAAAAAACTGTTACTATGGAAATTGAACAATTACTTGCGGAATTTAAGCTAAAAATAACCATTCAACGGTACAGTGCAAGCTCTATACAAAAATTATGTGAAAACTTTGTCAAAGTTCGGAACTTTGACAAAGTCGGGGAGGGGATTTTCATTTACTTTGTCAAATTCTCTAACTGTAAGTTTTTCAGTTTTTCCAACGTTCCACTTCGTGTGTTTGGAGCCGATTTCATGGTGTGTGTCTTATTCGGCGTTATAACCGTTATTTTTTCATCGTCAATAGTATATTTTACGTTTTTGTTTGTAAAAGACAAACTGTTTTCCGTGCTGGAATACCTAAAATCATCGCGATAAAGCAGCTCTATTTTTTCTTCCAAATCGCTGAAAACGTAATATAAAACATCCTCCGTATGAAAAATCTGCATTTTCTTTTTGTTTTCAAGCTCAAAAGAAAGCACGAAATCATCCTTCTCTATACTTTCTGTGGCAAGTATTTGATAGGTAGATTTCACCATCTTGCCGTTCACTAAGTTTTCTTCTACATAATCCCACGCTATTGCGGAATCGTGCATGCTCTCTTCCACAATTTTTATGGGGTATGGCGTGTTGTCTTTTACTTTAAATTCGGTGTATTGGTGCCAACAGCAACCGCTTTTTGTCATCGTGTAAATTGTTTTGCTTGTGGGGTCAAGATAAAACATTCCGCAATATTCCTGCGCCAGCCTTGTGAAACTCGGGCTGTGTTTAAGCCCTTGGTTTGTAGCTAAATAAATTTGAAACGAAGGGCCGTGGTAACAACTATTTTGTCCGTCCATAATGGCAAAATCTTTTTCCCCATCGAAGTTATAGTCTTCATACAGAATTTGACTTTGCTCGCCGTATGGCAGTTCTTTTATGTTTGACAGCATCTGCCCCTTATGCAATCTGTGCGTTAATTCTTCCGAATGTATTTTAATGATCTCCGCTTTTGTTTTCTTATCGTAAATTGCCACCCAGCCTTCACTGAAAACAGCCGATGTGTCCGCAATAAAAACTTCACCGTAATACTTTTCCGAAAAATCGTCAACCGTGAAAGTTACTTGGCTAAAAGCGGCTGTGGAAAGCAGAAGAAAGAGGAGGAGTGCTAGTTGTTTCATTTTATTATGTGTGAGGGTCTAAAACAGATAATAGTCTAAATTAAGCAAAACAATATAAAAATCAGCTGCGGCTGAAGGATTCGAGTGGCGGTTTTATAGATTCAACCCCGTCTTTTGCCAATATGTTAGCCGACGTAGCATTTCACTAGGCAATTTTCACGAAGTTATCTTCCAGTTCAAAGGGCAAAAAATCTAAAATATATTTTGTTATACAAAACTCTAAATTCTCAAATTTCGCCTCTCAAATTGTTTCCACACAAAGATACAAATAGAATTTATTTTTCAAAAAAACTTTTATTTTTTGAAAAATCTCTTTTTAAACGGTATTTGATGCTGTGTCTGCTAACGATTCGAGGCTTTACAAGGGAGCGAATTTTTAGCACTACCTATGATACGAAGCACGAATGTTCAAATTTACGAAAACTTTGATACGAAGTACTTCGCCCGTTCTCTTGCGAAACCCTTGTAAGCGGTTCGGGCAGTGTTTAGGTTACTCTTTTTTAGTCAATATATACACGCTCCCTTTGCCTTTTCCAATCATTGTCAGCACTTGTTCGTGTCGTAAGTGTTGCAGGTCTTTCTTTAATGTACTCAATCTGATTTCGGGAAATTGTTTTGCTAAATCACTTACTTTGATAGGCTGATTATTTGAAATAAAATCTTTGATTAACTTTTGTCTGTCGTTCAAATAACCGCCTTTGGATTTGAAAACGTCATATTTCTGTTCCAATTTTTCGGTAAGTGTTTTCAAACTTTCCAAAAAGAAAATCAACCACAAGTCGATACGTTCGTTGTCTGTTCCCCGATTTTTCTGTCCATTCATCAAAGCCTCGTAATACGCTTTTTTATTTTGCTCGATATGGTTTTCAAATGAAATGTATTGGATGAAAGAATAGTCGTTCTGTAACAAACAAAGCGTTGTAAGTAATCTTGAAAGTCTGCCGTTTCCGTCTTGAAATGGGTGTATGCTCAAAAAATCGTAAACAAAACTACCGATAACAATAAGCTGATGAATGGTTTTTTGTTCCAACTGTTCGTTTGTCCATTCCACTAACTCCTGCATTTCTTTTGCTACCAATGCTGGTTCAGTAGCGAAAATTGTCCGCTGTTCGCCTGTTGGATAAGTTGCCACAACTTTGTTGGAAAGAAATTTGTAAGTTCCTCTGTGTCGTTCATCTTTGTTTCTGTATTTCAACAACATTTGGTGTAGTTGTTTGATGTAGCTTTCCGAAAGTTTGATGTCTGAATAATTGTCGTAAATCAATTCTAAAACTTCATAATAACCAATGACTTCCTGCTCATCACGAGTTTTCAGCTTTGTGATTTTAACGTTTTTCAAAAGTTCCTCTACTTCTTGGTCGGTAAGCGTTGCTCCCTCAATTCTTGTGGAAGAACCAATGCTTTCGATAGTGGCAATTTTCCGCAATTCTTTTAAATAACGGTTTTCCTGTGTTTCGGTAATATTCCATTTACCTTTGAAACCGTCAATGTAGCCAATGAGTTGCAATACTCTTTGGTGGGTTGTAAAATCAAAATTGAGTTTTTGAACGAATTTATCCATATCTTATCTGTATTTTATCCAAAAAAGGATTACACAAATATATGAAATATCTATATCGTATTCATATTTTATCCATAAAAAATCAGATTTAGTTCCTTAATCTTTGAATATCCTTGTTTTTTCTAAGCATTCGTAACGTTCTTTGTGCCCTACTGCTAACGGTTTGGTGCTTGGCGCAGTGGCGGAAATTGAAGCGAAAATTTTCAAACGAAACCCAAATCTTTCAGCTTCGTCAAAACCTTCGAACGAAGCAATTATATCGCCATAACGCCAAACTGCTTGTTAGTGGCAGGCTATTTTATGTCCGAAAAGTCGTCAATAAAACTTAAAGGATTTTCATTCTTTTCTATAAATTCATTTCTATAATTTCTATCTGTTAAAAATAGAGGAATATTAAGCATTAATGGTAGTGTTTTATCGGTTACAAATTTTTCAAATTCATTCCAGCTTAATTCCCATTCAGAACCTTGTCCAACTCCTTCAAGAACATCATTTTGGTCGTCTAAATAATATATTTTATCTCCACCAAAAGCTAAAGCATATTTCATCAGTTCTTTTCTGAACTCTAGAAGTCCGTCTAAATATTCAAAGTTATCAAAGTTACTTTCTGTAAATAACCGACAAAATGACCACCAACGAGAATAGTATGGAATATCATTTACATACAATTCTTTGTAAATTGTCAGGTATTCCGTTTCCTTACTTGAAATTAGTGTCAATTCAAATTCTGGAAATTTTAATTCTTTCTTTTCTTCTTCAATCCATTTTTGTTCAGGAAGTTTGCCATCGTAATATATCCAATATTCTGGATTGTAAAATAAATTGTCGCCAAATTTTTCGTGAAGTTGTTTTAATTGATAATGTTCGTCTATAAGTCTATATGTCTTAAATTTTTCG
This sequence comes from Bacteroidota bacterium, assembly GCA_023388315.1. Lineage (GTDB taxonomy): Bacteria > Bacteroidota > Bacteroidia > Bacteroidales > Dysgonomonadaceae > JAEWGM01. The sequence goes on along the minus strand of JAEWGM010000001.1, from coordinate 38,533 downwards.
TCTATAGTAATTTTTCCTAATACAATATGTTCATCATCTCTTTTTTCTCCCAAAAGTTTGAAATGCTCTTTTTTTCCATAAAATCCGTATTCTATGTTAATGTTAATACGAGAAGAAATTTCCCCTGCCAAAACTTTTATGTCTTGGGTATTTAGTTTGTGATTTCCAATTGGTGAAATATCGTGTCCCATTTGTCGTGAGTTTGGTTTTTAGCTTGCTACTAACGGAAAAAAGTATTTGCGAAGGGCGGGTTAAATTGGATGAAAAGTTCAATTTCGACCAACCGGAGCAGATGCTTTTTCAGATTGTCTAAATTAATAAAAAAACCATTACTGACCGACAAAATTCCGGCAAATCAGTTGAAATCTTTATCAGCAAATCGTTTTAGTAAATTGATTGGACGAATAGGCCGCGTTTTAACTTCGTAGAAGTTTTCTGTGCATAGAAAGACGAATAAAACGCTGTAGGCATTTCCATTAAACGGATTGGGAAACCCTTACAGAGTTTATGCGCGGTAATTTCGCCATTCCCCAATTAAAATTGGGGGTTATGCACGGGTTTGCCCTACGGGTAAATTTTAGTCGGTCAGTTATGAAAAAAACAATATAAAAATCAGCTGCGGCTAAAGGAATCGGGTTTTTCTATTAACGATTCAACCCCGAAATCCTCAAATCTCGTCTCCTGAAATCTAAATTTCTTTCATTATCTTTGCACCATTGGAATAACGGGTAACGGATAGCGGGTAAATGCTTACGCGTCGCAACCTGTGACCCATAACTCATAAAAGCAAACTTAGAACTAAAGAAATATGTCAGACGACAAAAAAATTATTTTCTCCATGGTGGGCGTGAGCAAAACGTATCCGCCACACAAACAAGTATTAAAAGATATTTATCTTTCGTTTTTTTACGGTGCTAAAATTGGCATTATCGGGTTAAACGGTTCGGGAAAATCCACGTTGCTGAAGATTATTGCCGGCATTGAAAAGGAGTATCAGGGCGAGATAGTGTCCGATAAAAGTTTCTCGGTGGGCTATTTGGAACAAGACCCACAGCTCGATCCCGATAAAACCGTGATTGAAGTGGTGCGCGAAGGCGTGCAACCGGTGATGGATTTGTTGGCAGAGTACGAAGACATTAACCTCAAATTCGGGTTGCCGGAATATTACGAAAACGAAGACAAAATGAACGCCTTGTTTGCCCGCCAAGCCGAATTGCAAGACAAACTGGACGCCGCTGACGCCTGGAGTATTGACAACCGATTGGAGCGTGCGATGGATGCCTTGCGCTGCCCGCCCGAAGATGAGCCGGTGCGCCATTTATCGGGTGGCGAGCGCCGCCGCGTGGCGTTGTGCCGCTTGTTGTTGCAAGAACCCGATGTGCTGTTGTTGGATGAGCCCACCAACCACCTCGACGCGGAGTCTATCGACTGGCTGGAGCAACACCTGCAACAATATGCCGGCACAGTCATCTGCATTACGCACGACCGCTACTTCCTCGATCACGTGGCGGGCTGGATTTTGGAACTCGACCGTGGCGAAGGCATTCCCTGGAAAGGAAATTACACCTCGTGGCTGGAGCAAAAAACCAAACGTATGGAGCAGGAAGAAAAGCAAGCAAGCAAACGCCGCAAAACACTGGAGCGCGAACTGGAATGGATAAATATGGCACCAAAGGCTCGTCACGCCAAAGGGAAAGCCCGCTTGAACTCATATGAACAACTGCTCAACCAAGACCAAAAAGAGCGAGAAGAAAAATTGGAAATTTTTATCCCCAACGGCCCGCGGCTTGGTAACAAAGTAATTGAAGCCCACGGCGTGAAAAAAGCGTTTGGCGATAAATTGTTGTTCGACGATCTGAATTTTATGCTTCCGCCCAATGGCATTGTGGGAATTATCGGACCCAATGGCGCGGGAAAAACCACGCTCTTCCGCCTTATCGAAGGAATGGAAACACCTGATGCCGGCACCTTTGAAGTGGGCGAAACGGTGGTTACCGCCTATGTTGACCAAGCACACGAAGCCATCGACCCCAACAAAACCGTGTACCAGGTGGTGTCCGACGGGTCGGAATTTGTGCGCGTAGGTGGAAAAGACATCAATGCGCGCGCCTATTTGTCGCGATTCAATTTCTCGGGCGCCGATCAGGAAAAGCTCTGCGGCGTGCTATCGGGAGGGGAGCGAAACCGCCTTCACTTGGCGCTCACGCTCAAAGCCGGCGCCAATGTACTGCTGCTCGATGAGCCTACCAACGATATCGACGTGAACACGCTTCGCGCTTTGGAAGAAGGCCTCGAAAACTTTGCCGGTTGCGCCGTGGTTATCTCACACGACCGCTGGTTCTTAGACCGCATCTGCACACATATTCTCGCGTTTGAAGGAAACTCCGAAGTGTTTTATTTTGAAGGTTCGTACAGCGAGTACGAGGAAAACAAGAAAAAGCGTCTCGGCAACGAAGAACCCAAGCGAGTGCGCTATCGCAAACTATAAAATCGTTTAACGCCCGACGTCCATTGCGCGAATGAAAAAATTATTTGCCCTGATTTTTATCATTGTTTTTAGCGAAACTATTTTCGCGCAAACAATGGTGTACAAAGGCGTGGTGGCCGATGGACAATACAACACGCCGGTGCCATACGCGGCTGTTTATTTGGAAAAAGGCAGGGTGGGAACGTTGGCCGATAATGTTGGCCGTTTTTCGTTATCTGTTCCCGACTCATTAATAGACAGCAGTTTATTGTTTATTCGTGAAGGCTTTTTAATCAAACGCGTCGCGCCGGATAGCATGAATACCGATAATCTGCGTATAGAGTTGCAACCCGATGGTTCTGAGCAACAAGCAGTAGCGTTATTAACCGGTTCTAATGGAGAGCAAAAACCGTTTGTCCGATTTCTCGGGAAAGCGGTGCAGTTTGTGTTGGACGATTGGTTTCCACTGGGAAATTCCGAAACCAATAAGTTCGATTTCGGTCGCATTCAAACCCTTCCCACTTACAATCCCATCGAGGGTGTGCGGTTGCGGGCCGGTGTGGCGTCTAACTCTCGGTTGAGTCCGCACTTTTTTGTGAAAGGATATGCGGCATATGGTTTTAAAGACCGGAAGTTGAAATATCGGGGCGAGGCCATTTATTCGTTCGATAAAAAAGCGTACCACGAAGACGAGTTCCCAAAAAACAACTTGCGGCTGGTATATGAAAACGATCTTTATTCGCCCGGCGAAATGCACCCGCGCGCGGACAACGATTTGTTGCTGATTACCTATCGAAGATCGGTTAACGAAGCCACTTACCGAAATTTCGCCGAAATTAATTACGAACGCGAGCACACCAACGGCTTGGCGCATACTGTTTGGTTGCGAAAATCGCGGTTTGTGCCGCAAGGAGAACTGGCGTTCGAGAGAAATGTTAGCGATATGCGTTTTGCTTTTGAAGCGCTGCATACGTCGGAAATAGGCGCTTTGCTGCGCTATTCCGCACGCGAAGCGTATGTGCAGCAAAAACGAAAACGTAAACCCATCGACTTGGAGAGCCCGGTGTTTTTTCTGTCGCATTCCATTGGGCTAAAAGATTTTTTAGGGGGCGAAACGGCATTTCATCGCACCGAATTTTCGGCACAAAAGCGGTTTGTGTTGAATCGTTTTGGGAGGTTAGACGCCGTAGGCGAGTTTTCGAAAGTGTGGAACGCCGTGCCGTTTCCTTTGCTGGTGTATCCCAATCAGCGTTACCGCCATCATATCGAAATCAACGCGTTCTTCCTAAACCGCGCGCTGGAATTTGTTGCCGATGAGCAATATACATTAAGAACAACCTTCGTGGGAGACGATTTTATCTTGTCTAAAATCCCGTTTTTAGACAATTTAGGCATCAAAGAACTCATCTCATTGCGTGCCTCTTACGGCAAACTGAGCGCTAAAAACGACCCGGTGCGTTCTTCCGACAACATTTATAATTTTCCGTCCGCATCTTACCAATACGGTAACACGCCATATGTGGAAGGTACATTCGGCATAACCAATATTTTGGGGCTTCTTCGGGTGGAATACGTGCATCGGTTCACCTATCGCCATCATCCCGATGCTTTACTCGGAAAAATTCGTGTGGATGTAACGTTGTAATTGCTAAAAACTACGTGAGTTATGGGTTTAACAGTTGCAATTAGGTTTGAAAAATCTTACTTTTGTAAAGTATAAAATGGTTACAAGATGGAAAATATAATTATTTATCCCGAAACACAAAAGCAACACGATGTGATTACTGCTTTTTTAGAAGAAATGAAAATTCGTTTCAGTAGTAGTTCTTTTGATAATGAAATTTTGACGGATTGGCAAAAAGAGCGTATTGAGATGGGCTTGAAAGATTGTAAGGAAAGGCGTGTAGTTGCTAATAGTGAAGTGCGCAAGAAAGCACGTGCAATATGTACAAAATAGTTTGGGGACATACCGCTGAGCAGGATTATTTATCCACTTTGAAATATTGGATATCTAATAATCAATCGAATCATTTTTCTTTGAAGTTGATGAAAGCTGTGGAGAAAATTGAGGATCTCATCATTCAAAATCCGTCTATCGGTGTTGTTATAGATTCACACAAAGAGGTTCGTAAATTGCAAATTATGCGGTATTATGCTTTGCTGTATAAAATCGACGAAAATATTATTCATATAATTGCTTTTTGGGATAATAGACGTAATCCTGACGATTTTCTTATTTAAATATATTCACATTGGGTAAAACTTAGAGATTTGTTTTTGATGTGGAATAAAATAAAAAATCCCCTTTGGCCTATGTTTGTTAAACACAAAAACCGAAGGGGACTTGTTTCTTACAGTGCTGATATGTTATCTTCTACCGGCAGATTTTCTTATAAGCCAAATAATTAAAGCAATGATGGCGGCTACAATTAACACGCCAACCCAAACGCCTGCCTTAAAAATTCCACCGATTACTTCACACGAACTAAAAAAGATTAAAAACAAGGATAGTAGTAAAAATTGATACGATTTCATAGATTGTCATTTTTAAATTAGTTGTAATATAATAACATACAACTTCCTGCATTTGTTTAGAAACTGTTTTGAATTTTTTCATGCATTGTTTCTTAGATGTTTTTAAATTTATCCATTTAATCACCAAGATTTTTTATATTATCTTTGCACTCTTAATTTGTTATTCTCCGCACCGATGATTTATTCTACAAAACGATTGAATAACCATTGAATTACAAGCGAATAACAATTCAATATCCATTGAACCAAATGATTACAATTTTAGGCATAGAATCTTCTTGCGATGATACTTCGGCGGCAGTTATCCGCGATGGTGTGATAATGTCAAACGTTATTGCCTCGCAGGCAGTGCACGAGCGATATGGCGGCGTTGTACCCGAGTTGGCGTCGCGCGCGCATCAGCAAAACATTATTCCCGTGGTGCACGACGCGCTTCGTCAAGCCGGAATCGATAAGTCGGAACTTTCGGCAATCGCTTTCACTCGCGGGCCGGGATTGCTGGGCTCGTTGTTGGTAGGAACGTCGTTTGCCAAAGGATTTTCGTCAGCCTTGAATATTCCGATGATTGAAGTAAATCATTTGCAGGCACACGTTTTGGCACATTTTATCAAGGAAGATGTTGATGACGAAAATCAGCCGTCGTTTCCGTTTTTGTGCCTGTTGGTTTCGGGAGGAAATTCGCAGATAATTTTGGTGAAATCGCACGCCGAAATGGAAATCATCGGCCAAACCATCGACGATGCCGCCGGCGAAGCGTTCGACAAATGCGCCAAAGTGATGGGCTTGGGCTATCCCGGCGGGCCCATTGTGGACAAATTGGCGAAACAGGGAAATGCCGAAAGATTTAAATTTAGCAAACCCAATATTGCTGGATACGATTATAGTTTCAGCGGACTGAAAACATCGTTTCTCTATTTTCTGCGGGATGAACTGAAAAACGATGCCGATTTTATCGAAAAAAATAAGGAGGATCTTTGCGCCTCGTTGCAGAAAACCATCGTGGATATTCTGATGAATAAACTCTATCGCGCCGCCAAGGAGTTGAAAATACGCGAAGTTGCCGTGGCAGGCGGCGTATCGGCAAATTCAGGCTTGCGCACGGCGTTTGAAGAGTACAGTCGGCGTTACGGCTGGAAAATTCATATTCCCAAATTCGCCTACACAACCGACAATGCGGCAATGGTTGCCATTACGGGATATTATAAGTACCTTGCAGAAGAATTTTGCGGCTACGATGTGGCACCGTATGCGAGGGTGTCGATCAATGGATAATGCAGAATTAAGAATGCATAATTAAATTGAAAGGAATGGCAAAAATAAAAGTAAAAGACACAGAAGTTAGCGTCCTTCAAATAGATAATGAAGATTATATCTGTATTTCAGATATGATTCGGGCTAAAGACGGAGATTTTTTTGTTACAGACTGGCTTCGTAATCGCAACACCTTAGAATTTATTGGAATTTGGGAAAAAGTGTACAATCCCGATTTTAATTATGGCGAATTCGCCATAATTAAAAGCAATGCGGGATTAAACAGTTTTAAAGTTAGTGTGAAAGAACTTAAGGAGCGAACAAATATTATTGGATTGCAAGCAAAAACGGGTCGTTATGGGGGCACTTATGCTCATAAGGATATTGCTTTTGAGTTTGCAATGTGGATTAGTCCGGAGTTTAAGATATATATCGTCAAAGAATTCCAGCGTCTCAAAGAAGAGGAGCAAAAGCAGATTGGTTGGTCGGCAAAGCGCGAATTGGCAAAAATCAATTACCGCATACATACCGATGCAATCAAACAAAATTTGATTCCCGAAGAGCTTACGCCACAACAAACATCCATTGTTTATGCTTCGGAAGCCGATGTGTTGAATATGGCTTTATTCGGAAAAACAGCGAAACAGTGGCGCGATGAAAATCCCGATTTGAAAGGAAATATCAGAGATTACGCTTCTATCAACGAATTGATTTGCTTGTCCAATATGGAAAATTTGAACGCGGTTTTTATCAACGAAAATATGCCGCAGCAAGAGCGATTGATAAAACTCAACAAAATTGCTATTCAGCAAATAGGAGTACTGCAAGAAGTGGAAACCAGGAAATTGATAAAATAGAAAATTGATTCTCAAATAGTAGCAACAATAATGAATATAATAGCAATTAAACGAAAAAAACTGATTGAAAATATTCACAATAATACAGCAAGAACTCAGTAATGAATGCAATTTTACAAAATAATTTAAAACAAATTGAGGCGGCTTGCAAAACGCATAATGTGAAATCGCTTTTTGCCTTTGGCTCTGTATGTTCTGACAAGTTTACGGAGTTAAGCGATATAGATTTGCTTGTTTCGTTTCATCCGATGGATTATGGTGAATACGCCGATAATTATTTTGATATGGCGGAGAAAATGGAAGAGGTTTTTCAACGTTCGGTAGATTTAGTTACGGAAAACTCACTATCTAATCCCTACTTCATAAAATCGGTAAATGAATCAAAAATTCAATTGTATGGATGATTTGATACAGAAATATTTAACGGATATAAAGGAAGCGGTTCTTTCCATCGAGTCTTATTTAGGTGAAAATAGAGACTTCAATCTTTATCTTAAAAATAAAATGCTTCGGCGTGCAGTAGAGCGTGAATTTGAAATAATTGGCGAAGCTATGAATAAACTGGATAAATTGAATCCTGATATACCAATTTCGAGTAAAAGACAAATTATAGCGTTAAGAAATCGTGTTATTCATAGTTACGATAAAATTGACAATGAGATAATTTGGGGTGTGATTGTGCGTCATCTACCCAAATTGAAAAAAGAAATAATAAATTTAGCAAAATAAAAAATCCATTATCTGGCGGCAACAGTAAAGCGGCAAAACTATATAAAAAATGGAACAAAATAAAGAAATCCCCAACAACGAAGAGAACAAAAAAAGTCTCAATTTCATCGAGCAAATTGTAGAAAAGGATGTAAAAGAAGGCAAAAACGACGGACGCGTACAAACGCGATTCCCGCCCGAACCCAACGGTTACCTGCACATCGGACACGCAAAAGCGGTGTGCATCGACTTTGGTATCGCGCAAAAATACGGCGGTACGTGTAACCTTCGGTTCGATGACACAAATCCCGTGAAAGAAGACGTAGAATATGTGGATGCCATTATGGAAGACATTGAATGGCTGGGCTTTCATTGGGAAAATGTGTATTACGCGTCGGACTATTTCCAACAGTTGTGGGATTTTGCCGTGCAACTGATTAAAGAAGGCAAGGCATATGTTGACGAACAATCGGCAGAGGAAATCGCGCGACAAAAAGGAACGCCCACCGTTCCCGGCACGCACAGCCCATATCGCGATCGTCCCGTTCAGGAATCACTCGACCTGTTTCACAAAATGAACAGCGGCGAAATTCCCGAAGGAAAAATGGTTTTGCGCGCAAAAATCGATATGGCGGCGTCCAATATGCACTTCCGCGACCCCATTATCTACCGCGTCATCCACATTCCGCACCACCGCACCGGAACCAAGTGGAAAGCCTATCCGATGTACGATTTCGCGCACGGGCAATCCGATTATTTCGAAGGTGTAACACACTCCATTTGCACGTTGGAATTTGAAGTGCATCGTCCACTTTACGATTGGTTTATCGATCAATTGATGGACAGCGATTATCGTCCACGCCAGTACGAATTTAATCGTTTGAACCTCACTTACACGATGATGAGCAAGCGAAAACTGCTGCAACTGGTGCAGGAAAAACTCGTTTCGGGATGGGACGACCCACGCATGCCCACACTCGTGGGGTTGCGCCGTCGCGGTTACACGCCCGAATCCATCCGCAATTTTGTGGACAGTATCGGCTACACCAAATACGATGGAATGATTGATGTGTCGTTGCTGGAATTTGCCGTGCGCGAAGACCTCAACAAAAAAGCCGTGCGCGTATCGGGCGTGATAGACCCCATAAAACTTATCCTCACCAACTACCCCGAAGGGCAAGTAGAGGAAATGGAAGCCATCAATAATCCCGAAGATGAATCGATGGGAACCCGCAAAGTGAAATTTTCGCGTGAACTATGGATTGAACGCGATGACTTTATGGAAGACGCGCCCCGAAAATATTTCCGCCTCACGCCGGGCAATGAGGTGCGCCTGAAAAATGGCTACATCGTGAAATGTACGGGCTGCAAAAAAGACGACAAGGGCAACGTTACCGAAGTGTACGCCGAGTATGACCCGCTGACAAAGAGCGGAATGCCCGATTCAAACCGCAAGGTGAAAGGCACCATTCACTGGGTATCGGCTGCACACGCCATTGATGCCGAAGTGCGCCTTTACGACCGCTTGTTTATGGTGGAAGACCCCGCAGGCGAAAAAGAGAAAGATTTCCGCGAACTGTTGAATCCCGATTCGCTAATCGTGAAGAAAAATTGTAAAGTAGAAGAATATTTAGCCGATGCCAAACCGTTGGATAGTTTTCAGTTTCAACGCATCGGGTATTTTAATGTAGATAAAGATTCCACACCCGAGCACCTGGTGTTTAACCGCACGGTGGCGCTGAGGGATTCGTGGAAGAAACACAAGTAGAGACGTTGCATGCAACGTCTCTACACCCCACGCCCAGGGCCCAGAGCTCAACGCAGAAAAAAAATGAACGAAGACTTCAACATAACCGATTTAGTAGAAAAGTACGAGCAAATGCGCGCGCTTGGCAAACATATTTATTTCGATGCCGACGAGTTCGCCGTTTTAGCCGAGTACTACAATATGCATGGCGACAACGAAGAAGCCCATGTGCTCATCACCGAAGGGTTGAAAATGCATCCCGGGAGCCCACATTTGATGGTGTTGAAAGCCAAAACGCTTGTCTTTTCGGAGCAATACACACAGGCGCTGGAATACATCAAACAAATTCCCGATGACGGTGACATTGACGTGCCGTTGATCAGAATAGAAAGTTTGTTGCATTTAAACCGATTCCCCGAGGCGGATAAAATCATCAAGCAAACGCTGGATGAGGATTTACCGGAGGACGATCTGTACATTTTCATCATCGAAACCGGCTTTCTGCTCAATGATGTGGACATGTTTGATTACGCTATCCATTTTCTGGAAGAAAGCATGAAAATTGATGATGCCAACCCCGATGTGCTTATCGACTTGGCGTATGCTTACGAAATGAAAGGCAATTTCAGCCGCGCCATTGAACTCAATAACCGCTTGCTCGACATCGATCCTTACTCGTTTGACGGATGGGTAAACATCGGCAAATTGTATTCCATGAACGGTGAATATGACAAAGCCATCGACTCGTTCGATTTCGCGCTCACCATCAACGATAACGATATTCCGGTGCTGAAAATGAAAGCATTATCGCTTTATCTAAACGATAACGTGGAGGAAGCAATCCGCATTTTTGAGCAATGCCTGCAAGAGGCGCCCAACGACGAATCGCTCTACGACTCCCTTCTTGAAGCTTACGAGGCGATGGAAGAATATGACGAGATGATGAAAATCATCGATAAAAAAGAAGAAATCTTCGGCCCGAAAAATATTCTGGCAAAACGGGCGTTTGTTTACATCAATAAAGAAGAACTGGCGAAAGCCAAAGAGCTTTTCCACCAAATTCCTGACGACGAAAAAGATTCCCTCGACTACTATATGTTGGAAGGGGAGTTGGCGTTTTATGATGGCGATTTTGTCCGTTCCGAAGCGGCATATATGAAAGCGGCGCTTATTTCCGAAGGTAACGAAGATATTTTAGACCGCTTGGCCAACATTAATGTGGCGCAGGAGAAATATGAAAAAGCCGCCGAGTATTTGGAGGAACTGTATGAAATTGCGCCCGATTTTCCCACCGTTAAATCGCGTTTGGCGTTTATCCGGTTTGAGATTGGAGTCAAAGAACCATTCGATAAAATAATGGAAGAGTTTTCCGATGACGAATTGCGCGAGTTGCTCAATTTGATTACCGGGAACGAAAATTCCGACTTTTCAAAACTCGGGCGCGAAAACATTTTAAGACGATTGAATGAAGCGCGCGAGAATCGGGTGTTGTTTAAAAATATAAAATACTAATTTGTTTATGAATAGGTTATCAACTTATTTTTTGCTGGGAACAATTTTCTTGGCAATTGTTTCGTGCAATTCACGCGCAAGCGTACAATCGGAAGATTCATTGCAATTAATTCCCAAACCCAATTCTGTTGAAGTGTGTGCCGACTCGTTGGATATACAATCGGGATTCACCTTTGCCACAAATGCCTTTGATGATGAAACCGTTCAAAACCTGAAAAACTACTTCGCCACAACCGATCTCCCTTTATCGGAAAATGGTGTGAAAGTGGAGTTCCGGCTCATTGAAGATGCCGATGAAGGATATGAACTTAAGGTTAATAAAAATGGCGTAGTAGTTTCTTCTTCAGGTGAAACGGGGTTGTTTTATGGTTTGCATACATTGCTTCAATTATCGGAAAACAACACAAAAATTCCTTATCTAAAAATTACCGACAGTCCGCGGTTTGCCTATCGCGGTTTGCATTTGGATGTATCGCGTCACTTCTTTTCGATGGATTTTTTGAAAAAGCAAATCGATATTATGGCGCGCCTGAAACTCAACCGTTTTCACTGGCATTTAACCGATGGCCCCGGCTGGAGGCTCGAAATTAAAAAATACCCCGAACTCACCGGCATTGCTGCATGGCGTATGGAGCCGCTGTGGAAAGATTGGTGGAATTCGGGCCGCAAGTATGTCCCCGAGGGCACGCCCGGCGCTTACGGAGGATATTACACCCAAGATGAAGCGCGCGAGTTGGTGCGCTACGCTGCCGAAAGGCACATTACGGTAATCCCCGAAATTGAAATGCCGGGCCATTCGGAGGAGGTGCTGGCCGTTTATCCGCATTTGGCGTGCACAGAGAAACCTTATACCAGCAGCGAGTTTTGCATTGGAAATGAGGAGACGTTTGAGTTTTTGGAGAACGTACTCTCAGAAGTCATTGATATTTTTCCTTCGGAATACATCCACATTGGCGGCGATGAGGCCAGCAAAGAGCATTGGAAAGTTTGTCCGAAGTGCCAAGCGCGCATTAAGCAAGAAGGATTGAAGAACGAGGCAGAATTGCAAAGCTATCTGATTCGCCGCGTCGAAAAATTTCTTCATTCCAAAGGGCGAAAACTCATCGGTTGGGATGAAATACTCGAAGGCGGATTAGACAAAAGCGCCGTGGTGATGGCGTGGCGCGGCGAAAAAATTGGCATCGACGCGGTACGCGATGGGCATAAGGTAATTATGACGCCGGGTGAATTTTGCTATTTTGATTCTTATCAAGGTACACCCGACAAGTTGCCGGAAGCCATCGGTGGATTTCTCCCCGTAGAAAAAGTGTATTCATACAACCCTGTCCCCGATAGCTTGTCGGTTGATGAAACCGGCCGTGTGTGGGGTGTTCAGGCAAATTTGTGGGCAGAATATATCGCTACCGAAGCGCATATGGAGTTTATGATTTACCCACGCTTGCTGGCGCTTGCCGAAGTGGCTTGGACACAGCCGGAAAACAAATCGTGGGAAAATTTTCGCAAACGGGTGAACAACGCCATTCCCGTTTTACAAGCACAAGGCTACAACACTTACACATTGAGCAAAGAGCCTTTTATCACGTTGCGCGAAGATACCGCAAACAACGCCATTTTGGTGGATTTAACTTCTGAATTGTATCCTGTGGAAATTCGATATACCACGGATGGTTCACAACCCGGAGCAGAGGCTTCGTTATACGAACAACCCATTTCTGTAACAGATTCCGCCTTGTTGAGAGCACAATTGTTTCGGGATGGGAAAGCCATCGGTGACGTGGTTGGACGCCGCATCGACTACCACAAAGCCATTGGCGCGCCGGTGAATTACGTCACGCCTTTCAGTCAATACTATCCCGCCGGAGGCGAAAAAGCATTAGTGAACGGCTTGCCGGGCGGCCTTTCGCACGGTGATGGGTTTTGGCAAGGATTCAATTTACCTGAAGTTGAGTTGATTATTGATTTAGGTGAAAAGGAAAACATTTCCAATATCCGCATGAATTTCCTTCAAAACGGAAACGCCTGGATTTGGTTTCCTAAGCAGGTTACCTTTGAAGCATCCGAAGACGGAGCAAACTTTACCCAAATTTCCACCATCGAAAACACCATATCCAAAGACGAAGAAGGTACTCTCTTTCAGACTTTTGAATGGAAAGGCACCGACGAGGCGCGTTATATTCGCGTGAAAGCGGTGTCGAACGGAAACCGAGGCGGCTGGCTGTTTGCAGATGAAATTGTGGTATGGTAAAAAAAGAAGTAAAAGAAAAAAGGATTTCTGAAAAAACGGAAATCCTTTTTTTGTGGAGAATATCGGACTCGAACCGATCACCTTTTGACTGCCAGTCAAACGCTCTAGCCAGATGAGCTAATCCCCCGTTTCGTTCGGCAAAGATAAAGATTTTGTTTATATTTGCAATCGAAATGAGACACAATTATTAAAAAAATCCTCTTTATGATTATTTTCAACACCACTTTTCACGTAGAAAACGAAATCCAGGAGGATTTTATCGAATACATGCTACAAATATTTATTCCTGCTTCCACTCGCAGTGGATTGTTACAATCTGCCCGGTTGGCACGGGTTTTCGGTAAGGAAGAAGATGAAGGTCTGTCTTTCGCCATGGAATTTTCCGCGCCCGACTTGGCAACGCTGGAAAAATGGAACACCCAAGAAAGCAATGCCGTTTACGAACCACTATTGAAAAAATTCAAGGAAAAACTTATCGGCTTTTCCACCATTATGCAAACCATCGATTATTAACCTATGCAGAAAGAACGCATCATTATGGGCATCGACCCCGGAACGCAGGTAATGGGATACGGCATTTTGCGTGTAATCGACAACAAACCGCATATGGAAGCAATGGGAGTGATGCAACTGGGAAAGTACGGCGATCATTACCTGAAACTCGCAAAAATTTACGCGCGCGTTATTGGGCTTATCGAAGAATATCTTCCCGATGAAGTGGCCATTGAAGCACCCTTTTTCGGAAAAAACGTGCAAAGTATGCTCAAGTTGGGGCGTGCACAAGGCGTGGCTATGGCAGCCGCTATTTCGCGCGACATCCCTATTTTTGAATACGCGCCGCTGAAAATTAAAATGGCCATCACCGGAAATGGACGTGCCGCCAAGGAGCAAGTGGCGTATATGTTGCAGAAAATACTGCATATTCCGGATGAAAATATGTTGAAGCAGCTGGATGCTTCCGATGGTTTGGCGGCGGCATTGTGCCATTTTTACCAGCTAAAACCGTCATCGGATGAAGTGAAATACCGCGATTGGAAGGATTTTGCCAACCGAAACCCCAAAAAAGTGCGGGATTGATGATAACTTTTTCCGAATTTCTACCCGTGTATAACCGATATTTTTTATCTTTGCCCATATGAATCAACTAATTTCCCACATTGAGTTTTTGTTGCACGAGCACAATTGTGTTATCGTTCCCGATTTGGGCGGTTTTGTGGTCAATTCCATTCCATCGAAAAAAGACGGCATCTCCACGTTTAATGTGCCATTGTTCGAACTGGTGTTTAACCGCGATTTAAGCCACAACGACGGTTTGCTGGCGCAATCGTATATGAAGACGGATGGTTTGTCGTTTGAAGCGGCTTCGCGAAAAATTGAAGTGGCTGTGGACGAATTAAAAGACCACTTACGCGCTCAAAAGCACGTGGAATTGGGCAAGTTGGGTTCGTTTACGATGAACGACGACAAACGTTTTGTTTATACACCGAAAAAGTTTGTACGCCCGTCACTTTTCGGACTGGGAAAAGCTTCCTTAAAACCGTTGATTCAAATGCAGCCCGCTACTCCTGTGGCAAAGCCCGAAAACCAAAAGGCGCTTATTCGCCATCTTGGCATTGGAGCAGCAGCGGCCGCGGCTATCGCGTTGCTTATGATCATTCTTCCGTTTAACGATGTGCCAACAGATCGTCAAAACGCGCAGATAATGTCGGAAATGGGATGGAGGAAACAAAAACCGCAGGAGCAACCTGTGGCTATTTCGCCTGCCACAGAAACCGAAGCAGTTGCTTCAGAAAATTTACAGCCTTCTGTTGAAGAAAATGGCGCGCCCGCTGTCGTTCAATCGAAAATCAAATCTTCAGAAACACCTGTATTTTATGTGGTAATGGGTGTGTACCAACGCACGGATGTGGCGGAACAAATTACAAAGACCTTGAAAGAAGAGGGCTTTTCTAAGACCTCGTGGTTGGAACGCAAAGGACGTATTGATGTGTATGTGGCTTCGTTTTCAAGCTTATCTGAAGCGGAATCCTATACCGCAGAAATTCACAAGAACTATCCCAACCATCGCGACGCGTGGGTGTTGAAATATTAAAATAACTCTCATATAAATCAATTCACACGCAAGCAATTACCACGAGTTTTAACTCGTGGCGCAATATTTGCTGGGAGCAGGCTTTAGCCAAAACTTATTACTCCTAAACTATTCTTCCACCAACTCCAAGAGGATAACTTCGTTATACTCTTGATAATAAAATTCCATTTCATCTTTTGGTTCGCGGTTTAGTTTCAGTGTGCGCCAGGTAACAATAAACTTTCTGTTTACGTACGCCTCATTAGCTGCATAACCTCCCTCTTCGCTAAAATCTTCCGTTGCATCTGTAAGGAGATTGTAGCGCGAATCATCCACCACATTAAAATCGTAAAGTTTGCCCGCCTCATCGTGAAATTCAAAATGTGCCAAATCTCCCATTCCAAAGTTTTTGAAAATGAGCGTATCGGTATGTAACCCATCAGTTACCATGTAATTTTCCGGTATGGGATACGTGGTAGAGTCGGGCATATCTGCCTCAGCCGGAGTGGAAGGTTGTTTCTTTTCGGTATTGGTACAAGCTGTTAGTAGCGCCACAGAAACAAAGATGGCTGTGAAAATCATTTTTTTCATCTGGTTGATTTTTTAGATATTTCATCTGCCATTTTAGGGACAGATATGTTTAGTTTTAATTTTTTGTTGAGTTGTTCAATAAGATAAGCGCAAAACTTGGGCGACGATGTCTCCACATTTTGGTGCACAAAATAATATAAGTGCTGCAAACCCATTTTTTTCCAAGCGGCAATGCGCTTTACCCAATCATCAATACGTTGACGGTCGATTTCTTCCACGTTGCAACCTACAAAACGCACAAACGCTACGGGCGAAGTAAGCTGCATATGCATCATATCGCGCCGGCCGGCGGTATCCACAATAATGTTGGCCATATGATGCTTTTGCAACAGTGCGCAATATTTTTCCCAGATTCTTTTATCGGAAAACCAATCTTTGCTGCGCACTTCCACTGCCAAAGGAATGGCTTTGGGAAACGACTCGATAAACGATTTCAGCGTGTCAAACTCCTTTGTGCCAAAGTTTTCGTGAAGTTGCAAAAAGCACATTCCCAATTTTTCTTCGAAATGCGAAATGGCATCGCAATAACTTTCCGTTAATTGTTCCACATTCTTCAATCGCCGCATATGGCTGATGGAATTGGTTATTTTTGGGAAGAATTTAAAGTTTTCGGGTGTTTTGTTTTTCCACTTTTTAATTTGCTCCGTTTTGGGCATTCCGTAAAACAGTGAGTTGAGCTCAATGGAGTTGAATTGGCGTGAATAATACGTCAACTCATCTTTTGTGCCCCGCGGATAAAAGCCTTTCAAATCGGTTCTATTCCATTTGGCACAACCGATATACGCGTGAAATTCGTCACCCGATGTGCTCTTCAGTATCGTTTTTGTTTGCGGGTTATCGGGGGGAATTTTAAAATCGATTTCCTGCGGATTTTCTACTTTTCCAAACTTCATAATCAGTCGTTGTTAATGTATCTCACAAAAGCGATGCTTTTTCCGTCGGGCGACCAGCTGTGTACGTTTATTGTTCCTTGTCCGCCGTAGAAAACCGGTGTTATATCGCGCACTTGCATGGTTTCCACATCCAATAAACGAAGTTTAACGTCCTTCCCGAAAGGGTGGCCGCCTTGCTGGTCCTCGAGGTACGCGATGTACACCACGCTCTTGTTATCGGGGCCGGGGTGGGGGAACCAGTTGTCGTAATCGTCAAAAGTAAGTTGGGTTTGTTCGCTGCCATCGGGTCGCATTCTGTAAATGTGCATTCGGCCGGTGCGGTGGCTGTTGAAGTAAATCCATTGGCCATCGTAGCTGTATTCGGGGCCGTCGTCTAAGCCTTCGGCATCGGTGAGGCGAATTTCTTCATCGGTGATGGTGTGCGTTTTATAAACGTCCCACTCGCCGTTGCGCATAGCACAGTAAACCACCCACTGATTGTCGGGGCTTACGCCGTGCCAATAACTTGGGTAGTTGGCGGTTATAAGGCGAGGCACGCCACCAATGGCGGGCAGAATAAATATGCGGGAATTTCCACCCGATGACGAAACCCGCGGGTCGTTATGACTGACAATGAGCCATTTTCCATCGAGGGTCAATCCGTGGTCGTTATTGCACTGATCGGCAAAGCCGGTATCGATAATGCCGAGTTTTTTGCCGTTTACCGCTACTTTTTCTACTTTTCCACCGGAATTGATAATCAGAAATTTTCCATCGCGAGACCAGTTTGGCGCTTCAAAATGGCGTTTTTCGCGCAAAATAACTTTTTCTTTTCCGGTATGCACGTTGAGCAAAACCAGCTCGCTTTCGATGTTCTGTGGCACTTGCGAAAAAATGGACACAGAGCAAATAGCAAAGAGAATGGAGTAAATAGTTTTCATTTTTTTGATATTTCTTCCTTTCATGACTTCTTTGGTAATGATTTTGGTACCCAACATTTTACGTTGGGCTGAAATAAACGACCCTTTCAGGCTCTTTTCTACATCAGATATCGACCTGCATTATGAGACAGGGACATTTTTAACAATTTCCTTACACTCCCATAATTATTTTCCAAGCGGCTTCCACCCACAAGTCGCTGTCGTTGAGCGAGGGAATGAAAACAAACTTTTCACCGCCGGCTTTCATAAACAATTCACGCGCTTCAATATCAATATCGAATAACGTTTCCATATTATCTACCGGAAAACCGGGCGCCATTACCGCTACTTTTTTCCATCCGAGGGCGGGTAAATCGCCAATATCGGTTTCCAAAAACGGTTTCAGCCATCGGTGCCCGCGCGACGAAGAGTACAAAAGCAACGTGTGATGCGGGTCGATATTTAATTTTTCGCCAAACAGCCGGTTGGTTTCTTTCAATTGATACACATAATCGAACTCTTTTCCTTTCTTCCACGCGCTTTCCACTTGCTTCACGGGAAGGCTGTGGTAGCTGAACACCAACCTGTCCACATCGTTAAGATAGGGGCGGGCGTGTTCTGCCAACGCGTTGATGAAAGCGGGATGATCGAAATACGGCTCCACAAATTTCAAGCGAAAAGATTGCGGCCGTTTGTAAAAAATTCTGCCTATTTCGTCTTTCGCCGTTTGTGTTGTGGATTGCGCAAAATGCGGATACATGGGAAAAACAATCACTTCGTGCAACAAAGGACACTTCTTTTCCAATGTTTTTAACGCCGAATAAATATCGGGTTCACCATAGCGCATCGCAATTTCCACGGGAATGTTTTTCTTCGTTTCCAATGCTTTCGCAAACCGCTGCATATGATAAATGAGCGGCGAGATGCGCGGTTCGTCTTGGCGCCAAACCTGCCTGTATTTTTCCGCTGATTTGGCGGCAGCGAGAGGCGAAATAACGTTTCGCGCAAGCGTTTTCGACAGCCATTCCGATTTGCCGGTAAGCAGCGGGTCGGACAACATATCGGAAATAAATCGCTGTACATCCGGTATCGTCGTGCTTTTGGGCGTACCCACATTAATCAATAAAATACCTTGCACTTTTTTTTGAGGTTTAGGGTAGGTATGTTTCTAAAATTGTGCTCGCCTCGCTGGGAATGATGTTTACCGTTTCCGTATCGGCAGGGATAAGCATCGATTCGCCTTTTTGGAGGAAAACGGAATGGCCTTTGTTGTCGTTCACCGTGCAATGTCCCGCCACGCAAATAAGAAAGACAAAAGAGTCGAGGCCGGCGTATTTTCGTGTCATCGCCACGTCCAGTTCCAATAAATTGGTGATGAAATAATCGCTTTTCACCAATTTAACGGGATGGTTCGTGTTTTTGTTGTATTCCGTTTTGTATGAATTAGATACGGTGTAATCAATAGCATCTTTTGCCAGATCTGTATGAAGTTCTCTGCTGTTTCCTTGCGCATCTTTTCGGTTGTAATCGAAAATGCGATAGGTGATGTCTGAGGTTTGTTGAATTTCCGCGATAAAGCACCCCGCCCCAATGGCGTGCACCCTGCCGGCGGGAAGGAAAAACACATCGCCCGCTTGCACGTGATACTTCTTTAGTGTATCGGTAAACGTGTTGTTTTCCACTTTTTCAACGTATTCATCGGGGGAGATTTTCTGCTCAAAACCGGAGTAAAGGAAGGCGCCCGGTGCCGCGTTTATCACGTACCACATTTCGGTTTTTCCGAAAGAATTGTGTCGTTCTTTGGCGAGTTCATCGTTAGGGTGTACCTGGATGGATAAATCGTCTCTCGCGTCGATAAATTTGATGAGCAGCGGAAAAGTATCGCCAAATTGCGCATACACTTTTTCGCCCACCAGTTTTCCTTTTTCGCGTTGGATAAGCTCTTGCAAGGTTGTTCCTTTGGCTTCGCCTTCCGAAACAACGGAAATATTTCCCGGCACAGCCGAAATTTCCCAGCTTTCGCCAATGCCGTCTTGCTTGGGTGTAATGTTTTTAAATTCGCAAATATCTGAACCACCCCAAATAATAGATTTGAGGATGGGATTAAACTTGAGTGGATATAATTTCATGTATATGTGTAATTAATTGTTTTTTAATTATCTATCTAATAACCATTGAATATCTATCGACTAACAACCGAATGTCTATCTAATAACAACTGAACATCAATTGAATCACTTTTGGATTTTCAACACCAATGCCGAACGCGCGGGAAGGTAGGTTTTTAACCAACCTTTATCGTCTTTCGCGTACAGCGGATCGAATTGTGTGAAATGGTGGATGCTGTCGTCATTGAGGCCAAAGCCGCCAAACTCGCGGCTGTCGGTATCGAGAATGATTTTGTATTCGCCTTGCGACACCAAAATGCCGTAATCGCTAAACGATTTTTCGGGATGAAAATTGTAGATAAACAATAAATCGCCGCGCGAATAAGCTAGGATGTTATCGTCGTTTTTGTCCCACATTTTCACGATGGGCAACGCTTGAAAATCGGGAACCGATTTAATGAGTTGCAGCATCGCCTTATCGAAATCGCCCAAATAATGGTATTTTAAAGTCGTGTCATCGGCCAAACTCCATTGCCGTCGGGCGTATTGGTACGACCAGTTGTTGCCTTCGCGAGGAAAATCGATCCATTCGGGATGGCCAAATTCGTTTCCCATAAAATTCAGGTAGCCGCCGTTCATTGTGGTGGCGGTTACCAACCGAATCATTTTGTGCAGCGCGATGCCACGGTCAACGGTAAGTGACTCTTGCGTGAATTTCGACATAAACCAATACATATCCGCATCGATAAGCCTGAAAATGACGGTTTTGTCGCCCACCAGCGCTTGGTCGTGGCTTTCCACATAGGAAATGGTTTTTTCATCGGCACGGCGGTTGGTTGTTTCCCACCAAATAGCCGATGGATGCCATTCCTCATCGGCCCGCTCCTTGATAATCTTAATCCAGAAATCGGGGATGTTCATCGCCATACGGTAATCGAAACCATAGCCTCCTTCTTCGGGTTTTAGTGCCAGGCCAGGCATTCCACTCACTTCTTCGGCAATGGTAATGGCGTTGGGGTTCACTTCGTGAATAAGTTTGTTGGCCAAGGTGAGATAGCAAATGGCGTCTCCGTCTTGCCCCAAATTGTAGTAGTCTTCGTATGAAGTGAAATTTTCTTCCAAGCCGTGGCTTTTGTAAATCATAGAAGTAACGCCGTCGAAACGGAAGCCGTCGAACAAATACTCTTCTTGCCAATATTTGCAGTTAGAGAGAAGAAAATGAAGTACTTCGGGTTTGGAGTAATCGAAACACAGCGAGTCCCACGCGCGGTGGTTACGGCGTTCGGGATCGCTATGGAAGTACAAATCTACCGACCCGTCCATCCGTGCAATGCCTTCGGCATCGTTTTTTACTGCGTGCGAATGGACAATATCCATAATAACCGCAATGCCCATTTCGTGCGCCGCGTCTATAAGGGCGCGCAGTTCGTCGGGTGTGCCGCTTCGCGACGAAGGAGCAAAAAAACTGGAAACGTGGTAGCCAAACGAGCCGTAATAGGGGTGCTCTTGAATGGCCATCATTTGAATAGCATTGTAGCCGTTCTCTTTTACGCGGGGCAAAATTCTTTCGCGAAATTCGTTGTACGTGCCCACGCGCCCTTCCTCGGTAGCCATTCCCACATGGCATTCATAAATTAAAAGTGGCGATGTGTCGGGCACAAATCCCGTATGTTTAAAAACGTATTTCTCCTCCGGCTCCCACACTTGCGCGCTGAAAATGTGTGTGGCTGCGTCTTGCACCACTCTTTTACTCCACGCGGGAATACGTTCACCGGAACCACCTTCCCAACTCACCCACAATTTAAACAAATCGAGATGGTGAATGCGTTCCAACGGCACTTTGAGTTCCCACACGCCGTTTTCTTTGCGTTTTAGGCGATAAGATTCCAATCGTTGCCATTGATTGAACGTGCCCACAAGGAAAATTTCCGTGGCGTTGGGCGCCCATTCGCGAAATATCCAGCCATCGGCGGTTTTGTGCAAGCCGAAATGCAGGTATCCGGTAGCGAAATCGGAAAGCGATATTTTGCCGTTTTGCGTGAGTTCTTTTTCGCGCTGCAGAAAATAATCGTGCCTTCCTTCAATGGCTTTGGAAAATGGTTCTAAGTAAGGATCGTTTTTTAAAATTTCCAACATATTCTTTTTGAATCAAATAACAGCTACTTTGATGATGATTTTTTTTGTTTTTCCTTCGCCAATCAATGGCGCGTGCGCGTCTTCGGGCGAGAAAATGATAAATTCTCCGGGTGTCACGTCAATGTACGTGCTGGGAGAATCGGTGTGCAGTTCAAAATCGTTTGCTTCATCGTATCCGTTTGATGGCGATAAATCCGACAAGGCTTTCCATCCGAAAGTTTCTGTTTTAGCGATGGGTATTTGAATGTCAATAAAGCGCTTATGTGTCTCGAGTTGAGCCTCTTTTTTGCTTCGCATGGTAGTTTCTACCACCGAAAGTGTAAGATGGGGGCCATCAATTTCCGTTACGCCCGTTGGTGCTGATTGTAAATCCATTGTCTTCACAAAGTCGAATGCTTTTTCAAACAACGGGTGCAAATTAAAATAATTGGCTGCATTAGAAAGATGGTCGAGTATCATACGCTGCTTTTTTAAATTGATTCAATCCAATAAGACAAAGATAAAGAAAATGTGCAAATCTCTTTTAGTTTTGGCTTTAAAATAAACTCCATAAAATAAAATTGAAAAAAAACGCATATCTTTGTCGTTTCTTTACCGATAGTTAATACAAAAAATTACAGTAAATGAAACAAATTATTTATACTCTTCTTCTCATTTTATTTTGTACTCCCAAGTTGATGGCGCAATCATCTGATTTAACATGCAATTTGGGTTTTGTTTTTGAAATTAGCAACGACAGAAGTTGGGGATATGGCGAGCCGGTTATTGTGAACATTACGCCCGGGTCGCCCGCCGAAAAGGCCGGCCTGAAACTAAACGATATTATTTTAGAAGTAAACGACAAGGGAACCTATTTGCAAAAATATGAAACCATTATGTCGTGGTTTGGCATCAACGAAACCGAAATGGACATCTCTATCCGAAATATGGAATCCACGTTTAAAGAGATGGTTATCGCCAAAGATTGCCGTCGGGCCGATGGCATTACCGAAGCGCAATTGGCGCCCGTTTTCGCGTTTTATAGCCTTGAGGATGTGCAAGATCGGCGTTTTATTATGCCCGTAAAAACGAAAACCAACGAAGAAGCGCAATACCACAACTACCGCACTTTTAGTTTTGCGCCTTCGGATGAAAGCACGCGCGAACTGGATGAGCGCATCAACGCGATTTTCACGCGGGCTTTGCAAGCCAGAGGGTTGCGCCACGACGAGGAGGACCCCGATTTTATCATTCAAACTTTTTACAGCTACGAGAGTAACTCGGCTTTCAAACCCGAGTCGCCCACCTTGGGTAGTTACCAGCCGGTTTGGCGATTCGATATGCGCAACAAGCGAATGGTGAAAATCCCTGTTTACAATCCTTCGGAAGCGGTGAGAATTGATGATATTCCTTTCAATGTGGAGTTTGGTTATCGGTTTTACGACCGAAAATTTGTGCAACCCGGCGAAATGACGTTGATGTGGGAGAGCGAAATTAAAGAACGACTCAGCGGGAATTACGGGCTGATTGATTACCTTGAAATGAACTTGCCGCTGATGCTTCAAAAGTTTCCTTATGCCGGAAGCGCATCGCTGGCAACGTATCAGGTGAAGTCTTTGAAATACAACTACACAGGCCTTTCCTACAATATGAACGACTTGAAAACTGTGGTGTATGTCGATCCCGGTTCGCCGGCGGCATTTGCCGGAATCAGGTACGGCGATGTGGTGAACAAAATTGGTAGACAAAATTTTAATCACACGTCGCAATCGCTCACCGAAGGGTACCGTCGTTTTCTTGCCGAAACGATGAATTACCGCGATAAAAGTACACGATATACCGACTCCAATGGTTTTCAGGAGGCAATGTATTGGGATGTAACGCACTACAACAGCATTTCCAAAGCCATCGGCGATAACAAAAGGTATAAATCAGGGTTTTCTTACTTGTTCAACTTCAATCAATATGTTGATTGGACAACGCCTCGCGCGCTCGAGATTGAAGTGATCCGAGACGGTGAAAAAATACAGGTTGAGGTTGTTCCGCAAATCAAAAACAGCTTGCAAATTCTCACATACTAAGCCGCTTGTTTCAATTTTTCATCGGAGCCAATTATGTTTATCGCAAAACAAAAAAAACAGGAAAATATTGCCGAATACTTGCTCTATATGTGGCAGTTGGAAGATATCCTGCGCGTATGCGAACTGGATATTGAAAAAATAAAACCGCTTTTAGTGGAGCCTCTACAGGTTTCCGAAGAGGAAAAACAAGAAGCCGTGGCGTGGTACGAAAACCTCATCGCGATGATGAAAATGGAAGGAGTGCAACGCGAAGGGCATTTGCAAATCAATAAAAACCTTATCATTGATTTAACCGATTTGCATTTGCGGTTGTTGAAAGACCCTGCGGAATCTTTTTACATCGCGGCCTATTATAAAACGCTGCCCTTTATTGTGGAGTTGCGTGCCAAATCGCAACAAAAAGAGGTATCCGAAATTGAAACCTGTTTTGTGGCGCTTTACGGGTATTTGCTATTGAAAATTCAACAGAAAGAAATTTCGCGCGAAACGCAACAAGCAGTAGATCAAATCACTAAACTTTTGGCTTTATTATCAGATAAATATAAAACCGAGTAGAGACGCAATGCTTGCGTCTCTTGCAATGCTACGTCTTTTGCCATGCTTGCGTCTCGCAATGGATAAGGCGCTTACTTCTTTACAACTAAACTAAAAAAAACTTTATGCCAATTTACACAGGTTCAAGCAAACACCTTGGCGGAACGGAAAATATCGCGCAAAAACAAACGGTTTATTACGGATTGGTGCAAAAAAATGTGCTGGTTACCGGTGCTGGCGGGCAATTGGGAAAAGCTTTGCAGCAATTGGAAAAAGGAATGAATTCACCGTTTCGGTTTATTTTTACCGATTCCGACACGCTGGATATTACCGATTCCGATCAAGTACAATATTTTGTGCAAGAAAACGCTATTCAATATATTGTAAATTGTGCAGCTTACACCGCGGTGGACAAAGCCGAAACGGAAGTTGATTTGGCTTACGCGGTAAACAGCACCGGGCCCGAAAACTTGGCAAAATCGGGTGTGAAAATCATCCATATTTCCACCGATTACGTTTTCGACGGTATGGCAAACAAGCCTTACGATGAAGAAGCACCCGTAAACCCGCTTTCGGTGTACGGAAAATCGAAATTACAAGGGGAAGAAGCGATAAAAACACATGCCAAAGATTGGATCATTATCCGTACATCGTGGCTGTATTCCGAGTTCGGGAATAACTTTGTGAAAACTATGCTTCGGTTGATGAGCGAACGGGATGAACTCAATATCGTTTCCGACCAACACGGCACGCCAACCTATGCCAGAGACCTAGCCGAAATGATTTTGGTTATTCTCGAGACAGACGAGTGGAAATCAGGCATCTATCATTTCTCTAATTTGGGAGAAACCACGTGGTTTGGCTTTACGCAAAAGATACAAGAACTGACGGGAAATACCCGTTGTCGCCTCAATCCCATAGCTACAAGCGAATATAAAACTGCTGCCAGCCGCCCTCTATACAGCGTGTTGGATAAGTCGAAAATTCAATCGGCTTTTCACGTTGTTATTCCACAGTGGGAGGATGGATTGGAGAGATGTTTGAAGAAATGAGAAGTCAGACGTTAGAAATTAGAAAATAGAACTTGCTTTAAATTTTGAAAAACAAAATTTTTCAGCTTGATATGTCTGTTTGTTTTTGTTTTTCGATAATATATTGTATCTTCGTGCTATAAAAAGTAGTCATGCATATCATATCACACAAGAAAATAAGGCTTTTTTATGAGCTTTATCCTGAAGTTCGAACATCTTTAGAGCATTGGTATGAGGTGGCTCAAAATGCGGATTGGAAAAATTTCACCGATATAAAAAGAGACTTTAATAGTGTTGACAGTATTGGTAATCAGCGTTATGTGTTTAATATAAAAGGAAATCATTTTAGATTGGTGGTTGTAATAAAATTTTCCATAGGTCGTATTTTTATTCGCTTTGTCGGTACTCACAAGGAGTACGATAAAATTGATTGTCTAACCATTTAAAAATTGGCAGATATGAAAACAGAAATAACAGAAAGTCTTTATAATATGGCGCTTGCTCGTATCGAAGAACTTTTGCCACTCGTTACGGAAGAAACGCCATCCGAGGATGCAAAAAGCGTAGAGTTGTGCCTTATGTCCGACATTGTGGAGGAATACGAAAAAAAACATTTTCCGATTGCCAAACCTGATTTCAAAGAGGTTATAAAAATGCGATTGGAGGAAGAAAACATGCAGAAAAAAACGCTTGCCGAACGCATTGGCGTATCGCCAAGTCGTGTAAGCGAGTACCTATCCGGCAAAGCGGAGCCTACGCTGAAAGTAGCAAGCGCCATTTGCCGTACTCTAAATATAAAAGCGGATATAGCGTTGAGTTTGTAGTACACCCATCATCGTGCATCCCACATCCTACAAAATTATGTCATTACAACAAGAAATACAACGCCGGCGCACGTTCGCTATCATTAGCCACCCCGACGCGGGAAAAACCACTTTAACGGAAAAACTGTTGCTTTTTGGTGGCGCCATTCACGTGGCGGGCGCCGTGAAATCCAATAAAATAAAGAAAACCGCCACTTCCGACTGGATGGAAATTGAAAAACAGCGTGGAATTTCGGTTGCCACATCGGTAATGGGGTTCGAGTATAACGGACACAAAATCAATATTCTTGATACGCCCGGTCACCAAGATTTCGCCGAAGACACATATCGCACCCTCACGGCGGTGGACAGTGTAATTGTGGTGGTGGACATTGCCAAAGGGGTGGAAATGCAAACCCGAAAATTGATGGAAGTGTGCCGCATGCGCAATACGCCGGTGATGATTTTTGTGAACAAACTCGACCGCGAAGGAAAAGATCCGTTTGAAGTGCTGGATGAGCTGGAAGAAGAACTCAAAATTGCCGTTCGTCCACTAAGTTGGCCCATTGATATGGGCGACCGCTTCAAAGGCGTTTACAACTTGTTTCAAAACAGCTTGGATTTGTATAAACCAAGCAAACAGGTGGTGACCGAATCGGTGAAAATGGATATTGATTCGCCGGAGTTGGATAAAAATATTGGTGAGGGATTAACCAAAAAGTTGCGCGACGATGTGGAACTCATCACCGAAGTGTACCCCGAATTTAATCGCGATGAATACCTTTCCGGAAAACTGGCGCCCGTTTTTTTCGGTTCCGCGCTCAATAATTTCGGCGTGAAGGAGTTGCTGGATTGCTTTGTGCAAATTGCGCCATCGCCTAAGCCCGTGCCGGCCGAAGAACGCGTGGTTGACCCATACGAAGCGCCGTTTACGGGTTTTGTTTTCAAAATCCACGCTAATATGGATCCCAATCACCGCTCGTGCATCGCGTTTGTGAAAGTGTGTTCGGGCAAATTTGAGAGAAACGTGAATTACAAGCACGTGCGTTTTAACAGGCAATTGAAATTTTCTTCGCCCACGGCGTTTATGGCGCAAAAGAAAGAAATTTTAGACGAAGCCTTTGCCGGAGACATTGTAGGATTGCCCGATAACGGAAACTTCAAAATTGGTGATACGCTCACATCGGGCGAAGAACTGCATTTCAAAGGATTGCCCAGTTTCTCGCCCGAGATGTTTAAATATATTGAAAATGCCGACCCGATGAAATCCAAACAACTTCAACGCGGCATAGAACAATTAATGGACGAAGGCGTGGCGCAACTTTTTGTGAATCAGTTTAACAACCGAAAAATTATTGGCACGGTGGGGCAATTGCAGTTTGAGGTTATTCAGTATCGTTTGCTGCACGAATATGGTGCGCAGTGCCGTTGGGAGCCCATCAACCTGTACAAAGCGTGCTGGATTGAAAGCGATAGCGCTGCCGATTTGGAAGATTTCAAAAAACGCAAATACCAATATATGGCGAAAGACAAAGAGGGTAGGGATGTGTTTTTGGCAGAATCAAATTATCTGCTTATGATGGCGCAGCAGGATTTTAAGAATATTAAATTCCATTTTAATTCGGAGTTTTGAAGTCGTTTTTTAGTATATTCGCAACTTATAATCTGTACATTCAAAACCAAAGAAGAATTGCAGCTTTGGATTGACGCGCAAATGCAGGAAATTGATTGATGGTCTAAGTTCTTTTGTCCTTTGTCTTTGATCTTTGCTCTATTTCCTACACAATTCCCATTTTTTTCATTAAAAAACTGGCGTTCATATTTTGCGCTATTCCCCGTTGCTGTTTGTAGGTAAACGACAGGGTGTCGTTGGAGATATTGGCATCAAAATGAAAATTCTTTATTTCGTTTGGGAACTCGTTTTCAAGAGCTCCCAGTGCCAAATCGTGTGTGGCAATGATTCCGTTTCCGTTTAAATGAACTAGTCGCTTCATCAAGGCGAAGGAGCCCTTTTGCTTGTCTTCGGAATTGGTGCCTTTCAGAATCTCGTCTAAAATAATAAACAACTCTTCCGTTCCGTTTTCCAGCGATTGCACAATCATTTGCAACCGTTTTAATTCCGCGAAAAAATACGATTCGTTATTCACCAATGAGTCTGCGGTACGTAAATTGGTGAGCAACCTTCCCGGCGACAAACGAAATTTGCTTGCGCAAACCGGAAGCCCTACGCATGCCAGCAAATGATTTATGCCAATGGTCCTCAAATAAGTGCTTTTCCCCGCCATATTGGCACCGGTGATGATCATAAAAAACGGTTTTCGGGTGATGGAAATATTGTTTTTTACGCACCGCTCGCGCGGAATTATAGGATGGCCTACTTCTGTTCCTTCTATGCAAAATGTATCGGAAAGCGTGGGATAGGTATAATCGGGGTGGTTTTGGGCGAAAGTTCCCAACGAAATAAACGCGTCCATTTCTGCCAGCGCCAAAAACCACGCTTCGGGCCGGTGGGCGTAATTGCGCGTCCACTGCTCAATTCGTAGTGCGTAGCGCACATTCCACAGAAAGATGGGATTAAGAAACAAGATGGCCGCGGTAAAAGAAAGATCGAGGTTGTGGCAGTAATTTGTGAGCTTTTTTATGGCGTTTGATGCCGGGGTTTTATGGACTAATTCGCGATGTGTTTCCTTAAGAAGATTGGAGTTAAATGATTCTGTTTCAATTATTTTAAAAAGTTCACCGTATGCTCCCAATGCCTTGGCGCGCTTGTTGAAATTGGTACGAATTCGCTTTATGGCTTTTGAGGGAATGGCCGAAATGGCAAACGTTGCCAAATAAAGATAAAGGAAATAACTTGTTGACACAACGCCAAAAATGGCAAGTGAAATGTACACAAGATAAACCAGCGGAATCGCTATGCACAACGCTTTCCATAAGGTAAAATGTTTAAAAAGCGATGCAGTGGCAAATGTTTTCTTTACATCGTTTTCTGTGGGAAAAATATCATCGCAGCAGCTGCCGGTAGCTCTGAAATGAAGGCAAAAAGCTTCTTTTTCTGCAAGTTCTTTCACAGCCGCTTGCCGTGCTTCTATTTTTTGCTTATCGCGCAACGGATGTTGAAAAAATGCACTTAATTTTTCTTTTCCCAGCCTCAGGGTTGAGCGGTTGATAAGTTGAAATAGCGAGTTTTCGCCGAATACATCCAAATCGAAACTGAAATCGTGTGTCGGGTCAATTTTTTCGGGTGCGCCATCAAAAGCGCTGTAATCGTATTGAAAGGCTTTTAGTTCATCTTCACAAATCTTTTGGAGGGCTTGCGCATATTTTCTCTTCTTCAGTAGCTTATCGGAATGTTTCAACAACAAAAAGAACACAATTCCGGAAACAATTAGCAATGCAACAACCAATTGAACGTTTTTGTGAAAAAGATAAATGAGCGTTACGCCCACAACAAAAACCAACAGCCGAATGGTGCCTGTGAGGTAGATTTGCTTCGATAATTTTTTTACGGCCTCGTCCTGCGTACGCGCAATGCGTGTGTAATGAGGAATTCTATTGTTCCGATTCATTTTGGTTGGCTAAATGCACGGTCATTTGCGGGAACGGAATTTCGATGCCTTTCTCTATTAATTTGGTATATATTTGTTCATTTAAGTCAAAGGTTGTTCCCCAGTAATTTTCGGTTGTAATCCATACCCTGAACGAAAAATCGATGGAATTATCGTTCATTTTTGTCATTCGTGCAAAGGGTTTGGGGTTTTCCAACACGTTTGGATGATTTTGGGCGATTTCCAATAGAAGGCTCTTCACTTCTTCCACGTCGCTGCCATATTCTACGCCCACTACAATTTCGGAACGGCGAATTTTGTCTCTGCTGTTGTAGTTAATGATATTTCCCGTGGATAGCGGGCCGTTGGGGATGTAAATGGTTTTATTATCGGGTGTTTTCAGCGTCGTGTACAGCACACCAATGCTTTCAACTGTTCCTTCCATATCTTGCGCGTTAATAAAATCGCCGCCTTTAAACGGTTTGTTCAGCAAAATCATCACGCCGCCCGCAAAGTTCGCCAAGTTGTCTTTTACCGCCAAACCGATGGCCAAACCTGCCGATGCGATGAGTGCGGCAATAGAAACAGTTTTGGTTCCCACCGTATTGATAATAAACATGATTAAAATTGTATACCCAATGGTGAGCACCAAACTCTGTAAAAACCCTCGCAGAGCAATATCTTTAATTCGTTTGTTTAATACTCTGGAAACTAAGTTCTTAATTTTTGATATTAAAAAACGGCCGATGAGAAAAATAATGATGGCAATCAGCAATCTACCGGCAAAATCAATTCCCCAAGTTAAAAATTTATCCAACATTTGCTCAAAATCACCTTCTTTTAATAATTGTGCATACGATGGCGTTTGAACGGAGGCTTTTTCAACCAAAACAGAATCTATAGGTAAATTACTTTGAATTAATAACATTGATTTGTATTTTTAAATGACATGGAAGCCGCAAAATTACAAAAAACAGTATATTTTTGCAAAGAATTTATTATCAACGATGAAATGAAAATTATAATCAGCCTCTTATTTCTTTGTTTGAGTGTGAAAATGATGCCGCAATCGGCCACATATGGAGAATTGGTGCAGAAATCGGCCGATTTTATCGATTCCAATCAATTAGACAGCGCTGCCGTTACGCTTCAAAAAGCCATGTCGTTGGAACCTGCTAACGAAAACAACCCGGTTTTGCTGCTGAATTTGGGAATCTTGCAGCGTCAGCTGGGGTTGGTGGACGATGCGTACATATCCTTCACGGCTGCCACGGCCAACAATGCGCACCAATCGGCAGTATTACACAATCGCGCGTCGCTTTTGTGCGATTTAAACCGGTTCGATGAGGCAATGGAAGATTACAACTCACTCATCCGCCTCAACAAAAACGATGTGGAAGCCTATTATCGCCGTGGCATATTGCATTTGGAAAATGACGATAGAGCCAAAGCCGAAGCCGATTTTAGAAAATCGGAGCAAATAGACCCCGATCACTTATTTACTAAACTGAGCAAAGCGTTGCTGTTTAAGTTGGATGACAACTGGGTGGCGGCCGAGCACATTTACACCCAATTAATTGATTCGCCGGAAACCACCAATTCCATTTTCTATTTAAACCGTGCGGAATGCTATGTGAATACCAATCAGATTTTTAAAGCATCGGCTGATTTACGGACAGCAGAACCCGCGCAAAGAGAAAATCCCTATTTTTATTTTCTGCGTGGACGTGTTCGTCTTGAACAATTCGATAAAATAGCCGCTCGTGCAGATTTTAATAAAGCGAAAGATTTGGGATACGATCCTGAATTGACGGATGGATGGATAGAAAAAACAAAATAATCTCTTTCATTCTAGTTATATTCGTAAAATTACCATTTAAAAACTCATTGAAAAAGTGAAGAAAATTGTAATGTTAAAAAACACATGTCTCGTTTTTCTTGTCCTGTTACTGTATGCCTGCGTTTCGCCTCATAGCAGGGGGCAAATAATGACGGTGAACGGGCCCATTGCATCAGATTCCGCCGGAAAGTTTTTGACGCACGAACATATTTTAGTCGATTTTATTGGTGCCGACTCCATTCATAGCGGTAGATGGAACAAAGATGAAGTTGTTCAGAAAATGCTGCCTTATTTGCTGGAAGCAAAGAAATTGGGTTGCCAGACTTTTGTGGATTGCACTCCCGATTATCTGGGCCGTGATGTGGTTTTGCTGCAAGAATTATCGAAACTGTCGGGAGTAAATATTCTTACCAATACCGGATTGTATGGCGCGTCTGACAACAAATATCTTCCTCAATTTGCTTACGATGAAAGCGCCACTCAGTTGGCGAAACGTTGGATTAACGAGTGGGAAAACGGCATATATGGCACCGATGTGAGGCCCGGCTTTATTAAAATCGGAGTCAATGGCAACCGTTTATCGGAGATGCATTCCAAATTAGTTTCGGCAGCAGCCAAAACGCATCTTGAAACGGGATTGGTTATCGTCTCGCACACGGGCCCGGCCTATCTTGCCCACGAACAGCTTGCCGTTTTAAAAAATGAGGGTGTTGCTCCCGAAGCGTTTATATGGGTGCACGCGCAAGCTGAAAGTGATTCTCAGAAACGAATTGAACTAGCTCGTGAAGGAGCGTGGGTTAGCTTAGACGGATTGAGTGACGACAACATTCAAGATTATGTGCGAATGCTTCAGGAGTTGAAAGACGAGGGCCTTTTAAGCAACGTTCTTTTATCGCACGATGCCGGCTGGTACGATCCCGCTGAAGCGGATGGAGGCGACGTTAGGGGATTCACTGCTCTTTTCCAAAAACTTGTTCCGGCATTATCTAACAATGGCTTCACTCAGAGTGAGATAAAGCGGTTGTTGGAGGAAAATCCATCCAAAGCGTTCGAAATAAAAATCAGAAAATCAGACACAAATAATTAATCTCTAAAACTTCAAACAAATGAAAACAACAGCAATGCTCTTTTTTTCGCTGCTCTTTTTAGTTTCTTGTTCGGCAACTCGCGGCGCTAAAACCAACGAGTTAACAACCAAGGAGCGTCAACAGGGATGGCAGCTTCTGTTCAACGGAAAAGATTTTACCGGATGGCGCCAGTATAACGGAACCGATGTGCCCGAAAATTGGGTGATTGAAGACGGCGCTATGAAAGTGTTCAAAGCCGAAAATGCAAGACGCGGGCAGGGCGTGGGTGGCGATATGATTTATTTTCCGAAGAAGTTTAAAAACTTTGAGTTGTCCATTGATTGGAAAGCGGAAAAAGAAGCCAATTCCGGCATATTTTATTACGTTCGGGAAGAAAAAGGGAGAGCCATTTTTAGCTCCTCTCCCGAAGTGCAAATACTTGACAATGAGTTTGCCAGCGACAATAAAATTGACACCCATTTAGCCGGTTCGCTTTATGATATGCTGCCGGCAGACCCCAAAACCGTGCATCCGCACGGCCAGTGGAACACCATTGTTATACGGGTGGAAGACGGCAAAGTTACGCACACGCAAAACGGCGTAAAAGTAGTGGAATATACCTTGTGGACCGATGATTGGGACAGAATGGTAGAGAATAGTAAATTCAAAGACTTTCCCGGCTTTAAAGAAGGCATTTCCAAGGAAGGCTACATCGGGCTGCAAGACCACGGCTACGCCGTTTGGTTCAGAAATATAAAAATAAGGGAATTATAAATCAATTGAACTGCGGGACGATATGAAAATTGTCCCGCAGTTTTTTAATCAAACGACAATATCCAAGAATCGTACTTTGAATCCAATTGCACATACTGAATTTGGTTGTCTCGCAATTGGGTGACAATTTTTTGTACTTCTTTTGTTTCTCACCGTGAAAAATCTCCAAGATAATACTAACAAGAAATTTTTATTGAAATTTTTCCACCAATTATAGCACATAATCCAAAAAACCATCCTATATTTGCAACACTGTTGCATTTGTAGCATTGTTTCTATTATGGTTGAAGCTATTTTAAATAAACACGATTTAAAAAACACCGGCTGCAGGAAATTCATTTTGAGTGAATTACTGAAGAGCGATACAGCACTGTCGGAAAGTGAAATAAAAGAACCGTTTCCTGATTTGTTTGACAGGGTAACGTTTTACAGAACGTTAAAAACGCTGGAGGAGAAAAATGTGATTCATAAAATTATCTTGAACGATAATTCCGTTAAGTATGCGCTCACACGCCATCAACACGATAATGAACAATTGCACTCACACTTTCATTGCGAAAAATGCGACGATGTGCTTTGCTTACACGGCAAAACCCGATTTGAAGCTGACCTTCCGAAAAACTTCGTTAAAAAAGAAGTTTTTGTCATCATAGAAGGCGTTTGCAATAAATGCTTCTCACCTGTCCTGAAAGGATAACATTTTAAATTAAATGAGGTTATCAATAACTGTGCTGTTTCTGGCATTCAGCTTTTTTTGTGCTTTTTCTCAAAAATATTCCATTCGCGGATCGGTACACGATGTGGAATCGGGCGACTATTTGCCCGCGGCAACCGTTTCGTTGACGCCAGGCAATTTGCACGTACAGACCAATGAAAACGGGTTGTTTGTTTTTGAGAACCTCTCCCGAAACAACTATCTTGTTACCGTTCAGTTTATTGGCTTTGAGAAGTTTACTGCGCCCATTTTGCTGTCAAAAGACACGTTGCTCCATATCGATCTCCGGCCCATTTCTTATTCTCTCTCCGAAGTGGTGGTGGAGGCCGGTTTGCACAACAAAGAGCAACTTTCTGCTCTGTCGGTAGAAGAGGTAGGGCGCAATTATTTATTGCAAAACAACGCGGTTAATTTCGTGAAAACGCTGTCGTCGATTCCCGGCGTTGCTTCTATGGATATCGGTGCAGGATCCTCTAAACCTGTTATTCGCGGGCTGGGATTTAACCGCGTGGCGGTGGTTGACAAAGGCATTGTACAGCAAAACCAGCAATGGGGCGCCGACCACGGTTTAGAAATTGATCAATACGATGTGGACAATGTGCGTGTGCACAAAGGGCCTCTGTCGCTTTTGTACGGCTCGGATGCCATTGGCGGTGTCATAGAAATCCTTCCGGTGGAAATTCCTGTGGAAAACAGTTTTTGGGGCGATGCCACGCTCATTTCAAAATCCAACAACCGGTTGCTGGGCGCCTCGGTTATGACAAGTGCCAAGCGCAACAATTGGTTTTACAGGGCAAGGGTTACGTTGCAAGATTATGGTGATTATAAAATCCCTGTGGATACCATCACCTATTTAACATGGAAAATGCCTGTGCACGGCAGGAGAATGAAAAATACCGCAGGGAAAGAATACAACACATCATTGTCGGTAAATTACGATAATTCAATCGTCCAGTCGTGGCTTCACGTTTCAAATATTTACGGAAAAAACGGCTTTTTCCCCGGCGCGCACGGTATTCCCGATATCGCTCGGTTGCAACCCGATGCTTCATCGCGCAACATTGAAATGCCGTTTTCTTCCTCTAATCATTTCAGAATTACAAACAATTCCAGCATACGGTTCGCTCGTTCCAAATTGAATATAGATGTAGGATTTCAACAAAATAAACGCCAAGAAATGTCGCGGTTCCACACCCATTATGCCAATCAGTCGCCACCGACAGAAAATCCCGATTTGGAACTTTCGTTTCTGTTAAATACGTTTTCCGCAAATGCTCGGTTACTGTTTGACGAAGATAAAGTATGGAGCAAAACCATTGGCGTTTCTTCTGAATATCAGCACAACAGGGTAGGGGGCTATTCGTTTTTGCTTCCTAATTTCGACCGAATTTCAGCCGGTGTTTTTATGTTGAATAACGTGAAGTTAAACAATCGGTTGTCGCTGGCGGGAGGCCTTCGTTTTGACGTGGGCAAGGTTTCGGTGAAAGGTTTTTTCGATCCCGTGTTGGAAGCCTATCTTCGCACCCAAGATTACACACCGGATGAAGTGGCGTCTTACGCGCAACGCGCCGCAGCGTTGGATAAAACGTTCAACGATTTCTCGGGCTCCATCGGATTGGTGTACAATAAATCAGCAAACGAAACGTGGAAAATAAACATCGGAAAAAGTTTTCGTTACCCATCGGCAAACGAATTGGCTTCAAACGGGGTGCATCACGGCGCGTTTCGTCACGAAAAAGGCAACACGCAATTGTTATCGGAAAAAGGGTATCAACTGGACGTTGGCTATGAGTACGCTTCGCGTTTGGTATCGTTTTCCGCCACGCCGTTTGTTTCCTATTTTTCCAATTATATTTTCTTGGAGCCATCGGGGCGATGGTCCATTCTGCCCCACAGCGGACAACTGTATGAGTATCAGCAAGCCAAAGCAATTGTCGCAGGTGGAGAAATAGCGGGAACATACCATTTCACCCGTCATTGGAGCGCTTCTGCCAATGCCGAATACATTTACAACCTCAATCTCACGGATGGCTATCCGTTGCCGTTTTCGCCCCCGGCTACGTTGTCGGCCAATATTTCTTATTCGGGAACGGGGCAGAAAGCATTAAAAACGTACGTCATCCGCTTTGAAAATAATTACATCGCGCCGCAAAACCGCATTGCGCGCAATGAAGAAAAAACCCCTCAGGCGCTGTTATTTAACGCGTCGGCAAATATGCATTGGCGCATTGGTGACTTTTCGTTCATCACCGATTTTCAAGTGCAAAACATTTTCAATACCGCGTTCTTAAACCACTTGAGCTTCTACCGGAAACTCAACGCGCCCGAACCGGGAAGAAACATTCAACTCATTGTAAAAATACCGTTTGGTACTACATAATCCATTTATTAATAATAATTTAAAAACAGAAAAATGAAAAAACTATTTTTATTGGGCTTTACGCTACTGGCAGCTGTGATTTTTCTATCGTGTGAAAAAGAAAAAGACACCCTAAAGCCGGTCATAAAATTAAATTCACCTGCACAAAATGCTGAACTTAAAGTAATTGGCAACGATCATGGCATCCATTTCGACGCGGAATTTTCAGATAACGAGGCTTTGGCATCCTACGCTGTGGATATCCACGCAAATTTCGACGGACACACGCATTCCGCCGCAAGGGCTGAACATGCCGAAGACGGCGTGCCTTTTTCGTATAAAAAAGTATTTACTTCCATCGATGGAAAAATGAATGACCACGTGCATCACCACGAAATTGTTATCCCCGAAAAAGACAAAGATGGCAAACCATTTTTGGAAGGAAAATACCACATTATTGTGCAATGTTTAGATAAAGCGGGTAACCAATCGCAAGTGGCGCACGATATTGTGTTGTTGCATTCCGACGGTGGCCACGACGGACACGAGCATTAGGAATGTTTTTTATTGTTTGCTTAATTGAATCGGAAGGAAATTTTTCTTCCGATTTTTTTGTTTTTCTCAAACAAAAGATTGCGCTTTTACGTTTGTATTAATAAGAATAAAAAGTTGTATTTATCAAAATCAAAAAACAAATCGCAGAAAATGAAATGGATTAATAGAAACGATAGTACGCAAAACTATGAAGACCGTCGTGGAAGAGGTACAAAAAGAGGGTTTGCATTCGGCGGAATTGGTGCTGTTATTGTGGCAATTATTGCCCTGTTGCTTGGCCAAAACCCTTTCCAAGCAATTGACATGGCAGGCGGATTAACCTCCGGGCAAGGCTCCGAAGAGGTAATTGATCCTTCTCGTGTGAACGAAAACGAAGATTTAAAAGTCTTTACACTGGGCGTTTTTAATAGTGCCAACGATGTGTGGTCGGAAATTTTCAGCGAACAAATGGGCCAAACTTACCGTAACCCCACTTTGGTGACCTTCACCGATGCCACTTCATCGGGTTGCGGCCACGCGTCATCCGCCGTGGGGCCTTTTTATTGTCCGGCTGACGAGAAAGTGTATATCGATTTAAATTTCTTCCATCAACTGGTGCGCGATTACGGGGCGCAAGGCGAAATGGCCATCGCGTATGTGGTGGCGCACGAAGTGGGGCACCACGTGCAGAAATTATTGGGAATTTTGGACCAAGTAAATCAATATCGCGGACGCGTTCCGGAACGCGACTACAATAAATTGAACGTAAAATTGGAACTGCAAGCCGATTTCTTTGCCGGATTATGGGCAAACCAAGCGCAACGTGCCAACACCATTTTACTTGAACAAGGCGATTTAGAATCGGCCATTAGCGCCACCACCGCCGTAGGTGATGACACGCTACAGAAAAAAGCGCAAGGCTACACGGTGCCCGACTCGTTTACACACGGTACGGCCGCGCAACGCACCTTTTGGTTCACCAAAGGTTTTCAAACCGGCGATGTGCGCCAAGGCGATACCTTTAACGATGCGAGTTTGAGTTAAACTGAAAAAAAAATATACTGCAGGAAAACGCCTCCGAGATGGGGCGTTTTTTGTGTTTTTAGCTAACGTTCTTTTTAGGGACATTCGTGAAATTCTCTTAAAAAAAACAGGATTGACAAAACCATCAGTTCTGTTTTTTGTTTTTTGCAGAGAACAAGATTTCTTCTGTGATTTTTGAGTTTTTGTGGCGTAAATTGAGATATC
>JAEWGM010000039.1 GCA_023388315.1 Bacteroidota bacterium | reverse complement strand
CAATGCAAACCGGCACTTTATTCCTTCCCCTATAAACGGCGAAACAGTTGTGGCATTAGGAGTAATTGCCGATAAAAAAATCCCACTCTCAATCGAGAGCGGGATTTTTGTTTTCTTATTAAAACTTATCAGCTTTTGCTTAAAGCCTCTTCAACGGCTTCTTTCGAAAGTTTTTTGGTGCAGAAGAACCAATCGTGGCACGTGAGGCCTTCTTCTTTTCCTTCCGCGCGGTCTTTTGCCGCTTGACTGGAACTCGCCGGAGGAACAATCACGTCGTCGCCCGGACGCCAGTCGGCAGGTAGCGCCACGCCGAAATTGTCGGCTGTTTGCAAGCCTTTCAATACGCGAATCAATTCGTCGAAATTGCGGCCAAGCGATAGCGGATAATAAATAATGGTGCGGATGATGTTTTCGGGGTCAATGAAGAAAACCGCGCGAACCGCTTTGGTGGAACTTTCGCCGGGTTGCATCATTCCATAAAGATTCGCTACTTCCATTGTGATATCTTCTATCAACGGGAAGGTAACGTCCACGTTTTTCATTCCTTTGTAGTCAATTTTTTCTTTGATGGCACGCAACCAAGCAATATGGCTGTACAAACCGTCAACCGAAAGGCCAACCAATTGGCAATTAAGCGCGTCGAACTCAGCCTGACGGGTAGCGAAAGTCATAAATTCCGAGGTACAAACCGGTGTAAAATCGGCCGGGTGGCTGAAAAGAATTTTCCATTTTCCGGTGTAATCATCGGGAAAATTAATATCACCTTGTGTGGTTACTGCTTTAAAAGAAGGAGCTTTGTCGCCGATACGCGGCATTACTGAATTGTTTTGAATGGTTTCCATTTTTGATTTTGTTTTTAAATTATTGATTTATGGATTAATAAATTTATTCTGCTATAAAAATACGATAAAAAACCGATATATAAAAATGATATAAGAAATATAAATATAGAATAAAGCTATATTATGACGTTTTTCATAATCACAATCAATCTTTTAAAACCTGAATTTCTACTTTTTTGAAATCGATGGGATGCCCCTCGCTTTGCAACGAAATTGTTCCTTTACTCAGCATAATATCGCCGTTGTTCACATCAATAAGTTTTGCGAAGGTGGCATCTCGTTCATCCAACTGCGGTTGATAATACGTTAGCACAGTATCGCCGTTGATAATGTGATGAATGACTTCGTTTCCACGCACTTCCACTTCGGCAGTGAGCCAATCTTCACCGTAAAAGTACTCGGACGAAGAGTTTACACAATGATCAAGAATCAATTGCCCGTTCATAACAATATTTGTGCCCGGTGTGCAAACATTCAGGTTTGTTCTCTGAATAGTGGAATCGCTTGCCAGCAACTGAACCTCGATGGATGTGGGAAACTCCTGGTCAATCTCCATCGTTTCAGGCGTTTGTCCGTGCACCATAATCCCGGAATTTTTGTAGGCCCATCCCGGCGCGCCCGGACATTGTTCGTCCACAATGCGATATTCCACACGAAGCCTGTAATGCGAGAATTCATCTTTGTAAAACAGATGCCCAAACCGCCCGCGAAGCGAGTCATAGGCTTCGTAGCGCACTTTAATCATCCCGTCCTCCACTCTGAACGTGTTGCCAAAATTGTCGCCCGATTCGTAGCCGGTAATTTTAACGGTCCAGTCGTTCAAATCGTTGCCGTTGAATAGCTGAATCCAATCGCCTTCCGACTTCTCTACTTCTCCGGCTTTCTTTTGATTGCAAGATACCAGTACAATACCGACGAGTAAAATGCTAAAAATAAGTGTTATTTTCTTCATAAAAAGTAAGTTGTTTGTTGTATTTGTTTGAATAAGTTGACTCTATATCTTTTTAAAAACGATAACTGTAACCCACACGAACCACTTGCGTTTCGTAATAATCATCCGATTTCAACTTAAAGGTAGTTCCGTTAATTTCGTAGCGCGTGGTCAGTGTGTTGAAAATATCGGTTGCGTTGAGAAAAAGTTCGCCTTTTCCCTGCTGAATCTTGCGTGTAACGCCGGCATCTACCGAATAACGCGCCAGTATTTTTCCTTGCGGAATAATGTCGGGCGTAAGGTAAGTTCCAGTGACTTGCATATCGGTTTTTCCATTGATTTGCAAGGCTAAATTTATCTTCACATTTCCGGCCAGAATGGTGCTGGCATCGCTGCTAAACGGAATGTTTGAAGGATAGGCGTTAACTATGCTGAATGCTCCGATATGGTTGCGGTAGAAATTTCCGTTGATGTTGAGGCGTAACTTTCCTATCTGCTGATTGAATATCAGCTCAAATCCTGTATTTTGGCTTTTGTCGGCATTTTGGTTTACTTCAGCCAACAGATTGGAACCAGGGACTTCGGTAACGATTTTAGTAAGCACGTTGTTTGACATACGATGATAAACTGCGCCGTACAAATATCCGCTTTCCCACGATTGGCGATAACCTAACTCAAACGATTGCGTGAATTGCGGCAACAGATTAGGGTTTCCCATCGAAAGAATTTCGGGACTGGCGTAGGTGGGGAAAGTGCGTAAATCCCGCTCCTCCGGGCGATCGACACGACGATTGTAAAACGCCGAAATCCTGCTCCTGTCATTAATAATCCAACTCGCTCTCACATTAGGGAAAGGATCGAAATACTTGAAGCCGGTGCTCTCGTACACGCTGTGATTGGGATCTACACGATAGTCAATTTTAGCATACTCAATTCGCAAACCTGCTTCGAGTTCAAACTTTTTTCGCTCGAAAACATACGTTCCGTAAAGCGCCGACAGCCATTCATCATATTCGGCGCTACCGGCTAATGTTGGGTCTAAAACGGAGTTTTCTCCCGGATTGAAATAAATGTTGTTGGGGAAAATTCTTGCACGCTGTTTGGTGCCGATATCCAAACGCCCCGATTTC
Organism: Bacteroidota bacterium; assembly: GCA_023388315.1. Classification (GTDB taxonomy): domain Bacteria; phylum Bacteroidota; class Bacteroidia; order Bacteroidales; family Dysgonomonadaceae; genus JAEWGM01. The sequence goes on along the minus strand of JAEWGM010000039.1, from coordinate 16,158 downwards.
AGCGGTTTAGTATAATCGATGGTTAAATCGAAAATATTTTCATCGGCAATCAATCCCGTGGTGTCGTTTCCAAATAATTCGGGATTGTATTCGCGATTGGTGAAGTTGAAAACTTCATCTTTGCGTCGAAACGAATAATTAAACGACGACGTGAGCGAGTGACCGGGCTGCTCAAAAGAATGTTTGTGCGTAACTGTGGCAAACAGTGTCTGATTCACTTCGTTTTCGTAATACTGCCACAGCCTGAGTCGGTTTCCGGCGGTGTTGTTATACGGAATATCGCCTAAGTCGGTGTACTCCCGATAGTTGAATAATGCTGAAAAAGTAAAGATGTTTCGTGCATTGGGCGTAAAATCGATACCGCCTTTCACGTTGTAAATAGGCTGTGTGCGATTTTCAAGAAACTGTTGATGAACAATGGTGTTGTCGGCATATTCGCGAACGGTAAACTCATTCTTCATCATTTGCTTGTGATACAGCATATCGGCTTGCACAAAATAATTGACCTTGTCGGTTTTGTAATTTGCCGAAAATGAAGGATTTATTTTGGGTGTAAACCGATATTGATCGCGGATGTTCGCGAAGTTCTCTCTTCCTTCTGTCAGCGAACCTACTCCTAAAACTAGGCCGGCTCTGCCGTGAAATCCCATTTCACGATCTTTCTTGAAAACGATATTAATAATCCCCGCCATGCCGCTCGCATCGTATTGCGCCGACGGATTATTGATGATTTCTACGGATTCGATTGCTGACGCGGGAATGTTATCTAATCCCGATTGCGATCCAAATCCGGTTATAGCCGTTTGTTTTCCGTCAACCAAAATGGTAACTTTATCGCTTCCACGGAGAAACAATTTCCCCTCACGATCGATGGTTATGCCCGGCAAGTTCGACATCGCTTGGAGTACCGATCCGCCCTGCTGGCTGATGTTGGCATCCATCGAAAATGTTTTCTTCTCCATTCTGGCATCTACTTCGGCACGGGTAGCGGTAACTACCACTCCCTCCAGTTCAACGGTAGCTTCCGATAGGTTGATAACTCCCAAATCTAAGTAATTATTGATGTTCCCCACGTGAACCGGTACTTCGTGGTCGCTGTAGCCCACGTATGAAAACTTTACCTGATAATCGCCTGTTGCAATATCCTCGAGGGAGAAAAATCCTTTCTCGTTAGTAATGGTTCCACCGGCAAATTCATTGTCGCTGTCTGTAATTACTACGGTAACATAAGCTATAGGCTCCTGTATTTGCCCGTCTCTTACTTGTCCCGAAATAACAGCATCGGTAATTTGTGCTTGAGCACCAGCAAAAAGAAGTGTAGAAAAAAGGAGAAGCAAAAAATGTTTCATGTTACTGTTTAATCGCTTGATCTGATTGTGTTTTATAGTGTCTCCTTTTAACAAACAGGTGGGGTAAATGTTTAGTTATTTAGAGGAATACTATCCAAGCGATTGATTACACCATTTTTCTGAAAAACATCTGCCCTATTTATCGGGATTTTCCATCGTAAAAAAGGAGAATTCAGCAGGCTCCGAACTGCTCCCAATATGAATCAATCCTGGGCGTGCCACCCTGTCCCAACGAATTAAAAAATCTGCTTTTATCGGTGCAGCCAGCACTTTTGCCCACTCATTTTTACTGTTCTTGGAGAAAAATGTTAGCCAATATCCTTCGCTTACTTCAATTTTAAGGCGTGCACGTTTTCCTGAAAAAACAGATTCGGATAAGATGGTTTCCCGGTTGTCTTTTATTAATTTTACCACCAATTTATTGCCTTCAACGCCAAACGCGATTAAATTCTTGTCATCTCCATACATCGTCAAGCCTTTCAAGCTTCTATTGCTATTGACAACCTCTGTTTGATACAAATAATCCGCAGTTCGGGGGCGCACACACAGCGCGGTTCCCGATTTATTGTTGTTGATGGGCTCTCCGCTCAATAAGAGTTTCCCATTTTGCAAGCGCGCATCAATAGTTGAGAATGGATAATTCCAACTCCATTCCGGCTTCAAGGTAGTATCTTTAAACTCATCGCTAAATCCGCTCCATTTTTTTTGAACCGTGTTCGCGAACGGCAATTCTTGTTCGGTTTGAATTACATTGCCGGTTGTAAACCGAATCCAATGGTCATTGGTAAACTCTATTTCTTGCAGCATGGGTTGGCGCCCCAAATAAAATCCGGGGCCTTTTTTGTAGGCGTGAAAAAGATAAAACATTCTGTTATCATCGGTTTCCACCAGTGTTCCGTGCCCGCCGGCTTGATATTCTCCATCGCCTCCGTGCAGAATGGGGTTGCCGTGGTATTTTTCATAAGGGCCTTTAAAATTCTTTGATCGCGCCACCCGCACATCGTAATCGCTCGATGGACCGCAACAGGCGCCGGCCGCGTAAATGAGGTAATAATACTCCCCTCGTTTCAAGTGTTGCTGCCCTTCCATGCCGATTTTCTCATCGTCTTTCAGCAACGAAAACACTTCGCCTTCAAGGCGCAGTCCATCGGAAGATAATTTGCTGCCAAGCAGTTCTATCGGGCGGTTGTCCAACCCGTAAGCTTTCCAACTGATGTATAATTGTCCGTTGTCGTTAAAAACAAAGGCGTCGATAGACTCCGTTCCGTATTCAATAATGGGGCCGTGATCTGTAAATTCTTCGGTGGGTGAATTAGCGGAAGCCACGCCCACATACGACACATTATCGCTTTTGCGGCGAGCCGTGTAGTAACAAAAAACCTTATTGTTGTGGTAAAACAACTCCGGCGCCCAAAAGGAATGTGATGTCCACTCGGGTTTTTGGTTGAAAACGTGCCCAATTTGTGTCCAATTCACCAAATCGGGAGAAGAGAACATCGGGTAAAAGGGCGCCCACTCCGATGAAGTGGCGGTAGCATAAAACGTGTCTCCAATTTTAATTACCGATGGATCAGCCAAATCCGCCGTAATAACCGGGTTTTCAAAAAAACCTTTTAGTTGACAAAACAAATTGCTCGAGAAAAAAAGAAACAACGAGAGGAAAAGAGTTGCTTTCATACAAAAATGGATAAAATGACAGAAATCAAAAGTAACGTTTTTTTGGCAAGCAACAAAGCGTATGGGGAGAGATTGGGTTTTGTTTTGGCAGAATTTGCGAAAAAATCTCCGTGATAGCTTGTAATTATCAGGGAGATTTCTTGATGTTTTGTTAGTAGCCCAGCCGGGAATCGAACCCGGATCTAAAGTTTAGGAAACTTCTATTCTATCCGTTGAACTACCGGGCCTTTCAGCAATAACGAGACAAAAATACTACTTTTCTGCCATTCATCAAAAGAAAACTCATTTGTGTGTGCGTGAACAAACAATTTTAGTTTTTAACTGTTTTAGAATTTAAACCATTAAACAAAAAAATATACAGAAATGAGTAAAATTGCTATTTTATACGGTTCTTCCGGCGGAAATACGGAATCGGTAGCGAAAAGGGTGCAGGATCTTTTTGATGGAAATGCCGACATATACGATGTTGAACATGTTCAGGTGGATGAAATAAAAGAGTATCCTTACTACATTTTGGCAACCTCCACCACCGGTGTGGGGGATTTACAGGATGATTGGGATGGATTTCTACCAACGTTTTCGAAAATGGATTTGGCCGATAAAACAATCGCCATGTTCGCGTTGGGCGATAGCGCGTCGTTTTCGAGCAGTTTTGTGGAATCGTTGCGCGTGCTGTATGATGAACTTAACGACAAAACCAACATCGTGGGCCAAGTTGCCGACGAAGGCTACACGTACGATGACTCCACCGCCGTGATTGACGGAACTTGGGTGGGGCTGCCCATTGATGAAGACAACGAATACGATATGACCGAAGACCGCCTAACGGCGTGGGTGGATAAATTGAAGGATATCTTCGTTTAAGCCCGGTCTTTTGAAAATAAAAACAGCAAGTTTGAAAAATCAAACCTGCTGTTTTTTTTGTGTCTATATACTTTGCAAAAGTCTATTGTTTAACAATTTAACATCTACCCATCATCGCTATATCTTCGGCATTTTCCAAGGATTTCTGTAATTTGCCTTAATGAGTTTGTTGGCTTCGGGATGATCGAAAACGCCTTTCTTGTTGTCCCAATGAAGTGCCGATCCCACGCGGCTGGAAATATTGGCCATATGGCTTAATTTGGCCACTTCGGCGGCAATGGCGATATCGGCAGTGGGCAATTCTCGCGTTTTCATGCACTCCAGCATATTGCCAACGTGCAAATACAACCCTTTTCCGCCGCCCGGTTTTCTTTCCACGGCTTCCATTCGGGGCGTATTGGGTTTTCTTTCGTTATCGCACGGATAACAATAAGGAAAATTCTTGCTATTCACGGCCTGCTCCGGCATCACCTCCCATCCTTGACGGGTGAGTATTAATGTGCCGTTTTCGCCGTAAAAAACCACTCCTTCGCGTCGGCCGAACAATCCGTTTCCGATGCCGCAGGCATGTTCCCAAATAATATTGAAATCGGGATATTTGTAGGTTGCCATCAACGTATCGGGCGTTTCCATCGCGTCGTCAGGGTAACCGAACTTACCGCCCGCGCCATATACATACGATGGCAAGCCCACGTTCATTCCCTTCATCGCATAATCGAGCAAATGCACGCCCCAGTCGGCCATTAATCCGCCCGCATAATCCCAAAAGAACCGAAAATTATAATGAAATCGGTTTTCGTTGAAATTGCGCTTTGGCGCGGGGCCCAACCACATATCGTAATCCACTCCCGCCGGAGGAGCCGAATCGGGCACCACGGGCAATGTCCATTTACTGGTTTGATATGCCCAGGCTTTCACGGTTCGCACACGTCCCAGCGCTCCGCTTTGCACATAGGCGGCCGCTTCGTCCCAATGCGGATCGCTGCGCTGCCATTGCCCCACCTGCACAATGCGGTTATATTTACGTGCCGCTTTCACCATTACATCGCACTCTTCGATGGTGTTTCCCAATGGTTTTTCCACAAACGAATCTTTGCCCGCTTCGCAAGCAGCCACCAATTGCAAGCAATGCCAGTGATCGGGCGTGCCGATGATGACCACATCCACATCTTTGTTATCAATCACCTTGCGCCAATCTTTCACTAATTGCGGCGGCCTTTTTCCGGTTTGTTTTTCAAGCTCATCGGCGCGTTGATAGAGCCATTGGTCGTCAATATCGCACAACGCAACGCACTCTGTTTCGGGATATTGAAGAAACGTTTTCAGGTTTGTCCACCCTTGGTTCCGACAACCAATGAGCCCGATTTTGATTTTATTGCTTGGCGCTGATTGCCCAAAAACAGAGGAATAAGATTTTCCCATAAGCGGTGTTAAACTTAACCCCGTAGCGGTGATGGCGGATTTTTTAAGAAAATTTCTTCTGTCCATTAGTCAAGTTCCTTTATTTTTATGTTCTGAAACCACACTTCGTCGCCGTGGTCTTGCAATAGAATCAATCCTTCTTCGGCATTCCCGAAATTGGGCCAATCTTTGTACTTACTGTAATTTACCAAGGCATCCCACATTTGTGTGTTGCGCTCATATTCAACAATTTTTACGCCGTTGAGCCAATGCTCCACGTGGTTGTCTTTTACCACCACCATCGCGGTATTGAAGAATCCGCCGCGAAAGGGTTTGTTCGCGGGCGCGGCAATCAAGTCGTAGAGCGAGCCAAGCGTTCTGTTGCCGGCTACACCGAGTTTTGCATCGGGATGTCGGTTGTCGTCCAAAATTTGAAACTCGCACCCGATAGCGGAGCCTTCGCCTTTATTTAAGTTGGTGTCAACGAAATATTTAATGCCGCTGTTGGCGCCTTCGGTAATTTTGAAATCTACTTTCAGCATAAAGTTTTTGTAAGGCCGCGTGGTAACAATATCTCCGCCGTTGGTGGATTCTCCGCCATCGCTTTTGTGCACTTTAAGGATTCCATTTTCCATTGACCAACCTTTGTTGGGGAAAGCATCCAATTTAGCTCCACGCCAGCCGTTGGTGGTTTTTCCGTCCCATAAAAGTTTCCAGCCTTCACTTGCTTCATGCTCCGATATGGTGTTGGCAATGCTGTTTATTTGTTCAATACCATCGGTATTTTCGCGGGTTCTGTATTTTTCCAAATCTTGTGTTAAGATACGGATATTTCGCCACGAAACCGTTTTGCCTTCAAGTTCTTTGTTTCCGATGGAATGCACTTGTAAGGCGATAAAACCCGACCTAGTCACATCATCCAGCAAATCGGCGCACGGGACACCGTTCACCCACGTGCGAATGGAGTTCCCGATGGCTTCGATGCGGGCTTTATTCCATTCTTCATTTTTAAACGCTTTTTGCCCAATGGGATTATACGTGAGCGGATAAAGCCATCCACGACGAGCTTCGTCATAAATACCGCCTGTCCACGCTCTTTCCGATGGGTCAATTTCAAATTGATAGCCGTGCACGCGTCCGTTTTGGTAATCTTTCAAGCTGTTGCTTCGGAATTGTACGCCCGAATTTAATCCGTCATCCACCCTAAAGTCAAATTCCAAGATAAAATCGTCGTACATTTTATCGGTTGCCAAAAATGTGTTGGGTGTATTCATTTTGGAAATTCCCGTAATTTCGTTGTTCTTCACGACATACTCCGCGGTTCCGTTCAGTTTTTTCCACCCTCTTAGGTTTCTGCCGTTGAATAAGTTTTGCCACTTAGGTTCTTGCGCCGATGAGGCGATGACAATCATCATGGCAAACAAAATTAAAATAGTTTTTTTCATTGTTGTTTATATTTTAGCGTTTCTAATGTCAATACTCAAACCTGTCTCTATGTGCCCACAAACCCAGTGCGGGGCTGGAAATGTAATAAATTTCCTCTCCGTTGGGCATTGTGTTGAAACCTTCTTTAAGGTGATGGAAATTGTATTTTTCCATTGTTTCGCCAATATCGGCATAGTGGAAGCCAACACTTTCGATTTCTGCTTTCGATAAATTTTCCGCACCTTTTCCGGGGCAATAGGTAATGGAAAAACGTCCTTCTGATGAGCCATGGATTAAATGCGCCGCGGCGCCCAAGTTATTGCGCAACTCTTCGTTTTCAACCACCGCTTTCAACGTATGTTCGGTACCGAAATAACCGTATTTTCGGATCAGGCGGTCAATTTCCTTGTCTTCCCCAAACTCTTGCAAGGCCGGCGCCAACACAATCAACTCGCCGCCATCGGCAATGGCCATTCGGGTTCTGTAAATGGATTTATTGCCGAGCCACGTGCTTTTAAATTCCGTCGGATCGAGCCAAACAACCACTTTTTTCAACGGCTTGGGCACCATTTTGAAATTCACTTCGAGCGACAGCTTGGCGGCTTCGTTAAAAACATCGAAATCGTCGCCGACAAATAGTCCGTAAGTTTGTTGTTGTCCGTCATCGGTAACTCCCACGACGGTTAAAACATACAATATAGGCAAATCTCGCGCGAAATGCTCCGACGCGTAGTTGAATATCTTGCGCACCGGCGTATCGGCGCGGCCCATCATTCGCTCCATTCCGTAAACCGCGCCCACAAAATGGCTTTTGTTGATGGCCTCGGCACCGCCCACACCCACAAAAATGTTTTTGTTGTAGTTGGCCATTCCCACCACTTCGTGCGGCACCACCTGCCCGATGGACAAGATAAGGTCAAAACCGCCTTCAATCAACAGTTTGTTCACTTGCGCGGGCCACGTGAAATTCACCTTTCCATCGGTTACTTCGTTCACATATTCTGCCGGAACTTGCCCCAAGGTAACCACATCGTTTCGCCAATCGTGTTCCCGAAACAAATTTGCCGGTGTTTTGCCGAACATTCCGGCAATTTGCGCATCGGTCATCGGCGTGTGTGTTCCCAACGCGGGAAGCACATCGGTGAGCCGTTCTTGGTAATACTCCCACGCCAACTCTGTGAGTTCTCCGGCACGACTGGGCAACCGTGTATAATCGGGCGGCACGGCGAGGATTTTTTGCCTTTCACCCAATTTATCAAACGCTTCGTATAGCCCTTGCCGCAAATCTTCGTGCAAAAGATTGTGCGTGGGGGAGCCATTTTTATAATAGATCATTTTCTTAAATGGATGAAAGGTTTTGTTAAATCACTCTCAAAAAATTAAACCTCGTAAGTGGTGGAAGCGGTGTCGCCGCCGTGCCCGGTCCAATCGGTGTGGAAGAATTCGCCACGCGATTTGTCCACTCTTTCGTATTGATGCGCGCCGAAATAATCACGTTGCGCTTGCAACAGGTTGGCCGGCAGGCGTTCGCTGCGAATGCCGTCGAAATAGCATAACGCCGATGTCATTGCCGGAACCGGAATACCGTTTGTCAGTGCTGTTGCGCACACACGCCGCCAACTTTCTTGCGCTTTTTCCACACTTTCTTTGAAGAAGGGGTCAAGCAACAGGTTTTCCAATTTGGGGTTGGTATCGAATGCTTTTTTAATGTCGCCCAAAAATACGGAACGGATGATACAGCCGCCGCGCCACATCAGAGCGATGCCGCCGTAATTGAGGTTCCATCCGTATTCCTTGGCAGCTTCCATCATTAAATCGTATCCTTGCGCGTAGGAAATAATTTTTGAGGCGTAGATGGCTTCTTCCAAATCGTTGATAAATTGCTGCTTGTCTCCATCGAAGTGTGGCTTTGGCCCTTGAATAACTTTGGACGCTTTTACACGTAAATCTTTTTGAGCCGATAAGCAGCGCGAAAAAACCGATTCCCCAATCAATGTGAGCGGAATGCCTAAATCGAGCGCCGTAACAGCTGTCCATTTTCCGGTGCCTTTTTGTCCTGCGGTATCTAAAATATTTTCTACCAAAGGGCTGCCGTCTTCATCTCTATACGCCAATATATCTCGCGTAATTTCAATAAGATACGAATCGAGCTTGCCTTCGTTCCATTTTTTGAAGACTTCGTGTTGCTCAAACGCATCCATTCCCAGCAAGTCTTTCATCAGGTGATACGCTTCGTTAATAATCTGCATATCACCATATTCTATGCCATTGTGCACCATTTTCACAAAGTGTCCGGCGCCATCTTCTCCCACCCAATCGCAGCAGGGCGAACCGTCTTCCACTTTGGCTGAAATGGCCTGAAAAATGTCTTTCACAAACGGCCACGCGGCAGGCGAGCCGCCCGGCATCATAGACGGGCCGTTGAGCGCGCCTTCCTCGCCACCCGATACGCCGGTGCCGACATACAACAACCCTTTGCTTTCCACCAGTTTTGTCCGCCGCATGGTGTCGGGAAAATGGCTGTTGCCGCCATCGATGATAATATCGCCCGGATCGAGAAGCGGAATGAGTTTCTCGATAAAATCGTCCACCGGTTTTCCGGCTTTCACCAACATCATCACTTTTCGCGGGCGCTCCAACGATGCCACCAACTCTTCGAGCGAGTGCGTTCCGATAAAGTTTTTGCCTTTTCCCCTATCGCTTAAAAACTTATCAACCTTTTCAACCGTACGGTTAAATACAGCTACCGTGTAGCCTTTGCTTTCCATATTCAGGACAAGGTTTTCGCCCATTACGGCCAAACCAATTAGTCCGATGTCTGCTTTTTCTTTCATATTGTTTTTTTAGATTGTTAGAACCAAAGAAATTGCACAAACTCTGTTCCTAGATTCGCTTTAGCGTTTTACACGCGCGTTTCCACGCCAAATGCTCCAAATCATTTCTTCATCGGCAGGTTGGGCGTAATCGGTAAGGAACGTGGTTGCCAACGCTCCGCTCGCCCAGGCGAATTGAATCCATTTTTCGGGTTCCATTTCTCGTAAAATGCTGTAGAGTAAACCGCCCACAAATCCATCGCCGCCGCCAATGCGGTCCATCACATTGATTGTGCGAAGTGGAGCTTCGTGCCAATTCCCGTTTTCATAAACAATGGCGCCCCACAGATGTTCATTGGCGCTGATAACTTCGCGCAAGGTGTTGGCGAATACCGATACGTTTGGAAACGTGTTTTTGGCATTCAAAATCATCCCTTTGAACAAATCCAGCGTGTCGCCAATATTTTCGCCGCCGGCTTTTGGCCCTTCAACACCAAGACAGAGTTGGAAGTCTTCTTCGTTGCCGATGAGAATGTCGGAAAGCGAGGCAATTTCACAAAACGCTTCGTGAAGTTCTTTCTCGCGCCCTTTCCAAAAAGTGGCCCGGTGATTGAGATCGAACGAAATGAGGGTGCCATGTTTTTTAGCAAAACGGGCAATTTCCAAACAGAAATTACCGGTATCGGGCGATAACGCGGCAATTAGTCCCGAGAGATGGACGATTTGTACGCCCTCTTCCGCGAAAATGCGATGTAAATCGAAATCTTTTACATTGAGTGTTTTGCCCACTTCTCCCGCTCGGTCGTTTTGCACACGCGGGCCACGCAACCCGAAGCCGCTATCGGCAATATTAAACTGATGACGGTATCCCCACGGGCCTCCTTGCGGCACTTCGGGCCCTTCGAATTCCATATTTCGCGCTTTCAAATCGGCTTTAATAAACGCCGCTATGGGGCTGTCTTTCACAAAAGTGGTCAGTACTTTCACGGGAAGCCCAAGATAAGACGAGATGCTCGCCACGTTGGTTTCGGCGCTGGTGGCCTGCATTTGAAACAGGCTGCCACTGTGCACCGGCTGCGCGTTCACAGGCGTGATGCGAACGCCCATACTGGTGGGTACAAGAAGCGAGTACGTATGTTGTTTTTTTAATTGTATTGACATAGTTTTGAACAAGATAGACATTGAAGTGGAAAGTTAAATACTAAACGAGTCAAAACCTCCATCTACAATAGCAACGGTTCCGGTTACAAATTTGGAAGCATCGCTTATTAAATAATGCAGGGTACCCAACAAATCTTCGGGATTGCCGAAGCGACGAAACGGCGTGTGCGCGATGATGGTGTTCCCGCGATCGGAATACGAGCCATCGGGGTTGGTGAGCAATGCCCTGTTTTGCTCCGTGATAAAGAAGCCGGGGCAAAGCGCGTTCACGCGAAAATCTTCACCGAATTTTAGCGCCATTTCGCCCGCCATATATTTCGTGAAATTGGTTACGGCCGCTTTGGCCGCGCCATAACCCGCCACGCGGGTAAGTGGCCTCAATGCCGACGCGGAGGAGATGTTGATGATGTTTCCTCGTTTTTCTTTTACCATATAATCGGCAAAAACAACGGTTGGAACCACGGTTCCCATTAAATTTATATCCACCACATTACGAAAGTCGTCCATTTTTAAATCGAAAATATTGTTGTTTGGCCCGATGGTGGCGCCCGGCATATTCCCGCCCGCACCGTTGATCAGCACATCAATTTTTCCGTATTTGGCGATAATGTTTTCCGCATTTTGTCTTAAAACTGCTTCATCGGTTACATCGGTTTGGTAGAACGATACTTCGCCACCTTTCTCGCGAACGCTCTCAACCAAAGCGTTTCCTTTTTCCAGATTGCGCGCCAACACCGCTACTTTTGCCCCGTGTGCCGCCAAATACTCCACCATGGAGGTTCCCAAAACGCCCGTTCCGCCGGTAATGACAATTACTTTGTCTTGAATGTTAAATAGTTCGTACATAATTTGTTGTTTTAAAAATATTACGAGGCAAAATTACGGCGCTTTTCGTTCTCATTTGTAGTGTTTTGCGTAAATCGCTCTTCAAAAACCGTTTATTGAAAAAAGTATCTAAAAATTAAAATATTTTTTCGCGTTGTAATAACAAATATCTTCCACCATTTTTCCCAAAAACTCCATTTCCGAAGCCGGAAGCAAACCGTTTTCCACATCGTTGCCAATGAGGTTGCACAAAATGCGGCGGAAATATTCGTGGCGCGGATAGGATACAAAACTGCGCGAATCGGTGAGCATGCCCACAAATCGGCTTAGCAGCCCTTGCGATGAAAGAACATTCATTTGGTCTTCCATACCGTCTTTTTGATCGAGAAACCACCAGCCGGAACCGAATTGCATTTTTCCGGGAACCGAGCCATCTTGAAAATTGGCAATCATTGTGGCAATCAAATAATTGTCGCGAGGATTCAGGTTGTAGATAATGGTTTTGGCCAGCGCGTCCTCTTTTTGCAGTTTATCGAAAAAGCGCGACATAGACGCAGCAACGCCCACATTATCATTTATGGAATCATACCCCGTGTCGGGCCCAATTTGCGCGAACATCTTGGAATTATTGTTGCGTATGGCCCCAAAATGAAACTGCTGCACCCAGCCTTTTTGGAAGTTTAATTTCGAGTTCTCGAAAAGCATTTTCGATTTAAATTTACGCACTTCCGTTTCGTTCAGATTTTCTTTGCGCGTGAAAACTTTGTCAAAAATGGCTTTCGCCTCATCATGAGAACACTCATCGGCAAAAAACGCTTCAATGCCGTGGTCGGACAGTTTGCAACCTACGCTTTGAAAATAATCATGCCGGTTTTTAATGGCCGAAACGTAATCGTCAAACGTTTCAATATTTATTCCTGAAACACGCGAAAGCGATTGAACGTATTGGTTGAAATTTCCGGCGTTTTCCACAGCCATGGATTTATCGGGCCGCCACGTGGGCAACACCTTTATTTCAAATCCACTTTCTTTTATTTGCTTGTGGTATTCCAGCGAATCTATCGGGTCATCGGTTGTGCACACCACTTCCACACGAAAATGCCGCATCAACCCACGCGCCGAATACTCCGGTTTCTGCAACATGTTATTTGCTTCATCGTATATTTTCTTGGCCGTTTTCGGCGAAAGCAAGTCGGTAATTCCAAACACACGCTGCAATTCCAAGTGTGTCCAGTGATACATCGGGTTGCGCATTGTATAAGGAATGGTTTCGGCCCATTTTTCAAATTTTTCCCAATCGGACGCGTTGCCCGTTATAAATCGTTCGTCCACCCCATTGGCCCGCATCAAGCGCCATTTATAATGATCGCCGCCCAACCATAAATCGGTGAGGTTACGAAACTGATAATCTTCTGCGATTTGTTTGGGGTCTAAATGACAGTGATAATCAATCAGTGGCAACTCTGCCGCATGTTCATGGTATAGCGTTTGTGCCGTTTTTGTTTGTAAAACAAAATTCTTATCTAAAAAAGATTTCATTGGGATTTCTGTTTTGTGTACGTCCACAAAAATACGAATTAAATCTTGAATGTTCCAAATAAATTTCCTACTTTTACCGCCGTAAGTATTTATTTTTGTTTTCACATTCAAGGAAATCCTTTATAAATGAGGATACTCTATGCAGAAAAAAATTAGAATTAAAGATATCGCGGAAATGGCGGGTGTATCGCCCGGAACGGTTGACAGGGTTTTGCACAACCGCGGCAATGTTTCGGAACCGGCACGCGTGGCAGTTGAAAAAGTGCTCGAAAAAGTGAATTACAAACCCAACATTCATATTTCGGGATTATCGCTGAAAAGGAATTACAAAGTGGCTATCACTACGCCCGAAGTATTTAAAGGCGAATACTGGGAAAGCATTCACAACGGAATAAAACGCGCTTTGAATGAGTACGAAAATATAAAAATAGAATATTTTATACATACCTATGACCAATACAATGTAAACTCTTGCAAGAAAGTGTTTCAAACAGTTGCGGCATTAGAAACCGATGCGGTCATTATTGGGCCTACTTTTAAAGCCGAAACCACCGAATTATGTAACCGACTCAACGAAAAGGAAATACCGTTTATTTTTGTGGACTCAAATATGGAAGAATTGCCTTCGTTGGCGTTTTTTTCATCAGATCACTTCGCTTGCGGCCGATTGATGTGTAAATTAATTACCTCCATTACTCCGCCCGAATCGGAAATCGGTATTTTACGCGCTACCCGAATTGGAGACGAAAGCGCGAACACCACCGTGCTTCGAAGACAAGGTTTTGCAGACTATCTGAACGAAAAACAGTGCAAAAACCGCATCGTTAAAATTCCGTTTTCGGCAACAGAACCCGAAAAAAACAAACACCTGCTTTCCGATTTTTTTGAAAAAAACAGAAACGTAAAAGGAGTTGTGGTGTTAAACTCAAAAGGCTTTCTCATAGCCGACTATCTATACGAACACAATTTAAAGGATATTCGGTTGGTGGGCGTTGATTTAACCGAACCCAATGTGCACGCGCTGAAAGCAGAACATATCGATTTTTTAATCGGCCAACGTCCCGAAACACAAGGTTTTTTGGCTATGAAAACACTCATTGAATATCTAATTTTCAGGCAACCCGTTGCGCAGGAAAACTACGTTCCATTAGATATAATCACCAAAGAAACCATTGATTATTACAACAGATTCAATCATTTACTATAATTTATTTACATCAAAAAAAGTGCCGTCTATGTCTTCAACCAATTCATCCGATACCCGAATGACCAATTACCGCTGGGTTATTTGCGCGATGCTCTTTTTATCGCTTACCATAAATTATCTCGACCGCCAAGTGCTGTCACTTGTTTGGGCCGATTTTATCGCCACCGAATTTCATTGGACAAACAGCGATTACGGGACAATTAGTGGGCTATTTTCGCTCTTTTACGCTATTTCTATGCTCTTTGCGGGAAAATTGGTGGATTGGTTGGACACCAAAAAAGGATTTTTGTGGGCAATTGGTGTTTGGTCGTTTGGCGCCATTCTGCACGCTTTCTGTGGCATTGCCACGGCCGGTATCGTGGCGGGCGACTGGACTTTGAGTTTTCACGGCTCCCGAGAAACAATCGCTATGGTTGACAATATTTCTAAAATCGTAACCGTGAGCGTTACGCTCTTTATCTTTGCCCGCCTTGTTTTGGCCATTGGCGAAGCGGGCTATTTTCCCGCAGCCATTAAGGCAACGGCAGAATATTTCCCTAAAAAAGACCGGGCATATGCAACCAGTATTTTCAATTCCGGAGCTCAAATTGGCGCGTTAATCGCCCCGCTCACCATCCCGTTCATTGCCAAGGCGTGGGGTTGGGAAATGGCGTTTATTATTATTGGCGCATTGGGTTTTATCTGGATGGGATTTTGGGTTTTTGTGTATAAAAAACCGGAACAGAACAGAAAAGTAAATGCAATGGAACTCGGCTATATTCAACAAGATGACCGAGAACTAACACCCGGAGCGAATGCCGTCACCTCCAAAAAAGTTTCGTATGCCAAAGCGTTCAAACACCGACAAACGTGGTCTTTTGCCTTGGGTAAATTCCTCACCGATGGCGTTTGGTGGTTTCTGCTGTTTTGGATTCCCGCTTATCTGAGTTCGGTTTACGGATTGGATTCCACGCAAAGTTCGCTGCACGTTTTTGTGGTGTATGCCATTTCTATGATATCGGTGGTGGTGGCCGGATATTTACCCGCCTATTTTATGAATAAAAAAAATATGGATCCCTATTTGGGACGAATGAGAGCGATGTTGATATTCGCGTTTTTCCCTGTTCTCATTTTGTTTGCACAACCATTGGGTAGCGTTTCGGTGTGGATTCCCGTGATATTGATTGGTATTGCCGCGGCGGCGCATCAATCATGGTCGGCAAATATTTTCTCCACCGTGAGCGATATGTTCCCCAAATATGCCGTAGGCACCATTACCGGCATTGGCGGAATGGCCGGCGGGCTTGGCTCCTACTTCATTAATCAAGGTTCGGGTATATTGTTTGATTATACAAAAAACACGGGAATGCAATTCGCCGGTTTTCAAGGCATTGAAGCGGGCTATTTTATCGTTTTTTGCATTTGCGCCTTTGCTTACCTTATCGGATGGACTGTGATGAAATCGTTGGTGCCGCGCTATGAGTTGATTACGGAGATTTGAGAAGAAAAGTTCTGAAAGAACTTAACTGTCAATAACCGTGTGCAACACACGGAGATGGGCGACAAACTAAATTAACCCTGAAGGGGGGTTGAAGTTCAGCCCGCTTTGGGGCTGATTCGGTGTAATGCTTTCCACCCCCCCACTTCGTGCGGAGTTATTGCTGTTTAGTCCCTTCGGGACAAAAGTATCAAATTAAAAGTACTTTGTTAAAAACTTTATACTTTTAAGATAACGCCTATGCACAGGTTTGCCTACGGACAAATTTTCGTCGGTCAGTAATGATTCTGAATATATTTCGATGATTTCATCGACTTTATTTTTCGTTCAATCCGAACAGCGTGAGAAAAATCCGAAGTTTCAATAAACAAAAAAAGCGTCCAATCATTTGATTTTGAAGTGTATTTATATTTTCCATAG
>JAEWGM010000025.1 GCA_023388315.1 Bacteroidota bacterium | reverse complement strand
CTGCACAATTTAGTGTTGGCAGAAAACCAGCACGATATGGCGTTGCTCGCGCTAAAAAACCTGATGAATTTTCCTGTCGATGAAGACTTATCCGTCCAAACCGAAGAAATTCCCGCTGCTACCGACGTGTTGTTCGCTCCCGATTTGGTTTACGCCGCGGCGTTAGGGCATATGCCGGGCGTGCAACATGCCAACTTAGATGTGGAAGCGGCGCAAAAGCAGTTCAACATTGCCCGTGGCGAACTTTCGCCTCGCCTTTCGTTGGGTGCGAGCGTTTATACCAATTATGCGGATTCACGAAAAGAACACATCGACCCCAATCATCCCGATAATAGCGCGTTACGCACCATTCCGTTTCGCGACCAATGGTCGCAAAACATGGCGCAATCCGTTTATCTGAGTTTGCAAATCCCCATTTTCAACAGGTGGAACGGAATGTCGCGCGTAAAACGAGCTCGTTTGGAGCGTGTGATGGCGCAGAACCGACAACAAGAAGAACAACAAAAACTGTATCAGCTTATCAGCGAGGATATTCAGCAACTGAAATCGTTGCAAAACGAACGAAACCTGCTTTTGGCAAAAAAAGAAGCCTTGCAGGAAGCGTTTGTTATTTCGGAGAAAAAACTGGAACAAGGGCTGATAAACGTCATTGAATTTTACACTGCCAAAAATCAGCTGGCACAAGCCGAAGCCGATTGGATGCGCACCCTTTTGCAATTGAAAGTGAAGGAGCAAACCATCCGATTTTATATGGGCGAAAAAATTTATTAACCACAGATTATCAACATAAAAAACAGAAATCGACATATGAGCATGGACAGAAAAATAGAAAAAAAGAAAGGCTTTCAAAAAAAGCACATCCTTTGGATAGCCGGGGGATTGGCGTTCGCGTTTCTTTTGTTTAAAATTATTTCGGGCGCGGGCACTCGATCGCTCAAAGTGGACCGCGATAAAATTACGGTGAGCGCCGTTTCGCAAGGGCAGTTCAACGATTACATCCGCGTGACGGGACAAGTGGAGCCCATTGCCACCATTTACCTCGATGCCGAAGAAGGTGGCCGCGTAAAAGAGCGCCTTATTGAAGAAGGCGCTATGGTGAAAGCGGGCGACATCATCCTGAAACTTGAAAACCGCACGCTTTATCAGGAAATTATGGCCAGCGAATCAAACTTGGCGCAGAAAGAAAATATGCTTCGCCAAACGCGCATCAACTTTGAAAATCAGATGATTGAAACACGTCGCCGGCTCCTGACTTCCACCTTTGATATTCAGAAGAAAAAACGAAACTTCGATCAACAGCAAGCCTTGTACAACGATAAACTGGTGCCCGCGGAAACCTATGTGCAAGCCAAAGAAGATTTCGATTATGCCAATCAAGAACAGCGCATTAACGAGCAAAAAGCCAAAAACGATTCCATGATTATGGTGTCGGAAATGAACTTGCTCTCGGCCGATCTTGCAAAAATGCGCCAAACGCTGCAATTGGTGTACGAACGGTTAGACAATCTCAATGTGAAAGCACCCGTGGACGGCCAATTGGGAATGTTGGACGCCGAAATCGGGCAAAGCATCGGACAAGACACGCGCATCGGGCAAATTAACGTGCTCACCAACTACAAAGTGCAAGCAATGATTGACGAGCATTATATCGATCGCGTGCGACACGGCCTTTCCGGCACGTTAGACCGTCAAGATAAACTTTACACGCTCAATATCAGGAAGGTATATCCCGAAGTGCGGCAAGGGCAATTCCGTATCGATTTGGTTTTCGAGGACGAAAAACCCGAAAACATCCGCACCGGGCAAACCTATTACATCAACCTTGAACTGGGGCAACCGCAAGACGCCGTGATGCTGCCGCGTGGCGGATTTTTCCAAAGCACAGGCGGACAATGGGTGTATGTGTTGGATAAATCGGGCAATTTCGCCACCAAACGCAACATCCGCATCGGCAAGCAAAATCCGCAGTATTACGAAGTGCTGGAAGGGCTTAACCCCGGAGAACAGGTGATTACCTCGGGATACGAAAATTTTGGGGATAACGATAAGTTGATACTCAATTAACAATTAGCAATTATTCATTCTAACATTCTGCAAAATGTACAACCAAAAATCTGCTGGAAGCGCTGCGGTATGAGTAAGTTGAGAGGGAAATTACTAATTGATAATTACAAATTACAAATTACAAATTACTGATTGGGTTATGGCAAGAACATAAAAATTGGAATAAGGTAATAAGGTTTGCTGGGCCTCCGCATTTGTTGGTACTAAGGTTGAGGTAAAAATAAGGTGATCATTCAAAAAAAGAACCTTATTTTCAAAAAGACCTTAGTAGAATGAGCCAAACCACCGAAAACAAGCTTATTACCTTATATATTTAGACTTGAAAATCGAATAATTAAAATATCTGACAACGATACAAATAAACAAAAATAAAACAAGAAACAAATTACAAATAAAATTACAAAATGAAAACAAAAACCATCTTAACCATCCTCCTTGCCACATTGGCTTTGGCAACTGTTTCCGCGCAAAGCAGTAAAATTGTAAAAGAAAACCGCGAGGTAAGTCAATTTTCAGCCATAACTGCATCCGGCGGATGGGATGTAATCGTTCGTCAAGGCAACCGACAATCGGTTTCTATCGAAGTGAGCGAAGGAATTTTAGACCGTGCCGTTATTGAGGTAAAAAATGGCACCTTGCACATTTATAACAAGAGTCGCAACCTGCCTTTTTCGTGGAAAAACTTGCGCAACGTCACACAAAAAGCGTATGTAACCGTTACCGATTTAAAAGAAATTACCGCGTCGGGCGGGGTAGATATCGTTTTTGAAACACCTTTGAAAACGAACGACTTTAGCGTGAAAATGAGCGGCGGCACCGACTTGGAAAAACTCACGCTTTCTTGCAACAATTTCACCGGAAACTTTTCGGGCGGTAGCGATGCTGAAATTCGTTTTCTTGCCGCGCAAAACATAAAAGTGACGGCGAGTGGCGGAAGTGATGTGAACTTATTCGATATCGACACGCGACACAGCCAAATTACCGCCAGTGGCGGAAGCGATGTGAACCTTACCGGCAAAACCGAAGAGTTTATCGTTAGCGCCAGCGGCGGATGCGACCTTTCGGCCTCCCGTTTTCAGGCGCGCGATTGCACTGCGGATGTTTCGGGCGCTGCCGATGCTTCCATTCGTGTTACGGATCGGTTAAACATCAATGTGTCCGGCGCGAGCGATGTGGTTTGTTACGGTAACCCGCGCCAAGTGGATAAAAATGTAAATAAGAGTAGTTCGTTGAGTATGAGGAAGTAGACTTGGAGGTTGGAAGTTAGAAGTTAGAAGTTTGCAAACCCGTAGAGACGCATTGAATGCGTCTGAATTACCACACCAAAAACAGGAAGTGAAGAAGTGAAGAATACGACAAACCGTCTGACAGACAACCGTTCTGACGGGTTCTCTTTAACAAGTTAGAAGTTAGAAGAAGTGAAGAAGTGAGAAGTTGGACATTAACTCAATGCTCAATGCTCAATGCCCACCGCTCTTCGCTCAATGCCCTTCGCCAATACATAAAAAATAAAAATATGATTCGCACAGAAAATTTAACAAAAACATTCCGCACCGAAGAGGTGGAAACACTGGCTTTACGCGATGTGGACATTCACGTAGAAAAAGGAGAATTTGTTGCCATTATGGGCCCTTCGGGCTGTGGCAAATCCACGTTGTCAAACATTTTGGGGTTGCTGGATAACCCCACCGAAGGCCACTATTTTTTCGATAACGAAGAAGTGGGGCACCTGAAAGAAAGCCAACGCACGCAATTGCGTAAAGGAAACATAGGGTTTGTGTTTCAGAGTTTTAACCTGATTGATGAACTCAACGTGTTTGAAAACGTGGAGTTGCCTCTCACGTACCTGAAAATTCCATCGGCCCAACGAAAAGAAATGGTAAAAGACGTGCTCAAACGAATGCACATCGGACATCGCGACAAGCATTTTCCGCAACAACTTTCGGGTGGACAGCAGCAACGAGTAGCCATTGCCCGTGCCGTGGTAGCCAACCCCAAACTTATTTTGGCCGATGAGCCCACCGGTAACCTCGACTCGAAAAACGGCCGTCAAGTGATGGAATTGCTCACCGAGTTGAACAAAGAGGGAACCACCATCATTATGGTGACGCACTCTCAACACGATGCCGGTTTCGCCCACCGCACCATCAACCTGTTCGATGGGATGGTGGTAAGCCAAATGGAAAAACCGGTGAATATGGCGGAAGTGTTGTAATGGCTCTTGGCTTTTGGCTTTTAGCTGTTGGCTCAACGCCCAACGCTCAAAATGTCTAATAGTCTAACATCTATTTGTCTAAAAAATGAAAAATCTAAAAATAGCTTTTCGCAATTTATTAAAGAACAAGTTAGTAAGTGTCATCAACTTGTTTGGCTTAACATTGGGCATTGTCGTGAGCGTGCTTTTGCTTTCGTATGCGCGACAGGAGAAGGACACGGATAAGTTCATCAAAAATATAGATAATATTTACGCGTTATCGCAAAATGAAGAACTCACCGCCATCTATACTTCCCGCCCAATGGTGGATGTGCTGCGCAACCGATTTCCCGATGTTGTGTTTACGTATGCAACAGACGATTGGGCCAAACAAACGTTTTTAACGGACGACACGGGAAATACCTATAAAATAAATCATTTACTCAACACAGACTCTACTTTTTTCAATGTGTTTCAATTCAACGCCGTTGCGGGAGACCCGCAACGTGCGTTGGATGTAACATCAAAGATTGTGTTGAAAGAGAGTTTTGCCAAAAAAATATTCGGAAACGAAGACCCCATTGGGAAAATAGTTTACCTCAATACCTCGTATTACGGCAATGAACCGTTGGAAGTAGGCGCGGTGGTGAAAGATTTTCCCGAAAATTCTTCGTGGCAATTCGACGCGGCAATTTCGGTTTTTCTAAACGATAAAAGGCTGGAGTGGTATGCCCGAAACGCCAACCGTTGGGGCGGGCAAAATTACCTGGCCTTTTGCCGATTGCCGGCCAATATGGATGTCGAAAACTTCCGCCAGCAATTGCAAGCCCTTTCAAAAACGCCCGAAGTGGCTGAGAACCCCGATGGGGTGGAAGGAATAGATTTACACATCCAACCTTTTTCTCAACTTTATCTGCATACGCCCATTACTGCACTGAAAGCCACAATGTTGAGAAAAGGCAACCTGCAAATGCTCAACGTGCTGGAGCTCATTGCCGTACTTATTTTGCTGATGGCGTGCATCAATTACGTGAACTTGGTTTCGGCGCAAGGCCAAAAGCGCAACAAAAGCGTGGCGGTTATTAAAATGCTGGGCAGCCAGACGTGGGGCGTGGTGCAAATTTTTATGTTCGAAGCCGGGTTGCTGCTACTAACGGTATTGGGATTGTCGGTTTTAGTGATACCTTTTGTGTTGGATTTTTTCAACCGATTGATGGAAACAAGTTATACCACATCGTTGTTTTTGCAACCGCAAAATATTTTCTTAGCTGTTGCTATTTTGTTAATTACTCTTTTTATGACGGGATTGCTCCCCGGGTTAATTTTCAGCCGCTACCAAGCGCTTCGGCTGATAAAACCGATGGCGGAGAAACAAAACGGCGGGTTTGTTAGAAACATCTTGCCCGTGCTGCAATTTTCTATAGCCATTGGGCTCATTGCCTGTTTGTTTACGATAAAAAAACAAAACGATATGATGCTTGCCAAAAATCCGGGCTACCAACGTGAGCACGTGCTTTATACAGCCGTTAATCCCGATGTGATGAAACAACCGCAGGCATTGGTAAACGATTTGAAATCTATTTCGGGAATAGTGGATATCACCTTTGCCGATGGCGATTTGGTGGAAATCACACAACATTGGGGCGTCAATTTCTCTTACGATGGAGAGGAAAAGAATATAACATTCGATAAAATAGGCGTAAGCCCCAATTTCTTTGAATTTTTCGGAATGAACCTTGTGCAAGGGCATAATTTTACCAAGAAAGTGTATAATTACGAAGAAGCCATTTTTAACCAAACAGCGCTTCGGGAGTTTGGCATTGCCGATATAGAAAAAGCGAGGGTCCTTGAAAACGGAAAAGTGATTGGCGTGGTGGAAGATTTCAACCTGCGTTCGGCGCATACGCCTATTGCACCCGTGGGTTTTTTCTGTAATGGCGAAACATCTAATTACATCTATCTGAAAACCAATACGCAAAACTACAATCAACTAAAAACCTTGATTGCTAATGTAGAACAAAAATGGAACCAACTCTCGCCCTATATTCCCTTTGAATACCGTTTTTTAGACGAAGAATGGAACAACCTGTACAAAAAAGAAACCCAGTTTCAGAAATTGCTCACGCACGCCGGGTGGATTTCCATTTTCATCGCGTGCCTCGGGTTGTTCGGGTTGAGCATTTTTGTTGCCGAGCGACGCACCAAAGAAATAGGCATTCGTAAAATTAACGGCGCCTCCATTGCCGAAATTTTAACGCTGCTCAACAAAAGTTTTGTGAAATGGATTGTTGTCGCGTTTGTGATCGCCACGCCCATTGCCTATTTCGCGATGAATAAGTGGCTGGAAAACTTTGCCTATAAAACCACGCTCAGTTGGTGGATTTTCGCCCTTGCCGGGCTGGCGGCGCTTATTGTTGCGTTGCTTACGGTGAGTTGGCAAAGTTGGCGGGCGGCAAGCCGTAACCCCGTGGAAGCGTTGAGGTATGAATGAGATTTTTAGCTGTTGGCTATTGGCTGTTAGCTATTAGCTTGTTGTTAAACGCTCCAAAATCCAAAATCCACAATCTAAAATCGTAAATCCCAAATCAATATGAATTCTTTCCAATTAGCTACTCGAAAACTCTTCCGCAAAGGCGAGCATACCGCCACGCGCATTATCTCGCTTGCCGCCGGCCTCACCTTCGGGCTTATTTTGTTGTCCGAGGTGTTTTACTACAATAGTTTCGACAGTTTTTATCCCGATGCCGGCCAATTGTATCTGGTTAACACAATTGCCAAGCTCGACAAATCGACCGAAGAGATGACCACCTATCCGCAAGTGAGCGGCGCCATCGGCCCTGGAATGAAAGCCGAAGTGCCCGGCGTGGAAGCCGCTACGCGTATGACGAGCATTGGCCGCCACGTGTTTTTCTCCGAAGACAACCAAAGTTATCTTGCCCGATTTGTGTTGGCCGATGAGTTTTTGCACGATCTTCTTCCGCGCACCATTCTAGCCGGAAACATGGCCGCGGAAGTCTTGCGAAGCCCCATGTCTTGCTTGGTTTCGAGCGAGATAGCCGATAATATGGGAGGAAACGTAATAGGAAAAATGATTGAAATAAAGGATTATCCGGGTAAAAAATTGGCTATTGGCGGTGTGTTTGAAAAATTCCCTGAGAACACCAATTATCGGTTCGATATTGCCATTTCCATGCCCTCTATCGGCAATTTTACGTGGAACGGCTCGGAAAATTGGCTGGGAAACGACCGTTATTTCGCGGTTGTGCGCCTTGCCAAAGGCGTATCGCCCGAAAGCCTCGCGCCTGGCGTGCGACAAATGCAAATAAAACATCAAGATATAGAGAAGCTGGAAGCGGAAGGATACAATATGACCTATGTGTTTGAGCCGCTTCGCAAGCTCTATTCCAACCAGGCAAAAGATATGATTTTCATTCTCAGCGCCATCGCCTTTGTGGTGCTGTTTGTGTCGGTAATGAATTATATGCTGCTCACGATAAGCACCTTAATCAACCGCGCCAAAACTTCTGCCATACACAAATGCTACGGCGCGGAAAAACACAATTTAGTGGGAATGATTTTCGCAGAGAGCACGCTTATTTTCGTCATTTCGCTGTTGGTGGCCTTCGGCCTTATCTTGTTGCTGAAACCCCTTGCCGAAGCGCAAGTGGGACACAGCCTCAATGCCACGCTCAATATGCATGTGATTTTTCCCATTGTGTTGATTTTATGCTTGTTGGTGGTGCTCGTTGGCTATTTGCCCGGCCGCATTTTCGCTCAAACGCCGGTTGCTGCCGCGTTTCGTACGTATCGTCAACAAAGCATGCGATGGAAAAAAGCGTTGCTTGCTGTGCAGTTTACGGGTGCATCGCTCATTTTGGCCATGCTTATGGTGGTGAGTATGCACTACGAAAAAGTGAAAAATGCCGACCACGGATATGGCGTTGAACAAGTTTATTTCGGCTCGATAAGCGGGATGGAACCGCATAAAATACAAACCGTCCTTAATCAATTGCAAGCTTTGCCCGAAGTGGACAATGTGGCGATGGGGCAACGTTTGCCCATCTATCACACATCAGGCAACAATGTGTTGTCGCCCGAACGCGATAAAGAACTCTTCAACGTGAACGATTTTTATTATGTGGATGACGCTTATTTTTCCATTCTGGATATTCCGGTTATCGAAGGGCAGGCCTTTGAGAGCGGGAAAACATCGCCCGGCGAAGTGCTTATCAGCCAAAAAGCGGCAGATTTGCTTGTGCTCAACAATGGTTGGCACGATGGCGTGGTGGGGCGCGATATTGAGATAACGGAACACAACAATTATGGCGCGTCGCGCATTTCGGGCATTTTTTCCGAGGTGGTTGTGGGTAGCGTGGCAGATAAAAACACGCGTCCATCGGTGTTTTTTTATATGCCTCGCGAAAGAATGGTGCAAGTGTTTGAAGAACACCCCAGTTTCGAGTTGTCTATTCTGATAAAAACCATTCCAGGCAAGCACCCGAATGTTATTCAAAAGTTTGCCGATATTTTCAATGAGGCCATTCCTCGCGGCGAAGCCGACATAAAAAGCCTAGCTGCGGTGCAACAAAATGTTTATCAGCCGCAAAAGGGTTTCCGAAACGCTATTTACGCGGGCTCCATTGTGGTGTTGCTTGTTACCGTAATCGGGTTGTTGGGTTATTTGAACGACGAAATTGCCCGATACCGTAAAAGCCTTGCCATTCGCAAAATCAACGGCGCCACTATTACCGATATTGTGCGAATTTTTGTGTTCAGTGTAAGCAAATTAGCTGTTCCGTTTGTCTTGTTGGGATTGTTTGGCGCTTGGTATTTAGCCCTTAAATGGATGAATAATTTCACGGTGAAAATCGATTTGCATTGGTGGATTTTTGTCCTGGCAGGAGTTGTCATTTTACTGCTGACCATCGTTGTAGCCGTGCTTAATTCGCTAAAAGCGGCGATGCAAAATCCCGTAAAATCGTTGCGGTATGAATGATTTTTTGCTGTTGGCTGTTAGCTGTTAGCTGCTGGCTCTTAGCTTATCGCTCAACGCCCAACTCCCAAAACATCTAACAGTCTAAAGGTCTAAAATCTAAAGTCTAAAAATCTAACATCTTAAAAAAATGAACGATATTCTTTTTTCTCTCAGAAAATTAAAACGCAACAAATTACTGCTCTACGTGGGCATTCCCGGTTTAGCCATCGGGTTATCGGTTGTGTTGCTGCTTATTTGTTATGTGCGGCGCGAATATAGTTTCGACAAACATTTTGCCACGAAAAACCGCGTCGTGCGTTTGTACAATACCGATAAAAGCGGCGAGCACGGCACATTCGGTATTTGTTTGCGAAAATCGTACGATGAAGTACCGCCCAAAGTGGCGGAAGTGGAAGCCGCTACCCAACTTTTTAACGATATCGCGGGCAAATTGAAAGTTACGGAAACGGGCGAAACGTTTACGGAAGTGCACACGGTATATGCCGATAACGGTTTTTTTGAGGTGTTCGCTCAAAAGCTTATCGAAGGAAACCAAGCGGAAGCGTTGAAAGGGAAAAACAAAGTTGTTTTGTCTAAACCCACCGCTCTTAAATACTTCGGATCAATTGATTGTGTAGATAAACAGTTGGAAATAGAAGGATGGGGCGAGAGACTATACACCGTTAGCGGTGTGGTGGACGATTTGCCCGATAATTCACACTTCGGTTTCGATTTGCTGGTTTCAATGGAAACGCTTCCCTTGCAACAGTTTGGCGGGCTGGAGTTTCAAACGTATTATCTCATTAAAAAGAACGCGGATGTTGCCGCCGTGGCACGGAAAATTGAACAGGCAAACGATGAAATAATGAAGCCTTTTATTGAACGTTCGGGATTAAACACGGTTTCCGAAACACGTTTATTGAGAGACGTTCATTTTTTTACGCCATCGCGTCAGGAAATTGTGCCAACCGTTACGTTAAATTACTTGTGGCTGGTAGCCGGAATTGCCTTATTGGTACTTTTAATCGCCCTTGTCAATTTCATCAACCTATATGTCTTGCACAGCAACACGCGTGTTAGTGAAGTGGCGATGCGTAAATCGTTGGGTGCGTCGCAAGCGGGGTTGGCGAGGCTGTTTCTTTCCGACACGCTTATTCTGGCTTTGTTGTCGTTCGTGATAGCCATTTTTATAACCAATTTGGCAGCTCCTTATTTCTCCAAACTGCTGAACTCAAAAGTTACGGTTTTCGAATTATTTAGCATTGAAGGAAGCCTTGCCGTGATGGTGATACTGCTGTTAATTGTTCTTGTGTCGGGTATTTATCCGCTTTTGTCGATATCCAAAAACAACTTGGCTTTGGGCGTAAAAGGAAAAACCCAACACGTAAAACGTAAGAGTTTCGCCACCCAAACGGCATTGTTGGTGCAATTTGGCATTACGGCATTTTTACTGGCAGCGGTTATCATCTTTTACTCTCAAATGCAGTATATGAAGTCGATTCCGTTGGGCTTCAATTCCGAAAACCTGGAATTATTTCCCGCAACAAGCAACACATTGAGCGAAAAAATGAACAGCATAAAAGAAGAGGTGCGTAGTTTGCCCTTTGTGGAAAACGCGGCAATCTCCGGCCATCAGATGGGGGGAACTCCAAGCGGCCAAAACATCAGTAATTACGGGAGCGATAAGCCTATGTCCGTCAATGAATACCGCGCAACGCCCGGTTTTGCCGAAATAATGCAGTTGCAACTCGTTGCCGGTGATTTTTTTGCCGAAGGTGCCGAAAACGAAATTATCTTGAATGAAGCTGCCGTGAAAAAATTGGAATTGAACGACCCCGCCGGAAAACGTGTGTTATACAAAGGCGATCCGGTAACGGTAAAAGGCGTGGTGAAGGATTTTTATTATAACAATAATTCCGGAAAAAACATAGAGCCGCTGGTTATCACGCCTTATACCTATTTTAATGGGTTGCTGTACGTACGTACTCCACAGACGATATCGGCGGCGCAAAGATTGCAAATCGCGTCGATCTTTAAAAAATTTGATGATACGTATGTGCTCCAAAGTCAAAGTGTAAGCGATCTTTATGCCGGAAAATTCAATGAAGAAGAGAAGACTCTGAAAATGGTAGGCACGGGAACGTTATTAGCCATTTTGTTGTGTGTTTCGGGGTTAGTAGCGCTTTCGTTGCTTAACGTAAACCGCCGCACCAAAGAAATAGGCATACGGAAAATAATGGGCAGCAGTGAATCGCAGATTTTGCGTATGCTCATCTCACAAGTACTCTTGTGGATATTTGCCGCGTGCCTTATCGGTTTTTTAATCAGCTATTGGGTAATGTACGATACGTTGCAGAATTTTGTAAACAGGATTACCATCACACCCGTTTATTTTTTAAGCAGCGGATTGGTAATTTTGATTATCACGTTACTGGCCATTGGCTGGCAAAGCTGGCGGGCGGCGTCGCGCAACCCTGTGGAAGCACTGCGGTATGAGTAATTGATAGTTTGTAGTTAGTAGTTCGTAGTATTTAATTAGCTATTAATCAATGCTCAACGCCCAACGCTTAATGCTCCAAAATCTAAAATCTAAAATCGTAAATCCCAAATCGTAAATCCCAAATCCCAAATCCCAAATCAATCATGCTTTACCTCAAACAAGCCCTTCGCAGTTTACAGAAAAACAAACTGTTTTCAATTTTCAACATTGTTGGTTTTGCCATCGGTTTTGCCGTGTGCATTGTGATTGCCCTGTTTGCTTATCGGGAAAGTACAGTGAACACGTTTTTCCCCGACCCGAAAAATACCTATCGGTTAATGGATGCCGAGAAAGGAGATGTACATTTCGATCACGCCATTGTGGCAACGCTTAAAGAGCGGTTCCCCGAAATACAGGAAATGGCGCCCGTGGGCTATATTTATTCGAAAGAACTCAAAGAAAACCTCAAAGTGGGTGATAGATATGTGGTATTCAAAGAAATGATGAGTACCACCAACGATTTTTTCAAACTCACCGGCATTGAAATTCTTGCTTCGGCGGCAAGTGAGCCGTTTGTCGACAAACAATCGGTTATTCTTAGCAAGTCGGTGGCGATGAAACTCTTCGGACATTATGACATCGTGGGGATGCCGGTTCATTTTTTCGCGCGTGATTTTGTTGTTAGCGCAGTAGCCGACGATATTCCATCCAATGCCACATTTGGCGCGGAAGTCTATTTGAGCGACGCGTTTACCGAAATGGGCTTTTTACAAAACTGCAATTCCCGTGATGATTGCTACCTTATCCGCGAGCTGTTTTTTTCAGTAAAAGACGGTACCGATATCGCGTTGTTGACAGAAAAGATGAATGCCGATTTCCCCGAGAATCGCACCAATATCGCGAAGGTTTCGCTTCAACCCGTGACGTCGATATATTTCTCTACGCCTACTGAGTTTAGTAGTGACAAAGTTGGCAATAAAAAAATGTTGTGGATGTTTATTACCATTGCCGCGCTCACGCTGTGTATGTCCGTTTTTAACTATGTTAATTACACCATTTCAAAGCAACTGAAAACACTTAAACAGATGGGGATACGCATGGCGGCCGGCGCCGGAACGAAGCAGATTTTACGTTATTATTTGGTGGAAGTGGGGTTGTCGGTTTTCAGCGCCTTTGTTTTGGCGGTAATTTTCGCGAATATGGCAATGCCATTGGCCGAGCGCCTGCTGGAAGCCGAACTTAATATGCAATGGTTGTTGACGCCGGCATTGTTGACGACATTTTCCGTTTTGTTGGTATTGGTTGTGGTGCTTTCAGCCTGGTTTCCTGTGAGTCTGATTTTGCGAACCGACATTAAGGCTTTGTTGGGCAAATCGCCCGTGCGTGGAAGGGCCGGTTCATTATCGCACATAATGTCGGTAGCGCAATTGACAATCTCTATCGTTCTGTTGGCCAGTTTGTTGATGATAAACAAACAACTCGATTTTGTGAAATCGGGCAATTACGGATTTCAAACAGAACAACTTTTGCGCGTGGAATTGCCTTATGAATTCAAAAATAAGGTCGTAGCAAAAGAGGCTTTCTCAAAATTGCCGTTTATTGAAGGCGCGACGCTCACATCGCATTCGCCCGGCTCAGGGTGGTCGCGAAGTTCTGCTCAAAACGAAGAAGGGCAAGAGGTGTTGATAAACACGATGAATGTGGACGCTGATTTTGTGAATGTCTTTCAAATGCAACTATTACAAGGCAGAAACGGTGAGGAAAGTGACATAAACAAAGGAATCCTTATCACCGAAACCACATTAAAACAGCTCGGGTGGGATGATTTTCAAGGTCGGAAACTGTTCAACTTAAATGTACTGGGCGTGGTAAATGAGTTGCAATATAACTCAATGCATACGCTTATCGGGCCGGTAGCGTTTATTTATACCGATGGATATTACAGCACGTTGAACGTTCGATTGCTCCCAGGGAATTTTAGTGACCAACTTGTTGAAATGAAAAAAACGTGGTCACGATTGAACATTGAACAACCGTTCCAATTTCAGTTTTACGATGAATATTACAACCTGCTTTACAGGAAAGAAGACCGCGAAGCCAAAGCATTGGTAGTGTTCTCAGTTATTGCGTTTATCATCACCTGTTTGGGATTATTGGCGCAGATAATGCAAGTTACGGAAAGGCGCGTGAAGGAAATCGGCATTCGCAAAATTAACGGCGCGAGCATTGGCGAGGTAGTGAAGATGCTCAATAGGGAGTTTTTCATCACGGTTGTCGCTTCATTTTTAATTGCCACACCCATCGCTTATTACGTTATGTCGCGATGGTTACAAGGTTTTGCCTACAAAACCGGATTAAGTTGGTGGATATTTGCCGCTTCCGGAGTTATCGCGCTGATTATAACATTATTTACGGTAAGTTGGCAAAGCTGGCGCGCGGCATCGCGCAACCCCGTGGAAGCGTTGCGGTATGAGTAATTGGTAGTGGGGTAGTTTATAGTGAAGTAGTTTGTAGTTAGTAGTTGGCTCTTACTCAACGCTCAACGCCCAGTGCTCAACGCTCAACGCCCAAAACATCTAACAGTCTAAAGTCTAACAGTCTAAAAATCTAAACAAATATGATTCATTTAAAAGAAATCGACAAGTACTACGATTCAAAATTTCAACGCACGTTTGTGCTTAAAGGCATCAACCTTGAAGTAAAGGAAGGAGAGTTCCTCAGTATTATGGGCCCCAGCGGGTCGGGTAAGTCAACGTTGCTGCATATTTTGGGGTTGCTGGATTCGCCTTCTGCCGGCGAATATTGGCTGTACGACACCGATGTGGCGCAACTCAATGAGAAGAGTCGCGGGAAATACCATCGCGATTTTGTGGGGTTTATTTTTCAGGCGTATCACCTTATCGAAGAGATGACGGTGTATGAAAACATTGAAACGCCGCTTGTGTACAAAGGCGTGAAACGCAAAGACCGCCAAGCCATGATTGCCGATTTGCTCGATCGTTTCGGCATTGTGGCGAAAAAAGATTTGTTTCCGCAACAACTTTCGGGCGGACAACAGCAATTGGTGGGTATCGCGCGCGCCATTGTGGGAAAACCCAAATTGTTGTTAGCCGACGAGCCTACAGGAAACCTGCACAGCAAACAAGGCGAAATGATTATGGAAACCCTCAAAGAACTGCACAACGACGGAATGGCCATTGTGCAAGTCACGCACAACGATAAATTTGCCGCCTACGGCGAACGCATCATTCAATTGGAGGATGGGATGATTAGGAGGGAGTAAGCTTGCTGTTAATTGTTTGCAGACTCCGGCTGTTTTGGGCATAAGTTGAGAAAGCTCGGGGCGGAGGTAAAACATAGAGTGTTTCATAAGCTTACGCTTGGAAGGCTACAGTTTAGCTGCTATAACTCACGCCACTTCGGGCGGAGGGCAGGTGTCACTTTCACCTTAGGCGAATGAATCGCCTAAGGTTATGAAACTATCGCCCATTCGGGCGAGGGGCAAAATGCTTAAACGCCCGAGAAAATTTTTCTCAGGCGTTTCAACTTATTTCTTAGTGCGGAAATGTGTTATCTTTTTCTTTCGTCTCTGAAGTTCATGACGGCTTGTTGCATAAAACTTTTTTCGGCTTGTTGAGCCCTGTAAAGTTTTTCGGGCGAAAGCACTTTTTCAAACTTCTCGGCGTATTCTTTTTCCAACGCCGTTTCTTTTTGTTTCACTTCCATGTCGTTTTCCA
>JAEWGM010000036.1 GCA_023388315.1 Bacteroidota bacterium | reverse complement strand
TGCAGGGTTTATGGGCATAGAAGTTTGGAATTGCTTAAGGCTTGGCGGGAGGGCGAGTTTATGACGGGAGACGATGGCGGGAAAGGCACGGATTACAAATCCGCGCCAGCAGATAGGAAGATGATCCACCGATTGTCGGACACGGTGGCTTTGCTTTCGTTTTCGCAGACACGGCGACTTGGAGACTTGGCGAGGTTTGCGCAACCAAGCGGCTTTGTGCGGGAAGGGCACGGATTACAAATCCGCGCCAGCGGGTGCGCCTCTTTCAACTTATTTTTCAAAGAAAACTACACGGAAAGTTATCGCCGTTATACTATTTTGTAAAAGTAGCCTGAAGTTTTTCAGCAAACCCTAATTATTTGGTTTTATAGGGTTTACACGTAATTTTAAAGGGGCAGGGCTAAAATATGTATTTTTTTGATAACGGGCAAGTATTTTTTTGGTTTTTTATTCTTTTTTAATGGTTAGGGGGGGGGTGTATTTCAGCGGGGGAAGGGGAAGGATTGTATATCTGCGCCAAGTGGGTAAACATAATTTAGGACAATGAGAAGAACTGTAAAGAAAATTTCGGACGAATTGGCGCTTCAAATCGTAGAAGAGTATTTAAGTACGGATATCAGCCAATCAGAGTTAAAAAAGAAATATAATTTTGGGGGAAATAACAATATTTACCGTTGGATGCGTAAATTTGGGGTTTGTAAACCGAGTTCTGAGCAACAGGTAATAACAGGAGCGATGAATGAAGAACAAACAGCAAGCCCCCGCGAGCGTGATTTAGAGCGTAAAATCCGCAAGTTGGCTGAATAATTATGCCACACAAGCAGAAACACATAGTTGTAAATTAAGTTCTAATTTCGGACAACAATGCTCTTCCTGCACTTTTAAAAAAGATAAAAACGACAAAATAGTTGGTTGTACATGCAATGGAAATATTGTTGGAATTTGTGAACATGCTGTCTCTACTGTTATAGATTTTATATTGGATTAGTCTCTTATAAATCGGACGGAGAAGATGTATAGGCACGCACGCCGTTTTAGCGGCAACTATGAGTTTAAGCAATAACAGTTAAAGAAGCTAGTCAATTCAGAAATTAGATAATGAAAAGCACTTTATGAGAATTAAAAAAATGGACGCATACTTTATGCGCCCATTTTTTAATTATACACAATATTATTACCAACCGGGATTTTGCTGATCTTTAAGATTAGGATTTATAGTAATATCGTTTGATGGCAAGCCCCATACAAATTTGTCGTCATTTGCCCCCACTCTTTTGTTAATGAAATCATTTCCTGTTGATAGCATTAATTCATTTTGAGGATCACGCCTTTCAAAACCTTCTCCCCAACGCTTTAAATCGAATAAACGGAAACCCTCAAAAGCAAGTTCTCTAAAACGCTCATCTTTTATAGCCTGTGTCAATGCTACACCAGACAAATTACTCAGCGCATCCAGCCCTCTTGCTTGTCTCAAACTATTCAAGGCTATAAGCGCGTTGGATGCGGAACTGTGTGATGCTGCCTCGGCTGCGATTAAATACATTTCTGCTATACGGAAAACTTTGGGAGCATGCTGGTAATTAGTATTAGCTGCCGTAAATAATTCAGGGTTACCCGGATATTTATTTACCAAATATATATCATTATAGTCAAGTCCTCCTAAATTGACTTTCTTTTTATCGAAGTATACATTTTTACGAATATCATTATCATCATACATGTCCACAACCCACTGAGAAGGCACAAAATCAGGTGAATAATAGTTACTAGCAGCATTATAACCCAAATAAATGCTATTAGTGTTGGCAAGTTCGTCCGGTTTAGCAACGTGTAGTTGTAAAATGACTTCTTGACCCAAATCATTTTCCCACATTTGCTTGAATGTCGTCTGATTATTAATCAAGGGATATTTACCTCCTGTAATTAATGAGTTTGCAGCATTATAAGCTCCCGTCCAATCTTTCATATTTATTTTTACCCGTGCTTCTAAAGCAACAACTGCATCTATTGTGAATTTTTTTGCCCCTTTTTCACCTTGAATATTTGCCAGCAATGTTTTCGCCTGCGATAAATCACTTAAAATTAGATCATATACATCTTTCAATGTAGACCTAGCCGGCATTTGTGTATAATCATAAGTAGTAATAATGGGAACTGAAAGAGTGGTGGCTGCTGTAGCAGGATCATATGCTTCAGACCAACGTTGGGCTAACTCAAAATAATAATAAGCCCTTGCAAAATAAGCATCACCTGTATATCTGTTTAAAAGAGCTTTATCTTCATCCTTTTCTAACTGAATCGTTTTATAATTCTCTAAAATCATATTGAGATTATTAATAGCAGTATAATATTTATACCAAGTATCCCTAATGGTATAACTTCCAGCATTAAAGGTAGTCCAGCGATGAAGCTCGCCATTTCTATTACCAAAATCCAATGATGCATTTAATTGATCTGCTTGTACATCTTGGGAATATGTAAAAATACCATATTGTCTCGCTCTAAAAAAAGCATATACCCCGTTATTCCAGTTTTCAGCATCTTTTATTGACTGAAAAGCTTGACCGGAATCAATTTTATCATGTGGAAATCTATCTAAATCGCAAGAAGCCAATGCCACAAGCAAAATTAGAACTAGTGAAAATTTATTATATATTCTCATAATAATGTTTTTTTATTGTTAAAATGTAAGTTCAACCCCTAAGGTGTATTGTTTAGTATTTGGATTTACACCAAGAGTTAAATTAGAATCCACCTCTGGGTCAGGCCCTGTAAATTTCGTAAATGTCAACAAGTTACGACCAGTAACAAAAACTTTTGCAGACTTAAAGAAATTTGTTCTTCCTACTAATCTATCAGGAACTTCATAACCAACAGTCAAATTTTTCAGACGTGTAAATGAGGCATTTTCTATCATTCTAGAATCAAATTGAGTAAATAAACGTCCGTCATATTTAGGAAACTCTGTTACATCGCCTTCTTTTTTCCAATAATTTAAGATATTACGTCTTTGGTTAAATCCGGGAAAAGCTGTGGGATTCTCAAAGAAATATTTATCATTCACAATGAGGTATTTTCCTAAAGAAAAAGAAAAATCAACTTGTAAATAGATACCATTATATGATGCGTTTAAACCAAAACCTCCATTCATTGGTGCATATCTTGATATACCTGTATTCTGCTCTAATGCCGCATCACTAAAAACAGATGTCACCTCATTTGGGTCCTGCTGATTAACAGAGATATCATCACCAGGCAAATACCATTCTGAAAGTCCGGTTTTCGGATTCACTTGTGCAAAAATGGGATAGAAATAAGATATTGGTTCTCCTACTGCCCAGCAAACACCTGTATTAGGAATAATCCAGTAATCTTTACCTTGGAATAATTCTGTTACTTTATCTTTGTTATAATTGAAGTTAAAGTATGGAGTTATGTAATTATTTTTCCTATCTTTCCAAACATCAAAATCCACACGCATATCTACACCTGTATTCTTCAATTTACCCACATTTTGCGTAATTTCTGGAAAACCTGAAGTATACGGGAAAGGCACATCAATCAACATATTGGAAGTAACCCTGTTATAAAATTCAATATCTGTTCGCAATCTTCCAAACAAATCAAATTTCACACCAAACGTCGATTTTATCTGTTCTTCCCAAGCCAACAAATTGTTACCTGGAGTTTCTACATTCCATCCCGGTCTGCCGTTGTACTGATTAGTTGTAGTAGTTCCATAATGAACATCATACTCTGAAGTACCTACTAAAGCATAAGAATTATAGTTACCAATTTCAGCATTACCACTAGTTCCCACACTAACTTTAAAAGTCAATTGTTTTAACCAGTCAACATCTTTTAAAAAATCCTCTTTTTTAGCATGCCACATTGCACCAGTAGCCCAAAATAAAGCTGTTCTATTGTCTTTACCAAAACGAGATGAACCATCTTGACGTAAAGAGAAATCAAGATAATATTTTTCTTGAAAATCATATTCTAATCTTCCGAAATAAGAAAGGAATGCATATTCAATAAGGGACGAGCTAACCTCTTTACCTGCAGTGCCTGCTGATAACAACGTTAATCTATCGTCATTCTGACCAGTTGAACGCCCCATAAAATGCATACTGCTGTAATCTACCCATTCTTGTCCAAGAAGTGCTATAAAATTATGTTTCTCATTAAAAGAAAATTTATATTCAGCAGTATTTGTTATTGTTTTATTTATCCTTCTTCTAAAATCTTCTTGTTGAGAACCATTATTTAAACTCCCTTTATAACTAGGCAACCTAGTGGATGTTGCTCTAAAATCTGAGCCTTCTAAACCCATTTGAGATTTCAACGTTAAACCCTCAAAAGGATTGATTTGAATGAAGCCCGATAAGTTTAAATGAACAGACCCATTAGGGTTCGGATGCATATCGGCAAGATATTTCGGGTTATATCTATTCCAACCCGGTATCATATCGGGGTATTCTTTTCCATCTTTATCATAAGGACTGTAAAAAGGTGGAGCCAACAAAGCTAATCCTCTGTTTGTGCTATTCGTTCCATATGGGTTACTTTCATATTTATCAGTTCCTATTGAACTGTTTAATCCAAATCTTAACCAGTCATTAGCACGTGAATTAATATTTGCACGTAACGTATATCTATCGAAGTTTGATCTATAAGCCAACCCATCCTGGAAGAAATAATTACCAGAGATATAATAATTAGTACTACCAGAACCTCCAGAAACAGAAATATCTGTTTGATATGTTGGAGCACTATCTTTGTAATAAAATTTATCCCATCTATAATCATTAGGATATGTTTCTAATAATGTTTTTATTTGTTCAGGAGTTCTATAGCCTACATCCAACCAAAAATCAGTAAGTTCTTTGGTATTCATAAAAGTCTCATAATATTCAGTATTCGCCAATTTAGAAATACCATATTGGGATTTTATGGATACAGTCGCCCTTTCTCCGGTCCTGCCTCTTTTTGTTGTAATATAAATAACTCCATTTGCAGCACGTGCTCCATAAATTGAAGTCGCGGAAGCATCTTTTAACACAGAAATACTTTCAAAATCTTGGGGATTTAATCCTCTGATAGTTTCTCTTTGCACAGGTATTCCATCCAATACAAATAATGGCAAAGAAGATGCGCCCAATGAACCTACACCGTGCAGTCTCATAGTAGACATTTCCGAAGGCTCACCCGTTGATGTATACACCTGAAGACCAGGAACCTTACCCTGAAGGGCATCCATTGGATTGGCTATGGGCTTTTCTGCTATGTCTCTCGAACTTACAGTTGACACAGAACCCACGGTTGCCGAAATTTTACGGGCGCTCCCGTAGCCAATCACGACAACATCTTCCAATACTTCTGAATCTGTAATAAGAGTCACGTTTACATTTGCACTCACTGTCACTTCCTGCGTTACATATCCCACATAAGAAATTACGAGCGTTCCGCCCGATGGGGCGCTAAGGTTAAAATTTCCGTCGACATCGGTAACCGTTCCCTGCGTGGTGCCTTTTACCTGAATGGTGGCGCCAATGGCAGGTTCTCCGTTCTCATCCACTACGGTTCCCCGCACTTGTGTTTGAGCCGTCACAATCCCTATTCCCATAAAGAACAGGGTCAAAAACAAGAATAGTTTTCTTTTCATAAACTCTACTTTTAAATTAAACATATCAAATTTATTTTTATTTTTCTTGCAAAAATATAAGGTCGGGCAAAAGATTCCGTTTGCAATTCATGTTGATTATTTGGCTTATTTTAGCCTTCTGGATTTTATTCATAACAGATTAACACAGGTATAGGCATGTTCACCCTGCAAATATAAATTAAATTTTCTACTCAATGCTTATTTTTTTCAATAATTTTTCTTTTTTAACAACATTCTTTTCAAAATAATGGTGTTTTGATTACACTCTAAAAGCTGCTCTTAACTTCAATAAGACCTATTTTATACGTTTCACTTTCATGCTTAAAAATGACAGCGATGCAAATGTATACTAATTTTATAAAATATTTATCTTTTGGAAGGTTTTTTTCGTGTAAATCAGCATTTTCCCAATAATTAATTTATTGAGTATACCTTTCTTAAATAATCATTTGATTGGAAAAGTGATAAAATAAACTAAAACGGCACAAAAGTAGGTCCATTCATGATATTATGCAAATAATACATGTTAAATTTAATGCTTTATGACTTTATTATAAAAATAAAGTGTCTTAAATACTATATTAGGCGATATTTAATGTTATTATGACACTTGCATTTTAGAAACTGTTTTGAATTTTACGAATTCAGCTAAAACATCGGCAAAAGCGCAATTTGGTTGAGGATTCTTTGCTTAAAAGGCACAAAAAAAACCACCCCGCAAAGAGTGGTTTTAAAATTATATGAGATGAGTCTCCTCCGAAAACTTACTTTTTTGCCACTGAGGCACAAAAACACTAAGTTTCACAAAGTTTAATTTGTATCATATTGATATATATCATTTGTTTTTGACGACATAAAAAGAAAAATCATAGATTGTTATTATGTTAGACTTTTCGGAACGGACTCATGAGATAAAGTTTCTCGTTAGTCTTCTATTCCCAACAATTCCACATCGAAGATGAGGTTGGAGAACGGCTTGATGGTTCCGCGGTCTTGCGATCCGTAGGCCAGGTTGTAAGGCACATACAGCCTCCATTTTGAACCAACGGGCATCAGTTTGAGGGCTTCCGTCCATCCGGCAATTACGTCTGTAACGCCAAAGGTAGCGGGCTCTTTTCTTTCTACACTGCTATCGAAAACGGTGCCGTTAATCAAAGTACCGTGATAATGCACTCTCACTCTGTCGGATTCGGTTGGCGTGGGGCCATTTCCGGCGCGAAGAACTTCGTATTGCAATCCGCTGGGAAGCGTGGTAACACCATCGCGTTTTGCGTTTTCGGCCATAAAGGCATCGCCTACTGCAATGGAATCTTGGTATTGCACTTTTAATTCATCTTCTTGCTTTCTCATCATCTCTTCGCGAGCAGCATCTTCTTTTTCTTGCACCAATGTCTGCGCATCGGTTTTGGAAATAGCCAGTTGTTGATTTTTAATGGTCGCGATGAGGGCGGCAAGCAAGTTGTCTTTGTCGATTTCCTTTGTGGTGTCGTTCGCAAACGCACCTGAGTTGATTTGAGGAAGCATTTGTTGCGAAATTTGTTGTCCGATGCCATAACCTTGCACATAAGCGCTTTTATCGTCTTTGGAAGTCATCGCCTCTTTCAATCCTTTAATAAACTCATTGAGTTTGGGAGCATTCACTTTATTCAATGAATCTATTTTAGCATTCATTTCTTTTTGTAGCGCTTGTTTTTGTGTAGAATCGGCAGCGGCAATGCGCATTTGATAATCGAACTCAATATTTGACGTACCTTCAATAATACCCGATTGCTCCAAGTATTGGATTAAGCCACCTTGGTCGGCAATGCTCACACCGTAAGCGTAAGACAAGCTATCTACTGAATTTTTCAAAGAAGCTTTGGGCGTAGTTGCGGTGTTGCACGATACGAACAAGAGTCCGCAAATTGCCAACACACTCATTACATTAAAACTTTTTCTTTTCATTTTTTTCTTTTTTATGTTTATTTGTTCTGTTTTTTATCCGTTTATTCTGATTGGTTTATTCTATCCCCAACAATTCTACATCGAAGATAAGCGCGGAGTTGGGCTGAATGGAGTTTCCGGCCCCGCTTTCGCCGTAAGCCAAATCGGACGGAATATATAATCTCCACTTTGAGCCAACTGGCATCAACTGAAGCGCTTCAACCCATCCTTTTATTACTTGGTTCACACCAAAAACGGCCGGTTGTCCGCGCTGTACGGAGCTGTCGAAGACGGTTCCGTCAATCAACGTGCCGTGATAATGACAACGCACTTTATCCGTAGCTTTTGGCTTAGGGCCGCTGCCTTCGGTTAGTATTTCATATTGCAATCCGCTGGGCAGCGTTACCACGTTTTCTTTGTTTTTGTTTTCTTCCAAAAACTTTTGTCCTTTTTCTAAATTTTCTGACAGCATTTCTCCTTGTTTTTTACTAAAATATTCCTGTATAATTTGATTGGCTTCTTGTGGGTTTAACTCCGGCGTGGCTTCTTGCATAATCTCCGTAAAGGCTTTTACAAACGAATCCACATCCAAATTTCTAAACCCTGAGTTCATCAGGTTCGACGCCATACTCATTCCTAACGCGTAACTTAATTTATCCATCTCTTTTTATATGATTTTTTAATTTAAAAGTTCTTCAATTTTTTCTAATAGCTCTTTAGTAAGTTCAATAAACGGCATCACTTTCTCCTCATCAAAATCGAAAAAATCACTGTAGTCTCCTTTTTGGCGAAAAGTGAAAAGCTGCGCATAAATTTTACCCAATTCAAGAGAAATCACATTTTGTTTAATGAAGTTTGCTGAAAAAACAGTTTTTACTCCGGAGTGGGTGGATGTATTTAAGTTATGTTTGATAAGCAGAGCCGTAATTGCATAAAAACAAGAATAATAAAGCCTGTTAATAGTAGAATTCCACTTCCCTCTTTCCGCCAATATTTTTGCGTCATCGTAAGTTTCCCACGCGCGTTTCAAACGATAAGCAACCAAATCTTCTTTAAAATCCATCATTTAATCTGAATTCCTTCTCTGCTAATATTATCAAACAAAGGCGTGTGAATGTATTTCTCCTCCCAATCTGATTTCTTATAAACTAATGGAGAAAATGCTTCGCCAAGATTTACTTCCAATTCGTAAAAATCATTGATAATTCTTTTTTCCAGATGAAAGGGCAATTCTTCAATATCAAGCAAGACAAGCAAATCCCAATCCGAATCTTTTTTGTTATCTCTACGTGCCCTGGATCCATATAAATATATTTCCGACTCAGGGAACTTACTTTGGGCCAGCTTTAATATTTTATTTATGACAACATCTTGTTTTTGCATTTCGGGCACAAAAATACAATATTAATATGAATTAATTGTCCAAAATCGAAATATAATTTACGGATTTGGTTTTCAGTTAGCGCAATACACTCTTTGGGCAACGGAAAAAATTAGATAAATTCTTTGTGGTTTTTTGTTTTGTTTGATAGCCACACGCAAGAATTCGTACAGTATTGAGCGTAAGCAAATAAACACCCTGAAAGGCTCGCTTATTCTAGCCCAACATGCAACGTTGAGTAAAAACACCCCACAAAACAAGCCTTGAAAAGGTGGAATAATATTACCACACGGCACTAAAAATAGCCCCGAATGGCACAAATAACACGAATGAAAATTGAGGTTGTCGATTTTATATTTGCACCCATTCGTGCAATTTTTGACGAACTGATTTTTTGTGTCTCAAGCAATTTTATTAAGTACACGGATGCGACGGATTTTTGCAGATAATGATATAGCCCCGCCACTTCGGGCGGAGGTCTCGGTGTGGCTTTAGCCCTCAGGGGAATAAATCGCCTAAGGATATGGAAATTTCGCCCATTCGAGTGAGGAACAAAACATTTAAAAGAACTAGGGTTAATATAGGCTGAAAGCCTATCATAGGATAGCGTAGGGCAACGCCCTACGAGTTTAGTCAACATCAGGAAAAGCTCTGTAGGAGCGTAAGATAATCTTTTGCATTTATGACGGCTAACCTAGGCTTCCAATTTGAGAAAGCCACAAATAACACGAGTATTCACAAATATGAAATTGAGTTTGTCCACTTCGCTCAAATGAAAACATCGCTCATCCGGGCAAGAAGTGAGATGCTTATAAGGGAACTCGGCGTTTCTTTTTTTCTTTTTCATTCAATATTACTACGAAAATTACTACGAATTAATTGACTTTTTGGATATAAAAAACTACATTTGCAAGAACAGTCATCCATAATTTACCGATAAAAAATGAAAAAATTAGTTATCCTCACGGGGGCCGGAATGAGCGCCGAGAGCGGTATTTCAACCTTCAGAGACAGTGGTGGTTTATGGGATAAATATCCGGTAGAAGAAGTAGCCACGCCCGAAGGTTTTGCGGCCAACCCCAATCTAGTTCTCGAATTTTACAACATTCGCCGTCGCGAATTGCTGGGGGTTAAACCCAACCCGGGACATATTGGTTTAGCGGAACTGGAAAAAGATTTTGACGTGCACATTATTACACAAAACATCGACAACCTGCACGAACAAGCGGGTAGCAGCAACGTATTGCATTTGCACGGCGAATTGATGAAAGTGCGATCCACGCGCGATGAATCTCTAATTTATGAACTGACCGCCGATAAACCGGATATAAAAATAGGCGACAATTGCGAAAAAGGACATCAACTTCGTCCGCACATCGTGTGGTTTGGCGAGCCGGTGCCCGCGATATCCGACGCGGCTAAAATTGTGGAGCAAGCCGATATATTCGTCATCATCGGCACCTCCATGAACGTGTATCCCGCCGCCGGATTGCTGGATTATGTGAAAAGCAACGTGCCGGTTTACCTGATCGACCCGAAAGATGTGCACACCGGCAGGCACGACATCCTGCATATACAAAAAGGCGCGTCGGAAGGCGTTGCCGAGTTAAAGAAACTGATTTTATCGTGAAGAGCGACAAAAAATCTTTGAATTCTGCCGTCAAAAATGGTATCTTTGTTCGCTTCAAAAACAAATAAACAGATAATTTGTGGGTAAAAAAATAGCGGAAACGCCCATGATGAAACAATTCATCGAGATAAAAGCGCAGCATCCCGATGCCATTCTTTTGTTTCGCGTAGGCGACTTTTATGAAACATTTTCAGACGACGCCATTGTGGCATCGGAAATTTTAGGGATTACGCTCACGAGGCGTGCAAACGGCGCGGCCCAATTTGTGGAATTGGCCGGATTTCCACACCACGCGCTGGATACGTATCTTCCCAAATTGGTGCGCGCCGGCAAACGCGTGGCCATTTGCGACCAGTTGGAAGACCCCAAACTCACAAAAAAACTGGTGAAACGGGGCATAACCGAACTGGTTACGCCCGGTGTTTCCATCAACGACAACATTCTCAACCACAAAGAAAATAATTTCCTGTGCGCCGTTTTTTCCGAAAACAATAAATATTTCGGGGTTTCGTTTCTCGATGTTTCCACCGGCGAGTTTCTTACCACCGAAGGCAGCCGCGACGATATTGACAAACTGCTATCGAACTTCTCCCCAAAAGAAATTTTAATTGAGCGTGGAAGCAAAAAGAAATTCGAAGAGCTCTTCGGCTCACAATATTTTCTCTTTGAACTGGACGACTGGGTTTTCACCGAAAACACCGCCCGCGACCGGCTCCTCAGCCACTTCCAAACCA
The DNA here is from genome assembly GCA_023388315.1 of Bacteroidota bacterium. Classification (GTDB taxonomy): domain Bacteria; phylum Bacteroidota; class Bacteroidia; order Bacteroidales; family Dysgonomonadaceae; genus JAEWGM01. The sequence continues at coordinate 217,773 of JAEWGM010000036.1, read as the reverse complement.
AAAACCTTAAAGGCTTCGGCGTGGAAAGCCTCACGCTGGGAATTATCGCCTCTGGCGCCGTATTGCAGTACTTAGACATTACGCAGCACTCCAACATTGGGCACATTATCGCCCTCACGCGCATTGAAGACGACCGGTTTGTGCGGTTAGACAAATTCACCGTTCGCAGCCTGGAACTGGTGTCCACAATGAACGAAGGCGGCAAAACATTGCTGGATATTATCGACAAAACCATTTCCCCTATGGGCTCGCGCATGCTGCGCCGCTGGATTGTTTTTCCGTTGAAAGACACCAAACCCATTGAGGATCGATTGAATGTGGTGGAAGATTTTTTTAGGGAACCGGAACTAAAAAACCTTCTGCAAGAAAAGCTCAGCCTTATCGGCGATTTGGAGCGTATAATCTCCAAAGCGGCTGTGGGTCGCATCACGCCGCGCGAAGTGATCCAGCTAAAAGTGGCGCTCACCGCCATAGAGCCCATACGCGAAGCATTTTTGGCATCGGAAAACGTGAGTTTGCGCGAAATGGGCGAGAAACTGAACCCCTGCCCCATCATTCGCGACCGAATTGAAAAGGAGATCCATCCCGATCCGCCCGCGCTCATCAACAAAGGCGGATTCATAAAAAACGGGGTGAACGCGCAATTGGATGAGCTGAGGCAAATCGCTTTTTCGGGAAAGGATTATTTAATGCAGCTTCAGCAGCGCGAGAGCGAAAGCACCGGAATCCCCTCGCTGAAAGTGGCGTTTAACAATGTGTTCGGATATTACATTGAGGTGAGAAACACGCACAAAGACAAAGTGCCCGCGCATTGGATACGCAAACAAACGCTGGTGAGTGCCGAGCGATACATCACCGAAGAACTGAAAGAATACGAAGAAAAAATTTTAGGCGCCGAAGAGAAAATTATTGCGTTGGAAAATCAAATATTCGCCTCGCTGGTAGAAAGTTTAATAGAATATATTCCCACGGTGCAAATCAACGCGAACATCATCGCGCGCGCCGATTGCCTGCTGTCGTTCGCCAATGTAGCACAGCAAAATAAATATGTGCGCCCCACTATTAACGATTCGGATGTTATTGACATCAAAAACGGGCGCCATCCGGTAATAGAAAAGCAACTTCCGCTAGACGAGCCGTTTATTGCAAACGATGTGTATCTCGACAGCAACTCCCAGCAAATCATCATTATCACCGGCCCAAACATGGCGGGAAAATCGGCGCTGTTGCGCCAAACGGCGCTCATCACCATTATGGCGCAAATAGGTTGTTTTGTTCCTGCCGACGCGGCACATATTGGGTTGGTGGATAAAATTTTCACGCGCGTAGGCGCGTCGGACAACATTTCGCTGGGCGAATCCACGTTTATGGTGGAAATGAACGAAGCATCCAATATTTTAAATAATATTTCCGAAAAGAGCCTTGTGTTGTTCGACGAGCTGGGGCGTGGCACCAGTACATACGATGGTATTTCCATTGCCTGGGCCATTGTGGAATACATTCACGAGCATCCCAAAGCGCGTGCCAAAACACTTTTCGCCACGCACTACCACGAGCTAAACGAAATGGAAAAATCGTTCAAACGCATTAAAAACTACAACGTGGCGGTGAAGGAAATTGACAATAAAATCATTTTCATTCGCAAACTCCTTCCCGGTGGCAGCGAGCACAGTTTCGGGATTCACGTGGCGAAAATGGCAGGAATGCCGCAAAGCATTACCAAACGCGCCGATTCAATTTTGGCTGAAATGGAGTCGGCAAACCGAAAAGAGGGTATCAAAAAACCGATTAAGGATTTTATTGAGAAACGGGAAGGCTACCAATTGAGCTTTTTCCAACTGGATGACCCCGTGCTCACGCAAGTGCGTGACGAAATCATCAACACGGATGTGAACAACCTCACGCCCATTGAAGCGCTCAATAAATTGAATGAGATTAAGAAAATAGTGAAAGGAAAATAACCCCTCCCCATAAGGGAGGGAGTTTTCTCCCCCTTTTTGGGGGAGTTAGAGGGGGCTAACAACCTATGTACAACGAAACTAACCATAACGAAACGCAACGCTGCGGCCGCATTGAAGTAATTTGCGGCTCCATGTTTTCCGGAAAAACCGAAGAGCTTATCCGGCGGCTGCGCCGGGCAAAATTTGCCAAACAAACGGTGGAAATTTTCAAGCCGGCAATAGACGTGAGGTACTCGCAGGAAGAGGTGGTGTCGCACGATAAAAACGCTATCTTGTCCACGCCGGTGGAGCACTCCAGCAACATTATGCTGTTGTCTTCGGAAGTGGATGTGGTGGGAATTGATGAAGCCCAATTCTTTGATGAAGGGCTTACGGAAGTTTGCCAACAACTTGCCGACCAAGGCATTCGTGTCATCATCGCGGGGTTGGATATGGACTTCAAGCGCGTGCCCTTTGGCCCCATGCCCGCGCTTTGCGCCATTGCGGACGATGTAACCAAAGTGCACGCCATTTGCGTGCAATGTGGCGCTTTGGCCAACTATTCGCATCGGTTAGTGAAAAACGAAAAACAGGTTATGCTGGGCGAAATGCAGGAGTATCAACCGCTTTGCAGGAGATGCTACAGAACAGTTACACAAGACGCTTCATCTTAAAAAACCGCGCCACCTTTAACAAACTAATCATCAAAACAAAACATTTTTTCTTAATTTTCTTCTCGCCAATTCTATTTTTTTCGCTCTGAAAACAAACAAATCGGCGTCATCTTTGTTATTTATCGTAACAACTACAAACGACAGAGTTGTGTAGAATGAAGAAAATTTTTAATTAAAACATTGACTTATGAAACTTAGAAATTTATTTATTGTAGGTTTATTGGCTATTGCAGCCATTACCACAACTGCAAACGCGCAAAGCTACAGAACCGCAGGCGGTTTATTTATCGACTTTGGAGATGGCGCAACACTTGTTGGCCCCCACGTGAAGCATTTTTTCACAAACCAAATGGCAGGACAAGCTGCAGTATTATTCGGATCAGGAATTACGGCTATTAGCCTCGAAGGTTCATACAACGCACCCATACCCGGAGCACAAGGATTGGCTTGGAATGTGGGAATTGGCCCGCAAGCTTGGATTGGCAAAAACAACACCGTATTTGCGCTTCGTCCGGCACTTGGGCTGGAATACACTATCCCCAGCGCTCCCATTAATCTCGGAATAGACTGGCGTCCGGCTTGGGCACTTAGCGATGGATCGCATTTTTCAGCCGGTCATTTTGGGCTTGCCATTCGCTATATTTTCAGATAAGAATACTTAAAAAGAATAAAAATGAAAGGCCGTTCTCCATTCGAGAGCGGTTTTTCCTTATATTTGTCTCTGCAACAAACCACCACTGTTGCAACAAGCAAATAAAAACAATTATTTAAAACATGAACTTATGAAACTCAAAAAGGTATTTATCATCTTATTTCTGGCCGTAACGGCTTTAACAACAACCGTCCATTCACAGAACTATAAAACGGCAGCGGGCGTGAGGCTAGGCTATGAAAACGGCATTACATTAAAAAACTTTTTTGCACCTTCCAGCGCTTTTGAAGGAATCTTGAGTTTTTCTCCCCGTTATTTCAATCTCACCGCGCTGTATGAATATCAACAACCCATCCCCGGCGCTCGCGGGTTCGATTGGTATGTCGGCTTGGGAGGCCATATTGGTGGCATAAACAAAAACAAAAAGAAAGACAACGGCGCGTTTCTTATCGGTGCCGATTTAATTGGAGGCGTTGAATATACCTTTCCCACCGCACCGTTTTGCGTGTCGTTAGACTGGAAACCTTGGTTCAATTTTAACGACTACAACGATTATTGGTTCCACGGTTTCGCGTTGAGTTTACGCTATAGGTTTCGATAAATTCACCGGAAACAAAAATTAATTTAAGCCGCTCTCAAATAGTTGAGGCGGTTTTTTATTTTATGCGCTTTTTTGTACATTTGTGTACCGCAAGAAAGATGGAAAATTTACTCAGCACATTAAATCCCGCACAACGCGCCGCCGTAGAGTTCTGCGATGGGCCCTCGCTAGTGATTGCCGGCGCTGGCTCGGGCAAAACACGCGTATTAACGTATAAAATTGCCCATTTATTGGAACAAGGCCTCTCACCCTACTACATTTTGGCGCTCACCTTTACCAATAAAGCGGCGCGCGAAATGAAATCGCGCATTGCCGAGTTGGTGGGCGAAAAAAAAGCCCGCCGCCTGTGGATGGGAACTTTCCACGCCATCTTTTCTCGTATCCTGCGCAACGAAGCGGAAGCCATTGGTTTTCAGTCTAACTACACCATCTTCGATTCCGCCGATTCCAAAAATCTCATTCGCCTGATTATAAAAGATATGAATTTGGATGAGAAACTTTATAAGCCGGGCGGTGTGCACAGCCAAATTTCGAGGGCAAAAAACAGCCTCATCTCACCGAAAATGTACGCTCAAAACAGCGAAATACTGCAATATGACCGCATGGCCAAGCGCCCGATGATTTTTGAAATTTATCAGCGTTATCAAAACCGATTGCGCTCCGGCAACAGCATGGATTTTGATGATTTGTTGGTATTTACCAATGTGCTTTTTCGAGATCATCCGGAAATACTGGAAAAATACCGAAACCAGTTTCAATATATTTTGGTGGATGAGTATCAGGACACGAATTTTGCCCAGCACCTTATTGTGAAACAATTGGCCGACGCGCACAACAGGGTGTGCGTGGTGGGCGACGACGCACAAAGTATTTATTCATTCCGGGGCGCCAATATCGATAACATCCTTAAATTCAAATCCAATTATCCCGACACAAGAATCTTTAAGTTAGAACAAAATTATCGTTCCACCAAAAACATCGTCAACGCGGCCAACAGCCTCATCAAAAAGAATACGGAGCAGATTTTTAAAGATGTGTTTTCGGAGAATGAAGAAGGAGATAAAATTGAAATCTTAAGCGCCTTTTCCGATTTTGAGGAAGGCCTTATCGTTTCCAACAAAATAGCGCGCATGCGGCTGGAAGCGCACGCTAAGTTCAGCGATTTTGCCATTTTGTATCGCACCAACGCGCAATCGCGTATTTTTGAGGAAGCCCTGCGCAAGAAAAACATCCCGTATCGGATTTACGGCGGATTGTCGTTTTACCAACGCAAAGAAATTAAAGACACCATCAGTTATTTTCGGCTCATTGTGAACCCAAACGATGAAGAGGCGTTTCGCCGCATCATCAATTATCCCACGCGCGGCATTGGCAATGTAACCGTTTCAAAAATTTCATCGGCGGCGCAACTGCACAATGTGAGCCTATGGCAGGTTTTGGCGGCTCCGTTGGAATACAATCTGAACATCAACGCGGGAACAAGCCGAAAATTGGCCGATTTTCATTCGCTTATCAGCGAGTTTATCGCGCAGCACGATACCCTAACCGCGTTTGAATTGGCGCAAAAAGTGATTAAAAACACCGGCATTGCCAATGAAGCCTATAGCGATATGACACCCGAAGGAATGAGCCGCGCCCAAAACATTCAGGAATTGCTGAACGCGATGAACGAATTTGTGGAAACACGCGCGGAACAAGGCGATGAAAACGTTCAACTGGTGGACTTCCTCTCGGAAGTTTCGTTGCTCACCGACCAGGATACCGATAAAGAAGCCGGTAACGAAAAAGTAACATTGATGACGGTGCACGCTGCCAAGGGACTGGAGTTTGAACACGTATTCGTGGTGGGGATGGAGGAGGATTTGTTCCCATCGGGAATGGCAAAATCTGAAATGCGGGGGTTGGAAGAAGAACGCCGCTTGTTTTATGTAGCCGTTACCCGTGCCAAGAAAAGCTGTACCATTACCTATGCGAAAAGCCGATTTAAAAACGGACAAATAAATTCGGCTCGCGAGAGCCGGTTTTTGAACGACATAGACCCAAAATACATTGTTAGTGAAGTAAAAACGGCGGCGCAAACTGCACAATCGCCTTCTTCCTCCGATGGGTTTTGGGAATCCATGCGGCAAGATCGGTTAAGGCGTTCTTCGGAACAAACAGTGTATAAAAAACCGGTTTCGGCCTACCAAAACACTTCCTCTATTCCGCTCTCCAAAGAAGCCGAAGAGTTGCAAGTAGGTAACATTATTGAGCACGAGCGGTTTGGCCGTGGCACGGTAACATCCATTGAAATGGGAGGAAACGACCGCCGCGCCTTTGTGGATTTCGACTCGGCGGGCAGAAAACAACTGTTGCTGAAGTTTGCGAAATTTAAAATTATCGGGTGAAGCGAGTTCCAACTCGCTTTAACGCGATTAAAAAACGCGTGTCCCTTACATCCCAGGCAATTCCTTTTCTCCGCTGCTTCTTTCGTATTTTTGATTTAATAGTAACCTGAGTTTTGTTTAACCATTTCCATCCTCGCCCGAATGGGCGATATTTTCATACAAACGAAGTCGACGAACTCGATTTTGTATTCGTGAATATTCGTGCTATTTGTGGCTTCCTCAAATTGAAACTTATGTTAGCCGCCATAAACGCAAAAGATTATCTTACGCTCTTACAGAGCTTTCCCCCGATGTTGCCTCAACTCGTAGGGCGTTGCCCTACGTTATCTTATGATAGGCTTTCAGCCTATGCATTAATCTGAGTTCATTTAAAACTTTCACTCCTCGCCCTAATGGGCGATATTTTCATAACCGTAGGCGATTTATTCGCCTGCGGTAAGAGAAATACCTCGAAACTCCGCCCGATAGTGGCGGTACTTCTTGCAGTTTAGTACCGCCACTATTGTGTCTTAACTCGCGCCAACCGTTGCCTTATATCTCCAACAATTCCTTTTCTCCCTGCTTTTTCCGCACCCCATCGCACTTTGGCGTACACATAAGCAATGTTTGTGACTTATGCCTTTTCCCTCCGCTTAATGAAATCTACAACTCATTCATTTCAAATGAAACAACATAACGAGAATACGGTTTTTTGATTTACTCTACTACCGTAAATTCGGCATAAAGCTCAAAATCCTGTTCTTTATCTCCCTCGTTGGGTATAATAGCTATGCCTTGTACAATCCTGTATTTTCCGGCCGGTATCGGATATCTGTCATCGGTGAGGAAGTGATGTGTAAAAATCGCTGTCGAATCTTTTTTTATAATACGCGCAACCTGCCTCTTGGTGTCATCAAACGCGTAATTTATCCATGCCTCTTCGTGCCAATAGTTGATGGTAAATTCTCTTTCCAAAGCCCAATAATTGTCTGAATTGTGTATGGAATATTTGAGCGTATCATTATTTTTGAGGCTGTACGTTGCTTGGCTTGTGGCAAGCGTTACACCGGCATGCTGTTGATAATACGGTTGTGCAGGCTCAACGCCACACTCCGTTTCTGTGTGAGCGGGAACATTGCTATTTGCCGTTTTTTTTTGATTATTGCCCGCGCAACCGTACAAAATGAATAAAAGAGAGACAAAGAAATATTTCATATCCTTTTTATGTTAATAATTTAGCATTCCGGCAATGTATTATACAGTTGCTATAAACGTGAATTCCGGACAAAAGGCAATTTTAAAAATAAGCCAATAAGGTTATTCTAGCATATTGCTTAAATCTACGAAGGTTGATTGAAATAAATAAGGTTGCATTTTGCAGATTCAAAACCTTATTTCCAATATGTTTTACCTTAGTAGATTAGAATTACAAAGAGACAATAACCTTATTGGATTATTTATCAGGATAATAACAAGTTGCTTAACCAGAACTCACGTTGTAAAACAAACAAATTTTAAACAAACTTTGTTCGCGAAAGAAAAAACTAAATAAGTGTTACTATTTCTGACTCTATATGATTTGATATGGATAATATATGAAAGATAAATATCTAAACCACAGGCTTTCGCCCGAAGGGGCGATATTTTCATAACCATAGGCGATTTATTCGCCTGAGAGCTAAAGTCACACCCACCTCTCCGCACGAAGTAGCGGGACTATATCACTATCTGCAAAATCCGTCGTATCCGTGTCATCCGTGTACTCAATGAACTGCTTGAGACACAAAAAATAAATTCAATAGCCACAAATTACACGAATTGGCACAAATTTAAAATCGACAGAGTCGATTTCATTCGTGTTTATTTGTGCAATTCGTGGCTATTTTTTGTGCCGTATGGAAATATTATTCCGCCTTTTCAAGGCTTGTTTTTTAGGGGGGGGTTGCCCAACGTTACACGTTGGGCTGAAATATGCGAGCCTTTCAGGCTTGGTGTACCCCCGGTTGCTGCTATGTAAATTCTTTCGTATTTTTGATTTAATAGTAATCTGAGTTTTGTTTAACCATTTCCATCCTCGTCCGAAGGGGCGATATTTTCATACAAACGAAGTCGACGAACTCGATTTTGTATTCGTGAATATTCGTGCTATTTGTGGCTTCCTCAAATTGAAACTTATGTTAGCCGCCATAAACGTAAAAGATTATCTTACGCTCTTACAGAGCTTTTCCCCGATGTTGCCTCAACTCGTTTTCAGCCTATGTATTAACCCGAGTTCATTTAAAACTTTCACTCCTCGCCCGAATGGGCGATATTTTCATAACCGTAGGCGATTTATTCGCCTGCGGTAAGCCAACTACCTCGGAACTCCGCCCGATAGTGGCGGTACTTCTTGCAGGTTTAGTACCGTCGCTATTGTGTCTTAACTCACGCCAACCGTTGCCTTATATCTCCAACAACTCCTTTTCCCCATTGCTTTTTCCAAAGAGCATATCGGTGGGGTTTTCGAGCAATTGCTTCACGCGAACAAGGAAACCTACCGACTCGCGTCCGTCAATCAAGCGGTGATCGTAAGACAGCGCCACGTACATCATCGGGCGGGCAACAATTTGTCCGTCAATTACCACGGGGCGCTCTATAATATTGTGCATTCCCAAAATGGCGGCCTGCGGCGGGTTGATAATGGGCGTTGACATCATGGAACCGAAAACGCCGCCATTGGTAATGGTAAACGTGCCGCCGGTCATTTCGGGGATGGACAGTTTTCCGTCTCGTGCTTTATTGGCCACTTCCGCAATGGCTTTTTCGATTTCCGCCAATCCCAAGCTTTCCACGTTTCGGATGACGGGAACCATCAATCCTTTGGGCGTGCTTACCGCTACGGAAATATCGGCGTAATCGTATGTGGTGGTGTTTTCACCTTCCATCATCGAGTTTACGGCAGGAAATTCCTGCAACGCGATGGCGCATGCTTTCATAAAAAACGACATCATCCCCAATTTAATCCCGTGCTTTTCAACGAATTTATTTTGGTATTTTTTGCGTATATCCATAATCGGCTTCATATTTACCTCGTTAAACGTGGTGAGCATGGCCGTTTCATTTTTCACGGAAACCAAGCGTTCACTCAGTTTGCGACGCAGCGAGCTCATCCGATTGGTTTGAGATTCGCGGCTCGCCTCTTTCTTCATTCCCTGAATGTTGCCTCCGGCACCTAAACCGATAACGGCTTCCACATCCGCTTTTTTCAACCGGCGCAATCCGTTAAGCACATCTTCCAGCGAGAGGTTGTTCTCGTCCATCACTTTTTGTGCCAATGGCGTCACTTTCACCTTGTCTGTTTCGCTGTCGGTAGTTGTTTTCGGTTTGTCTTGCGGTTTTTCCTCTTTTTGCTTCTCTTTTTCTTCTTCTGGTTTTTCCTGCTCTTTGGTTTCTTTCTTTTCCGAGGGCTGTTCCTCTTTCTTCTCCGCTTCTTTTGGTTTTTCTTCCGGTTGCACAGATGTGTCTATGGTACAAGCTATCGCGCCCACTTCTAGGCTATCGCCTTCCGCTGCTTTGAGCGTTATTTTTCCCGACTCGTCTGCCGTGAGCGTAAGAGTGGCCTTGTCTGACTCCAGTTCCGCGATTTCACTGTTTTTCTCTACAACCGCGCCGTCCTCAACAAGCCATTTATACAGTTCAACATGTGTGATTGATTCTCCCGGGCTGGGAACTTTTATTTCTATGATTGCCATACTATGTAGATTGTTATTTCGATTATTTTTTCAGTAATTATTTCATTGCTTCGGCGAGAATTTCCGCTTGATGAATTTTATGTAACGCTGTGAGCCCCTCGGCGGTTACGCCACTGGCCGGGCGGCTGATGACGCGCAATGTGCCATCGCCCATTTGTTGTTTCACAAAGTGAGCGGCGCCCATATTCTGCGGTTCTTCCTGCACCCACACCATCTGAACATCGGGGTTGTATTCCTTCAACAACTCATTGAGCCGGTTCTCGGGGAAGGGATAAAGTTGCTCTATGCGAATGATGGAAATATGCTCCGCCTTTGCCTCTCTGCGCGCGGCCGCCAACTCATAATAAATTTTACCGGAACAAAGCAGAATTTTCGTCACTTTTTCTTTGGATTGCAGCTCTGCATCGGCCATTATTTCCTGAAAATGTCCTTCGGTAAAATCGGCAAGGCTGGAGGTGCATTCGGGATGTCGCAGCAGGCTTTTGGGGGTAAACACAATAAGCGGAACACGAATGTTGCGATGCAACTGCCTACGAATGACGTGAAAGTGATTGGCCGGCGTGGTGGGGTTCACCACCTGCATATTAAAGTTGGCGCATTGGTTCAAGAAACGCTCCATTCTGCCGCTGGAGTGCTCTGCGCCTTGCCCCTCGTAACCGTGCGGCAGAAACATGACCAAGCCCGATTTGAGGCCCCACTTTTCTTGCGCCGATGAAATATATTGGTCAACAATCACTTGTCCCACATTATAAAAATCGCCGAATTGCGCTTCCCAAATAGTTAAGCCATCGGGGTGCGCGAGCGAGTAACCATATTCAAAGCCTAATATTCCGTATTCGCTTAGGGGCGAATTATAAACGCGCACGGGTGCCTGCTCCACGCCTAAACTCTTGAGTGGAAAATATTTCTCTTCGCCATCTTCGGTAATAATTTCGGCGTGGCGGTGCGAAAAAGTGCCCCGCTCCGAATCTTGTCCGCTCAATCTCACGGTGTGCATTTCATTTGCCAACGAAGCGTATGCCATCAATTCACCCATAGCCCAGTCATAAGAATCGGACTCAATCATGGAGGCGCGTTGCGCGAATAAACGCACGGCTTTGTTGTAAAACTTTTTGTCTTCGGGCAACGTGGTGATGTTTTTCGCCAACTGCAAAAATGTTTCTTTCGATATTTTTGTTTCCGCCACCGTTTCAAAATCTTGTGTTTGCGGCAAACGAATATTTTTATACCTGTCCGCCAAAAAAGGCTGCAAGCTCAGGCGGGTGGTTTCAACCGAAGTTTCATAGTTTTCTTCCAGCACCTGATGAAAGTCTTTTACTTTTTGGTCGAAATCTTCTTTAGAAATCACGTTGTTACCAATGAGTTTTTCGGCGTAAATATCGCGTGGATTTTTGTGCTTGGCAATAATATCGTACAGTTTCGGCTGTGTGAAACGAGGCTCGTCGCCTTCGTTATGCCCATATTTTCGGTAAGAAAGGATATCGATAAACACGTCGATGTTAAATTTCTGACGAAATTCCAGCGCCAATTTCGCCACATACACCATTGCCTCGGCATCATCGCCGTTTACGTGAAAAACGGGCGATTGGGTTACTTTTGCCACATCGGTACAATAGGTGCTCGACCGCCCCGAGAGGTAGTTTGTGGTAAAACCCACCTGGTTGTTAATAACCATATGAATGGTGCCGCCGGTTTTATAGCCTTCCAGTTTAGAAAATTGAATGGTTTCATACACCACGCCTTGTCCGGCAATGGCGGCGTCGCCGTGCACCAAAATGGGCAGAATTTGGTTGTATTTGTACTTGTGTTTATTTTCCAGTTTCGCGCGTGCGATGCCTTCGGTTACAGGCCCCACAGTTTCAAGGTGCGATGGGTTGGGCGTTAAACTGGTGGAAATTTGCCGGCCGTCAAATTGAAACGTGTTGTTGTATCCAAGGTGATATTTTACGTCGCCATACTTAATGCCGTCTTCGTAATTTTGGGCATTAAATTCGCGAAACACCATGGAATAGGGCTTTTTCATGATGTTGGTCAGCACATTGAGCCTTCCACGATGCGCCATACCGATAACGATATCGTTTACATCGTATTGCGCGCCGTGCGAAAGAATGGCATCCAGTGCCGGGATAATGTTTTCGGAGCCTTCGAGCGAAAACCGCTTCTGTCCGACAAACTTTTTGTGCATATAATCCTCGAAACCCGATGCTTGAACGAGTTTCTCAAGAATATGCAACTTGTCGTCGTTAGACAACGGCTCTTGGTTTTTACAACTCTCCATTTTCTTCTGCAGCCACTGTACCACTTCAGGTTTCGTCATATAACGATACTCCACGCCAATGGATTTACAGTAGGTTTCTTGCATGTGCTCCACAATTTCTCTCAGCGTAGCCCTGCCGATTCCTATCTCTTTTCCGGCTTCAAATTCCAACTCCAAATCACTTTCAGACAACCCGAAGTTTTCGATGTCTAAATTGGGGGAATATTGGCGCCGTTCGCGCACGGGGTTGTTTTTGGTAAACAAATGTCCGCGCCGCCGGTATCCGGTAATCAGGTTCATAACGGCTATTTCCTTATTGGGAACGCAGTTAGGGTCTGTGCTTTGCTGTGGTTTACCGGGAAAATGCTTCGTGGCTAAATCAAATCCCTGAAAGAAAAAACGAAAACTTTCGTCCACGTTTTCTGGGTTTTCTTTGTATTGCAGATATAAGGCTTCTATGGCTTCTATATCCATATTGCCTAACTCATTACGGGTGCTCATCGGGTCAATAATATCTAATGGTTTTATAAACCGTAAAGATGGTGATTTTGTTTAGGTTTTGCAACTATTTTTTAAAAAAACGCAAACATATAAGTCATTGATTAATTTGATTTTTATTATTCAAAAAAAAATGCGAAATTTGTGGTCGAAAAAATATCATTCTGCAGCAAAATACAATAATCACTATAAATAAGAAATTAAATGACAAAGAGCGCTTTACAAATTGCACGAGCAAGCTATTTGCCCAAAATGCCCGAAGGACTTCGCGGCAATGTTAAAATTGAAGAGGGTGCCGCTACGGAATCGGTACGCGACACAGAAGAAATCAAAAAACTTTTCCCCAATACATACGGATTACCGATTGTTAAATTCGTTCACGCCGAAGGCGAACAAGGTATCGACCAGCCTTTGAATGTAGGGGTAATCCTGTCGGGCGGACAAGCTCCGGGGGGACACAACGTGATTGCGGGTATTTTCGACGGAATTAAACGCTTGCACGCCGACAGCAAACTCTATGGTTTCATTTTAGGCCCCGCCGGATTGGTGAACCACGAATACAAAGAACTCACTGCCGATATCATTGACGAATACCGCAACACAGGAGGATTCGACATCATTGGCTCCGGAAGAACAAAACTCGAAAGCAAAGAGCAATTTGACAAAGGCTTGGAAATTCTAAAAAAACTGAACATAAAAGCGCTGATTATTATCGGTGGCGACGACTCCAACACCAACGCTTGCGTTTTGGCGGAATATTACAAAGAAATTGGCGCCGGCGTGCAGGTAATTGGCTGCCCCAAAACCATCGACGGCGACTTAAAAAACGAACAAATTGAAACTTCATTCGGTTTCGACACCGCGTGTAAAGTATATTCCGAACTCATCGGCAACATTCAACGCGACTGCAACTCGGCACGCAAATATTGGCACTTTATTAAAGTAATGGGCCGCTCAGCCTCGCACATCGCGCTGGAATGCGCGCTGCAAACGCATCCTAACGTGTGCATCATTTCGGAAGAAGTGGAAGCTAAAAATCAATCGTTGGGCGACATCGTCGATCAGATTGCCGATGTGATTGTACAACGCGCCGAGGCAGGATTGAATTTCGGCACCGTTATCATCCCCGAAGGGTTAATTGAATTTATTCCCGCGATGAAAAAATTAATTCAGGAGCTGAACGATTTTCTCGCGCACAACCAAGAGGAATTCGATTTGGTGCGCCGCTCCGGAAAACGCGAATACATCATCAGCAAACTTTCGCCCGAAAATGCCGAGCTATACGCCAGCCTTCCCGAAACGGTAGCCCGCCAGCTAACGTTGGACCGCGACCCGCACGGAAACGTTCAGGTTTCGCTTATTGAAACGGAAAAACTTTTAACGGAGATGGTAAAAAAATGCCTTAGCAAACGCGCGAAGGAAGGCGAGTACAATGGCAAGTTCGCCACCATTACGCACTTCTTCGGTTATGAAGGCCGCTGCGCCGCGCCATCGAATTACGACGCCGATTATTGCTACTCCTTAGGCTACACGGCCGCGATGCTCATTGCCGCAGGTAAAACGGGCTATATGTCATCGGTGCGCAACACCACGGCTCCCGCCGAGAAATGGATTGCCGGCGGAATACCCATCACCATGATGATGAATATGGAACGTCGCCACGGCGAAATGAAACCGGTGATTCAAAAAGCATTGGTTGACCTTAACGGCGCACCGTTTAAATATTTCGAAAGCAAGCGCGAGCATTGGGCTATGGCAACAGATTATGTGTATCCGGGCCCGATTCAATATTTCGGCCCCACTGAAGTGTGCGACCAACCCAGCAAAACGTTGGAATTGGAGCAAACAGGTAATTTGCAGGAATAAAAAAAGCAATTATCCCGCTTCGCGCACATAGCGAAAAAAATAATACGTACAAAGGCTGTCAATTGATGGCCTTTGTTTTTTTATATGTGTAGAATCATCGGTCTTCCTTCGCTACAGCCTCTAAACACCTTTGACAATTGGTTTGATGTGACAAGACAGTACAATTCTTGCGCAAAACTCACGTTTTTAGAAATGTTTCTTTTCATTACTGACCGACTAAAATTTGTCCGTAGGACAAACCTGTGCATAACCCCCAATTTTAATTGGGGGCAACAGACAAAAACAACAGAAAAACGCTGTAAGCGTTTCCCTGAAAAGATTTAGTAAACTCCTACTGAGTTTGGTCCTGATAGACATACCCGCCGCCCCCAATTAAAATTCAGGGATATGCACAGAAAACTTCTATGAAGTTAAAACGCCACTTATTTGATAGAATTTTGTCGGCCAGTAGTGATTTCTTTTCTAAACTCAGTATCTTAACACAACAAAAGGCCGTCAACCGACGGCCTTTGTTGATATATAAATGTAACTGAAACAGTTAGAAGAACCTGAAACGGTTGTCTTCCACTCCCAGTTTTTGTTTTAACACTTCAATTGATTGCATTTGCAAACGATACGCATTTTCGTTTAGCATCACATTCTTTTGTTGTTCGGCATCATAGCTGTCTGTGCCTTGTGTGCGATTGGTAACGGTGCTTACAAATACGCCCATATTTCCTTTAACCGGGCCCGACACCGTGTTCAACGGAGCGAACGCGGCAATGCTGTTTAGAGCGGGTTCAAAACCCAATCCGGAAATGTTTTGCGTATTGAAATTCACAAATTTCACCGTGTCAACCGTTGTATTCATCGCGTTGGCGTACGCATCCAACAAAGTAAGGTTTTGGGCTTTTAAATCGGAAATAATTTTGTCGGCTTTCTTTTCGTTTATCAAGCGGCTTCTAATGCTTCCCGATACTTCCGACAAGGGAGTTGTTCCGGCGGGAATTACTTCATCCACCCGTGCCACAACACGCAAGTTGGTAAGGTCGAATTTCCTCACGGCACCTTTTTGCTTTTCGTTTGCCGCCCAAGTAATTACTTGGCGCGATCCAGGAATTTGTGCCAATGAAAAATCGTTTGCGGAAAATGTCATACTCGGCATCACCATATATCCTTTTTCAGCCGCCATTTCGTTGAATTTGGTGTTCACATCGGGTGCTGAAACGAATTGATTCAACTCATTGTCCACATTGTTGGATGTTTTTTCACTCGCGATAACGGGCATATCCACCACGGCCAATTTGTATTTGTTCACAGGGCGCGTTCTCTCAATCACCTGCAAAATCATTTGCTGGCCGGGAGCGTTCAACCGCACAACTTCGCCAACGGGCGCGTTGAAAGCGGTTCTAACAACATCGGCGCCAAGGGAAATCAAATCAATTTCTCTTGCCCAGCCCACATCACCGCCATTGGACTGCGGGTTGAGGCTATTGGCCACTTCGGCGAAAGATTGCCCGCCTTGAATAGCGCTGTAGATGCTGTCCACGAAGTTTGTCACCAAAGAATCTTGGCCCATCATCGAGGCATCGGGGATTGCCATCATACGGAGGTGAACCGAGTCGGGCGCCACCGTTCTGTCGATCAATTTGAATATTTGAAAAGAATTTCCTTCACGCACCGGGCCATACATATCGTTCACAGACGCCGTGCGCACAAAATCGATTTGCGAGGGGTTCAACATGGTTTCTCCCACAAACACATCGCGATAAGGCACATCGGAATAATCGGCTACAATGGGTGCCGGGTTGGCAGCGCTTTGCAATTGACGATAAGCATTTTCAGACTCGGCTTCCACTTCGGCAAAATCTTCATCGCTGGGAACAACTTCTTTGGTGAAGTAAGAAAGTTTCACCAACGGCGCCTCCTGCTGAAACGATTTTTTATGCTTGTCGTAAAACGCTCTAATCTCGCTATCAGCAACCGTTACGGTTGAATCGGGGATAGTGAAATAGCTTTGCATCGCATAGGCAATATCGGCGTTTTGCTGCGAAAGGTCGAAAGCGGTTTTCGACTCCGTATCGTTCACAATCACCGCGTTTGAAAGCAACGAAATGTATTTTTCTTCCAACCGTTGTGTTTTGATCATATTCTCAATGAACAACCAAAGCGATTTATATTGATTGATAAGCGCTTGCTCCTGTGGTTGGGCGTTGGGCGTATTAATGGTGTTGATGAATTCGATTAACGCGCTGCGGCTAAACACACCGGTTTGCGGGTCAACAAAGAAAGGAAGTTGCTGCAAAATGGGCGATATGGCTTCGCCGTGCACCAAATCGTTGATTTCTTCTTTTGTAACAGTCAAGCCCAATTTATCGGTTTGGTTGTTGAGCAAACGCTCGCGCACCATTTGTTGATATACGGCTTCGCGGATTTGCGATGTGGTGTTTTCATCGAGCGAGGTTTGGCCGCTCACCATTTTCTGAAATTCTTCAAATTCGGTGATTTTGTCCGCGTAATGTTGCGTTGAAATAATTTCACCGTTTACCACGAACGCTTTGTCGCGTGCTCTGCCAAACAGTGTTGTTCCCGAAGTAAGTAAGTCTCCTAAAACGAAGGCAAGAAGCGCCACTCCTATAATGATGACAAGCAACGTGCCTCTGTCTCTAATCTTTTGTAAAGTAGCCATTTAACTATCTTTTTGATTGTTTTTAATCGTTAGAAAATATTGTATTCAAAATGAGGGCACGAAGTTAGTAAAAATAAAGCAGATAATGATATTTTTTTCATAAAAAGTACAGAAAAGCGGCACGAAAACAGGATTATTCTTCCGTCGCGGCCTCTTTGATTAATTTCACCACTTCAATTTTACGAGCGGTAACTTTCAGCACTTTAAAGGTGTATTTTCCAATGATTACGGTTTCATAAGTTTTGGGAAAGCGTTGCGTGTGATGAAGTAGGTAGCCGGCAATGGTGGAGTATTCGTCCGACTCGGGAATATCGAAGTCGTAATTTTCATTTAATTGATCAATTTCCACCCGGCCGGAAAGGATGTATTCGTTTTCGTTTTCTTTTTTCACGAATTTGGATTTCACATCGTATTCATCTTCAATTTCGCCGAAAATCTCTTCCACCAAATCTTCCATGGTAATAATTCCCGATGTGCCTCCAAACTCATCCACCACCACGGCAATGCTTCGGCGTTGTTGCATGAGGTCGCTCATCATTTGGTTGGCTTGCATGCTTTCGGGCACGAAAGACAGTGGCGCTATTTTTTTTGTCCAATCTTCCGTGGTGTTGAAAATCTCCCACATGTGAATGTATCCCACAATGTTATCAATGGTATCGTTGTAAACCAAAATGCGCGAGAGGCCTGTTTCAATAAATTTATCTTTCAGCGTTTCCAAATCGGTATCTTCGCTTACTGCCACAATATCGGCGCGCGGAATCATGCAATCTCTGATTTTCATGGACGAAAAATCGAGCGCGTTTTTAAAAATCTTCACCTCGGAGTCCACCTCCGTTTCATCGGTTACACCTTGTTTAACATAGGTGTCTAAATCGTTGCGGCCTAGCAACTTTTCATTTGATTTGAGAGTGTTCACCCCGAACAATTTCAGTATGCTTCGTGAGAGCGCAATAAAAATTTTCGCAATGGGATAGAAAAACACATAAAAAACAAATGCCGGGAGTAACAGAATTTTCACCCACACGTTGGCATTTCTTCTAAAAAGCGCGCGAGGCAAAAACTCCCCGGTAATTAAAATAACAATGGAAGCGAAAACAATGCCGAGAAGAAGGGTAACCCACATATTTTCCGTCCAACTGCCCAACACGAAGTGCTCCGCCAATAAAACGGTGAAATACACAAATAAAACAAGGGCGATTAAATTGCCGATGGTAAGCGTGGTTAAAAATTGACGAGGATGTCCGTAAATGGTGTTCAACATATAGTTGAATAATCCGGTAGATTTTTTGGTTACGGCATAACGCAGTTTGTCGGAGGTAACAAAGGCGACCTCCATCCCTGAGAAAAAAGCGGATAGCAGCATAAAAACCAGCCACCACGTAATCTGCGTTTGAATAAACATGTTGTTTTTTTAATTTATGGTATCGATGGGCGTTTCGGAGTCGAAAAATAAATCGTTGTCTCCACCCGGCGCCTCATCATCTACAATGGGAATCACACCATCGTGCGGACGCAAGATGCGATATTCCGTCATCTCTTGGTTGGATTCAAACCCATATCCTTTTACTTTGGTATCGTTGCGTTTAATTTCGATATATTTATCGGAATAGAATTTTTTGTTCTCCTGATCCCAAAAGAACTCTTCGCTTTCAAATTCGTTTCCTTCCTTGTTTTCGAGACGCACGTTCCCGCGCAATTTCCACAAGTTCTTCGCGGTATAATTCCACGCCGTATCGGCCACCACGGTAGCTTCCACATTAAACAAAGAATCATATCGTTCCACGTAAATGCCTTCCGGAAAAAACCAATAGGGTTCTTTGGCTTTATCGAACACCATCCACACATCGGCTACGAGTTTTACTCGCGTTTGCCCCTCTTCTGAAATAAAAGTGTTTACCGTGTCGGTGATAAGCGAAGGCACTGTTTCTGAATCGTATTTAAAAGCGACCAGGTTCTCGTTTTTGTCTTTACACGATATGAAAAAAAGCAACATAACAACCACGGAATACGTGGTTGTTATGCGCTTAAAAATATGTTGCTGTTTTTTCAACAAGCTCAATTAACTTTGTTTATCTCAAACGAACCGTTGTGGTTTCGCCAATCCATCCGGGAATATGAACCGATTGCCCGGCTTTGTAACCCATCATAAACGCGGTTTCAGTGTCCATAAAGGCAGCTGAGTATCTGCTGATAAGGTTGTTGGCTTTTCCGGCTACGCTGGGGTCAACTGCTTTTGCTCTTTGCAATTTATCTACTGCCGCGCCATATACCAATCCTGCTTTTTCAGGCTCGGAGAAAATGCTGTTGGCAGAAGTCGCGTAAAGCTGCGCGATGAGTATGTATGCTTCGCCGTTGTTGGGATTGTATTGCAACGCGTCGTAAGCGGCTTGTCTTGCTCTCGCGAAATTGCGTTGAGTGGAGAAAATACCGGCAAGTTGCATCATATAATCGGAAGCTTTGCTTTTATCGGTTTCCATTTTTGCAGCTTCGGCGTAATATTTAACAGCGGTGTCGTAATCTTTTTCTCTCAAGCTTTTGTTTGCAAGGCCAATAGCGGCTCCGGCAGAAGGCTCAAGTCTGTAAAGGTGTTCGGAAGCGGTTAAGTATAAATCGCTTTCGTTACATCCAACGGAACCCAACGCGTTTAACACTTCGTTCAAGAATGCTTTGTCGCCTTTATTGGGCTCAATTTTATCGGCATAGTAAGAAGTAAGCGTGTTACAATCGCCCGCGCCACTGTTTACAAATCCTTTTACAATTCCTTCTTTCACCAATCCCAAATAATCAACACTTGCTTGGTCTCCCGCCGATTGCGCGTTGGCAATAGCTTGGTCAACGTATCCAACCGTGTTGAAATAGTCTTTAATGTATTGGTCTTTTTTGGCGTTATTGCTTAAATATCCGCTCAAAGAAGAAGCCATGTAATATGAATAGGCATCAAGAGGCGCCATTTTATCTTGCATTTCGTTAATGGCTTGTCCCAGCCAATTGTAGATAACATCTTGGTCGGCTTTATCTCCCATCAATTCCATATAATCGTATGTTTTTCTGGCAATCAACTCGCCTTTCGATTCGTTGTCGCCGAAATATTTCATCCGATTATCGTGAATTTCCATGACCTTATCTGCATATTCTTGTTTTTTTGCCGGGTCAGTTTCTTTTTCGAAAAAGTCTTTGAAAATGCTTGCACCGTATATATAAATGTTCCGGCTGGATGCGGGACAGTTTTCATATACATCGGTCCAAGGTTTTAGTGCTCCTTGGTAGTCTCCTGCGCGTGCTGCTGTTTGCAACAAGCTAAGATTGGTGATACATTTTGTGCTATCCTCTCCACGTCCGTAAGGTGCATTTACCGGGTCGTAGCCCGCTTTTTGCGCACTTACTCCTGCGATGGTTGCGATGGCCAAAAGTCCTGATAAAACTAATTTTTTCATATTCTTTTAAGTTTAAGTTGTTCTTTAAATAAGCTTGGTTGTGTATTATGACAATTTGTTAAAAGAAAAGTTTAACGCTTTTCTGCAATTCAACAGCATTAAAATTAATCAAACTGACGTTTAAAGAACCAGAATTCGTTGATATTCATATTTATGGATATTTTAAACATATCTTGGCTTATCATAAAATTCATATCGGGTTGTTGCCTTGTATATCCCAGCGCGATGTTTAACATAGAAACGTGTCCGGTGAGATAATCTTGAAAAGGCAACCCTAACCCAACATTTACACCATATTCTTTGAAACCGCCATTACCAATGTGCTGTCCGGTTTCAGGATTATAAACGTTTATTTGGGTATAAGAGTTCGCAAAAGATACGCCTCCTCGGAATCGGATTCTCTCGAAAAAGCTCTGGCTCACAGGGTTAATCACATATTCCATCCCCGCGTTTATCCGATAAGAATTGTTGAAGCGGGTATCTTTATCCATACCGTCTAACGCGTCGGGGTAATCCAAACTTTCCCATAATTGATAGGTGCCGTCCACTCCAAACAACAGGTTGTTGCGCGTGTAAGTGAAGCCTAACCCGAACGTATGGGGAAGCTGGAAGCTTTGGTCACGCAGCGTATCGGTTGGTAAAATCTGTGTAGGGCGGGTATATGGATTTTGATACGGATCGGCGGCAAACATCATTTTAGAAGGTTTCACATCGGCTTTCGATGTTATTTGCGGGGAATATACCGCCCCAATGGTCAACGCGTTGCGCGCTCCCATGGGAAACGTTATTTGCGTTCCGAAATCGTATTTTATGTCGCGAATAGAAAACATTTGCTTGGTTTCTCCAATTTCGGCACCACTGGTCAAAGGGGTAATCAAACTGCTGTGCACAAAGTTGCCAAACAAGTAAGAAACATTGGCGCCGAAAGAAAAATTCTTCACCGGTTCCCACGCAATTCCACCGTATATTTGGCTTAAACCGCCACTTCCCCTGTATGTTTCAATGTATTGAATGTTGGAAAGCGAACGTGGTGTACCAAAATTATATCCTACTTTTGAATAGGGTAAAAGGCCGATGCTCGAGCCCATATTTCTGAAAAGCGGGAACTGCATGGCGGCATAATCCAAGTTTCCGTTATAAAAATCGCGCTTGTTGGAATCATCTTTCATTCTGGCCATATGCCCCGAAACGCCCATATCGAAAATAAAGGTGAGCGAGTCCAGTTCGGAGTACGATGCCGGGTTAAAAGGATTCACCTGCTGGCTTCGCCTGATACCATAGCTGATGCCGCCCATCCCTTCGGACGCGCCAAAAGAAGGATTGGACAAAAGCCCGTAACCGTACCTGCCGTATGGTGAATTGGAGCCGACTTGTTGCGCAAAAATGCCAATGGTACCCGTGAGAAGAGCGATCAACAAAAAGAAACGTTTTTTACTTATATTCATCTGTTTCAGTATCAACAAGCTGTTAGTAGCTTTGTTTCATAATTTTTTGTGATGCAAAGATGATATATTTTTGCGATGCAACCAACATTTCAACTTAAACATCGTGTTAAAAAGATTAAAGTTTAATAATTATAAACTATTCAGCGCCTATCTGTTGTTTTTGTAGGTGTTAAAAGAAACGATATCTTGAAGTGCTTTTCTCTTTTTCTCGCGTATCGGTTGCACGCTGTAACCGATGGCGATATCCAGCCAGACCCGTTTTGAATTGGGGATATTGAGTAATTCGCGCATTTTTGGCTCGTTAAACCAACCCAGAATGCAGGAACCCAACCCTTCGGCATGCGCTGCCAGCGTGATGTGTGCCGCCGCAATACCCAAATCCATTTGCGCGTAATCTTTTTGCTTCACCCAGCCGCCAATACCGGAAGTAAGGTTCACTTTTTCTTCCACCAACAAAATATGAACAGGCGCTTGTTTGGTGAAATGGTTCATCCCCAGCACGCGCGCCGAAGTGGCATCGGCTACCTTGTTTTTTAGTTCAGGTTCGTCAATCACAATAAAATGCCACGGCTGCGCGTTGCACGCCGAAGGCGCCAGCCTTGCCGCTTGAATGATGCGTTCTATTTTTTCTTTTTCCACCGGCCTTTCGGGATCGAAAGCGCGAACGCTTTGTCGGGTGGAAACGAATTCAAGAAAATCCATATTTTAAATTAATTTACCCTCCCCCTCGTTTGTAACGAGGCTATACTCCCCCTCGTTTGCAACGAGGGGTAAATGGCTATATGCTTATAGCACATCCACAACACATCTATCTCTATAACAACACCTTACACCGATACACTTATAGCATATATTTTTATGACAAGCTATGGCTATACGCTTATAGCGTACTTTTATTCAACAGGCTGCAAAGTGTCACAAAAGTATTTTTTTCAAATTGACTTCCGACAACTATTGAGAATGAATTCTCCAGCCGGCAAATCAGAATAACAAGATGAAAGTTCGTGACTACTTTTTGAAACTGTTCTTAATAGCCATTACTTTTTAACGTTGTTAACGTGGGACCACTTAATCACTTTTTCACGTTATAAACGTTGACCCCATTTCCCCCTCGTTGGAAACGAGGGGGAGACACTGCCCCTCGTTTGTAACGAGGGGTAAATGGCTTTATGCTTATAGCATAATCACTACCAGCACATTCACAACATATCCACCTCTATAATAGCACTTAAACCCGCATAATTCCGGGCAGAACTGTACAAATAATCTTCGGGCTCGGCAACTATTCCCAAACGAACGGGATTTTGATGCAAATACTCCAACCGTTGATCCAACATTTCAGTAGAAATCAGTTCTATTGGATGACTTTTGTCTTGCCAAAATCGATATTTCTGAATACGCCTGTCAAATTTACCTGCAAATTCAAATCGATATAGCATCCAATCTCGCCTGCTTTCACTCGGAAGATGAATTTCTTCCAATATCTTTTTCGCCGTAAAACTTTTGAAATCACGAATAAAATCGCTCATCCTGTGAGGTTCATCCACTCGGCAAATCAAATGCAAATGATTTGTCATTAAACACCACGCATACAAAATTAACCCTTTATGTTGACGACAATACGATAACGAGTCGGCAATAATAGTTTTGTAGTTCAGCCGAATAAAAACATCAACCCAATCCGTTACAGTAAATGTAAGAAAATACACGGTGTGTTGGTTTACTATTCTATAGTTTTCGGATGACATGTTGCGTATTTAATGAGATGCTGTTGCCTTGACTTATGAACGTTGTAAACGTGGATCCACTTACCCCTCGTTACAAACGAGGGGGAGTGCCCTTATAAACGTTTTAAACGTCAAACCATATACCCCTCGCTGGAAGCGAGGGGGAGTTTAATTGCTTAAAGCCAAAATGCGGCTGATATATTTGCCAATGATATCGAACTCCAAATTCACCACGGTTCCTTTTTCTATTTGGTGGAAGTTGGTGAACTCATACGTGTACGGTATAATGGCTACTTTAAACGAGTTATCGGTTGGCTCCACCACCGTGAGGCTCACGCCATTCACCGTAACGGAACCTTTGTCCACGGCCATATAGCCTTTTTTCGCCATTTCTTTGTCGAAGGCATATTCAAAAGTATAATACCAGCTGCCATCGGCTTCGGCTACATCGGTGCACACGGCGGTTTGGTCCACGTGCCCTTGAACGATATGCCCATCTAAGCGTCCGTTCATCAGCATGCTGCGCTCCAAATTTACTTTGCTACCCACTTGCAGCAACCCTAGGTTGGATTTGTCCAACGTTTCCTGAATGGCGGTTACGGTGTAAGTATCGCCATTGATGGAGACCACCGTGAGGCACACGCCGTTGTGTGAAACGCTTTGGTCAACTTTCAATTCGTTCGTGAACGAACACTTGAGCGTAAGGTGTAAGTTTCCTTTGTCTTTGTTGAGGGCAACCACGGTTGCCGCTTCTTCCACAATTCCTGAGAACATATAATCTTTTTATTTGATGTTTTTTAGGTTACAAATGTACAAAATTATTCCACAAACCGATGTATCACATTCGCCCACACGCGGTACGCCTCGGGCGAAAGATGCAGGCCGTCACCGGTAAATTCTTTTTTTAATTTGCCTTCGGCATCGGTAAAAAAGGGGAAAAGATGAATGTAAGTTACATCTTTTGATTGCGCCAGCAAACGAAGAAGCGAATTGAGTTGAGTGACTTGATTTTCTTTTCCTGAGAGACGTTTGTACTGAGCAAAATCATTATTGATGGGCAACACGCTTTGGATGTAAATTTTTGTTTGAGGTGAGTTGGTTTTAATTTTATCGATGATGGCCGCGTAATTCTCAATGATGGTTTTATTGGCGCGCGACAAAGAAATATCGTTTATCCCCGCCATAATAAAGAATTTATCGGGTTGCGAAGCAATGATTTCATCTATTCGGGCAAGCATTCCTTCGGTATTGTCGCCCGAAATGCCACGATTGGCAACATTTGAATGAGGAAAATATTGCTGCCACTCTCCGGCTTGCGTAATGCTGTTGCCGAAGAAAACAATTTGCCCCGTTTTCAGTGGATTTTCCGCGAAGTGAGCCGTGCGGCTTTTGTAGGTTTCGGTTCGGTAATCTTCTTTTATTTCTTTTGTGGTTGCGCAGGAAGACCACATTACAGGAAGTGCTAAAAGAAGATATAACAAATTGTTTCGCATCAACTTATTTTTTTTAATTCCGCTTCAATTTTTTGTTCTGTGTCATCACACGCCGGCACCAATGGTAAGCGCAAAATGTTGTGAAGCATTCCT
The DNA here is from genome assembly GCA_023388315.1 of Bacteroidota bacterium. Lineage (GTDB taxonomy): Bacteria > Bacteroidota > Bacteroidia > Bacteroidales > Dysgonomonadaceae > JAEWGM01. The sequence continues at coordinate 192,328 of JAEWGM010000036.1, read as the reverse complement.
TTTTTAGATAGCAAGCACTTCACGCCGGCGGGGTTGCCATCAATAAACATCAAATCAAACAATGTATCGTACGACGCTTCCATTTTTTCACGCGCCTTTACCGCGTTGCCCTCCAACGCGCTTTGCACCAGCCATTTCATTTCCTTCGGAAAGGCGTTACCAAAAACAGAAATCACGCCAATTCCACCGCATTCGATAACCGCCGAAGTGACGGCATCGTCGCCCGAAATTACGTTGAAACCACTTGGCGCGCCGGCAACAATTTGTTTAATCTGTTCCAAATTCCCCGATGCCTCTTTCACGGCAATCACATTGGAGCACTTTTCGGCGATGCGCAAGGTGGTTTCGGCCGTCATATTCACGCCTGTGCGCCCGGGAACATTGTAAAGAATAATCGGTAGCTTAGAAACCGATGACAATGCCACATAATGTTGATACAACCCTTCTTGCGTAGGTTTATTGTAGTAAGGCGTTACGGATAAAATGGCGCTTACGCCGTCGCAATCCATTTTTTGAAGTTGGGTAGCCACTTCTGAGGTGCAATTTCCGCCAACACCCACCACCAATGGCACGCGTCCCGCTATTTTATCAACAAAAAAGCAAACGATTTCTTTTTTTTCCTCATCGGACAGTGTGGGCGTCTCGGCCGTGGTTCCCAACGCTACCAAATAATCGGCGCCATTTGTTATTTGATATTCAATCAATCGCTCCAACGCCTCGTAATCTACCGAACCGTCTTCGTTAAAAGGCGTGACCATGGCCACTCCCAAGCCTTTGAATTGTATATTTGACATAGAAATAAAAACCTAATTGTGCAGTAATAACCGAAAAAAGATTCGGTATTTTGTAAAATACAAAGTTACATATTTTTTCACGAGTGAGGGAATTTCATCCATAAAAAACCAATTATCGTTTCGATTTATTGTGCCATAAACTTACTCAGTTTTCAGAAAAAATGTATATTTGTATTCCGCAAAACAACAAAGATGAAGTTTAAATCCGTTGCAAACAACCTCTACGATCGCATTTTATCAAAAGAAGCGAAGCTGAAATTCGAGAAAGTAATCTTCGTAACGGCTCTGGGTGGTTTTCTGTTTCACCTCGCGCTTATTATGCTCATTCAATGGGGGATTATCCCTTCAACGAGTGGTATAAGAGGCTTGGAAAGTCCCATCGATGCCATTTACACCCCTTTTTCCATCATCTTATTTTATGAGGTATATTGTTTGGTGTATTATCTTCCCAAATCCATCACAACCTATATCGGCAAACAGTTTGAGATTATTGCGCTAATTACTATTAGGGGAATTTTCGATGAATTGTCGCACCTTGAACTATCGTCTGATGTGTTTGATATGCTGGGACAACCCGATTTTATGTATTCCATGGCAACCATTTTGTTGCTTTTTGGGCTTATCTATTTCTTTTACAGGTTAAACCAGCGCGGAATAAGGGAAGAGAACAACCTGCCCGATATTCCGGCAGGGATCAGTGATTCATCCAAAAAATATATTTACGGAAAAAGAGTGCTTGCCATGTCGCTCGGCATCTTGTTTATTGTTTTGGCACTCACCAATCTATACGAATGGTTCACCAACAACCACACCATTGTTGATTTCATTGTGAATACCAAGCCGGCGACAAAAAGTTTTTTCTCTGTCTTTTTCACCGTGCTCATCTTGAACGATGTCATTGTACTCCTGTTCTCATTTGCCATTACCGATGAATTTCACAAAGTGATGCGCAATTCAGGATTCGTCATCTCCACCACGCTGCTGAAACTTTCGTTTAATGTGGAAGGATTGGCCAGTCATTTAATGATTATTTTGGGCGTGGCATTCGGCACCGCCATTCTGGCAATGTATAAGTTATATAAAAAAATCGACCTACCCGAAGACTAATTTTTCGGATGAAAAGCAAGCATTCAATGAATTTCTTTATATCTTTGTGCACGTACACACAATTATCTCGATAAAACTAAAAACATATGGAAACCAGAAGAAACTTTCTTAAAAAATCGGCTCTTGGCGTAGCGGGAATTACGCTTGGTAGCACCATGGGCATGTCTGCAAAAAGTTATTCGCGCATCATAGGCGCCAACGATCGGTTGGGCGTCGCCATTGTGGGCTTGGGCCGCCGATTGGGCGCTTTCTTTGAGCCCATCGCGCTCAAACAATCCAATGTGCAGCTGATGTATTTGTGCGATGTAATGGAAAAGCAGCGCACATCGGCAATGCAGCAATTCGCCAAACACATTGATTACAAACCCAAACCGGAAGTTGATCTTCGCAAAGTAAACAACGACCCCAAAGTGGATGTTGTTTTCCACGCCACTCCCGACCATTGGCACACCCCCGGCGCAATTATGAGCATGAAAGAAGGAAAACACGTGTACCTTGAAAAACCCAGCAGCCACAATATGTTTGAAAATGAGCTGCTGGTTGAAGCCGCGCAAAAATTGAACAAAGTGGTGCAAATGGGCAACCAGCAACGCTCTTCGGGACACACCATTGAAATAATGAATGAAATTCATAACGGTGTTATCGGCACAGCCTACAAAGCCGTGGCGTTTTATGCCAACACCAGAGGCGAGGTGCCATTGCAAAGAAAAACCGCTGTTCCGGCCGGGCTCAATTGGGAGCTTTTCCAAGGGCCGGCACCACGCCGCGATTATACCCAAGAAACGTGGGACTACAATTGGCACTGGTATGGATGGGATTATGGCACAGCCGAATCAGGTAACAACGCCACGCACGAATTAGACGTCGCACGATGGGCGTTGCAGGTAGATTACCCGCTGCGTGCCGATGTGGAAGCCGCCAAGCGCCACTTCCTTAACGATGGATGGGAAATGTATGACACCATGGACGCTACCTTTATTTTCCCCGACGACAAAGTGATTAAGTGGGACGGCAAAAGTCGAAACGGGCATCACACCTACGGTGCCGATCGTGGGGTAATCATTTACGGCACCGAAGGCAGCGTTTTCGTAAACCGCGCCAAGTACATTCTCTACGACCGCTCGGGAAAAGTGGTGAAAGAAAGCACAGGCAAATCAAACGAAGCGGGAACAGCACTGGGCGGCGGTGGCGATATGACTACCACTCACGTTATGAATTTCTTTGACGCTGTGAGAGGCAAAGCCAAACTCACCGCGCCCATTGATGACGCCAACATCAGCATGGCCATGGTACATTATTCAAACATCGCGTATCGCATTGGCAAAGGTTTTGATATCGACCATAAAACGGGACGAATATTCGACCGCGATGCGATGAAGCTTTGGAGCCGCGACTACGAACCCGGCTGGGAACCCAAATTATAAAACAAAACATCAGGCAAAACGCCCAAAAATTTACGCTATATCTTACAGAACCACAGAGATAAATTCCTATCTTTGTGGTTCTGTTTTTTGATGCGTTGATGATGAAATTTACCCCCGAAATCTATAAAATTCCCGATGTACCGATGCAACCGTTTATTGACTCGGACGAAATATGGGATTACATAAACCACACGGCCTCCACACCCGATAGGGTAAATGAAATCATTGCCAAATCACTGGCAAAGAACCGGTTGAATTTGGAAGAAGTCGCGGTGTTGATAAACGCCACCGATGCCGAATCTGTTCAAGCTATCAAGAACGGCGCTAAAGAACTAAAACAACGGATTTACGGCAACCGCATCGTGTTGTTCGCGCCACTGTACGTGGGCAACAAATGCTCCAACAATTGTACCTACTGCGGTTTTAAAGCATCGAACAAAGACGCCGTACGCAAAACACTTTCGAACGACGAATTGATAAAAGAAATTGAGGCGCTGGAAGACAGCGGGCAAAAGCGGTTGATTCTCGTTTACGGAGAACATGCGCAATACAGCCCCGAATACATTGCCGAAACCGTGAAAACCGCCTACAGCGTAAAAAAAGGCAAGGGCGAAATCCGACGCGTAAATATCAACGCTGCCCCACTCAATGTGGAAGGTTTTCGTACGGTGAAAGAAGCCGGAATCGGCACCTATCAAGTGTTTCAGGAAACCTACCATCGCGAAGCGTATAAAACCTACCATTTGCGGGGCAAAAAAGCCGATTACGATTATCGTCTCACCGCCCTCGACCGTGCGCAGGAAGCCGGGTTGGACGATGTAGGAATTGGCGCGCTCTTCGGATTATACGATTGGCGCTTCGAGGTGATGGGGCTTGTTCGCCACACCAACCATCTGGAAGCCTGTTACAACGTGGGGCCGCACACCATTTCGTTCCCGCGCATCAAAGACGCCTCGATGCTGGATATGGGCGATAAATATTTCGTTTCCGATGAAGATTTTGCCCGATTGGTCGCCATTCTGCGCCTCGCCGTGCCTTATACCGGAATGATCCTTACCGCCCGCGAACCTGAACAACTTCGCAACGAACTGATTCAATTTGGCGTATCGCAAATTGATGGCGGCACAAAAATTGAGCTGGGCAGCTATCAGGAGAAGGAGCAAAACCACGATCTGAAAAAAGGACAATTTCGCATCAACGACGACCGAACGCTCAACCAAATCATCGATGAATTGCTTGAGCAGAACATGCTTCCCTCGTTTTGCACTTCGTGCTACCGCATGGGCCGCACGGGCGAGCATTTTATGGAATTTTCCGTTCCAGGCTTCATTAAACGGTTTTGTACACCCAATGCCATTCTCACGCTTGCCGAGTATTTGGTGGATTACGCCCTGCCCCACACCGCGGAAAAAGGTTGGAACGTGATTGAGAAAAATTTATCTGAACTAAACGAGAAAACGCAATTGCAAGTGCGCGAACGAATTGAAAAAATAAAACAAGGAGAAAGGGATTTGTATTTTTAATCCTCCACACCCCATTCATTCGCACAAATGCATTGACCGAATGTCGGGAAAGAAAAGACTATAACCGACAAAGGCAATTTCCCTGCACCAATTATTTAGACGCTGATAAAATGACAGAAGAAATGGATAATCACAGAACGCTAAAAAAAATGAATTCAAATATTATACTATATACCACAGATACCGGTAGTGTCAGCATAGAAGTAAGATATGAAGACAATTCATTTTGGCTTACTCAAAAGCGAATGGCAGAGCTTTTTGGTGTAGAAGTGCAGACTATTAATTACCATTTGAAAGAAATATTCAAAAGTGGCGAATTGCAAGAGGTTTCAGTTATTCGAAAAATTCGAATAACTGCCGATGATGGTAAAAAATATCAAACAAACTTCTATCATCTGGATGCCATTATCGCCGTTGGCTATCGTGTAAACAGCTATCAGGCTACGCAATTTCGGATTTGGGCTACAAATACCTTGCGGGAGTTTATTATTAAAGGTTTTGTGTTGGACGATGAAAGATTAAAGCAGGGAAAAGATTTCGGCAAAGATTATTTCGATGAATTACTTGAGCGTATCCGTGAAATCCGCGCAAGCGAACGTCGTTTTTATCAGAAAATTACCGATATATACGCCCTATCCTTAGACTACGATAAAAACTCGCCCGTAACCAAAAACTTTTTCGCTTCGGTTCAAAACAAATTGCATTGGGCGATTACGGGCAAAACAGCGGCAGAAATAATTTACACTTCGGCAGACGCAACCAAGCTTTATATGGGATTAACAAATTGGAAACAAGCGCCGGATGGTAAAATATTGAAATCGGATGTTTCAATCGCTAAAAACTATTTGAATGAAAAGCATCTCGGGGAACTAAACAGAATTGTTTCGGCATATTTGGATTTAGCCGAAAACCGCGCGGAAAGAAAAATTGCCACCACAATGCAAGATTGGGCTAATTTTCTCAATCATTTTTTAGAACTTTCTGAATACCCAATTTTGAAGGATAAGGGTTCCGTCTCAGCTTTAGAAGCAAAACTAAAAGCGGAGCAAGAGTATGAAGTTTTCCGCAAAATTCAGGATAAAAATTTTATTTCGGATTTTGACAGAGAGATAAAAAGGCTGAAAGAAAAGAATAATGAGGGAAAAACCAGCAACTAATAATCTATCAAAACGGGTCTTCATCGGCATCTTCGGCCGCCGTAACTCGGGTAAAAGCACGTTAATTAACCTGCTCACAGAGCAGGAAACAGCCATTGTGTCCGATCAACCCGGCACCACCACCGATCCGGTAAAGAAAACGGTTGAAATTTTAGGCATCGGCCCCGTGGTGTTAATCGATACCGCCGGAATTGACGATGTGGGGGAACTGGGGAAAAAACGCATCGACAAATCGTTGCAAGCGATAAAAAATGTTGATTGCGCCATTTTAATCATTGCCGGAAACCAATTCGGGCAGTACGAACTCGATTTGATCCACCGGTTTGAGGAATTCAACATCCCACACCTTATTGTACACAATAAAAAAGACATCACAAAAATTGCATCGTACACCAAAACGGTTATCAAGCGGCATACCAATGCCAAAGTGCTCGATTTTAGCGCGAAAAATCCCAAAAAGAGAGACAAGCTTATCAATGCCGTCAAAAAAATCATACCGGAATCTTCACGACAAGAGCCTTCGCTTATCGATGATTTGGTGAAACCCAAAGACATCGTGCTACTCATTACTCCCATTGACAACCAAGCACCTCACGGCCGATTGATTTTGCCTCAAAACCAAACCATTCGCGACGCGTTGAACAACGATTGCATTTCCATTGTTTTAAAAGAAACGGAATTGGACGACTTTCTGAAACTCGGCATCAAACCCGCGCTCGTTATCACAGATAGCCAAATTTTCGCATACGTAGCGGAGCTCATTCCCCAAGAAGTTCCGCTCACAAGCTTCAGTATTATCTTTGCACGGCAAAAAGGCGATTTCGAGGCTTACTTGCAAGGCACGCCACATATTTCAGAACTGAAAGATGGCGACAAAATCCTCGTATTGGAAAATTGCACACATCAAACAAGTTGCGACGATATTGGACGGGTGAAAATTCCCGAAATGTTACAGAAATTCACGGGTAAAAAATTGTCGTTCACATTCACCAGCGGATTATCGCCCATTACTCCAGACAATTACGCACTTGTTATTCAATGTGGTGGGTGTATGGTCACGCGCAAACAATTGATGAACCGGCTCAAGCAATTTACCAAAGAGGATATCCCCCTCACCAATTACGGAATGGCCTTGGCATATATGAATGGAATTTTTGAGCGGGCAACACAAATTTTCGACACAAACACGTAAACAATAGTAAATGAACGCACACCCATATATCGTTTTCGATTTCGATGGAACCATCGCCGACAGCATCGACCTTGGTTTCCGCATATTCAACCGCATCGCGCCGGAATACAATATGCGCCAAATTGATGAAGAGATTAAAAAAGAAATCGTAACGAAACATCCTCAGGAACTTCTTAAAAAATATGGCATTAGTAACCTGAAAGTGATTACCTTGCTTCTTCGGTTGCGCAAAGAATTCACGCAACACATCGACGAAATCACGCTCATTTCCGGAATGGAGCAGGCGCTACACGATATAAAAACCGCCGGGCTGCGCATCGGCATTCTCACCTCCAACTCCGTGGCAAACGTCCGTAAAGTGCTGGATAAGTACAAATTATCATCCATTATCGATTTCGTTTACAGTGGAAAAAGCCTTTTCGGAAAAGACAAAGTGATTCGCAGTATGTTAAAAAAAGAGGATATTTCACCCGATAACGTGATTTATGTGGGCGATGAAACGCGCGATGTGGAAGCTTCCAAAAAAGTGGGCATCCCCGTGGTGGCAGTACCGTGGGGTTTTAGCAGCCGGTTGGCGTTGGAGGCCGCGCTTCCAAGCGAAGTAGCCGATGAACCCGCGGCGCTCTTGGAGTGCGCGTGGCGGTTATTGAACATTGAGCCTCAAAACGACCAACAATGATTGACCTATCTGTTTTGCGAGAAAAAGGACTGTCGAAAGAAGCGCTAACACGGTTGTTATTGACGTCGGGCGACGATGAAACGGCGCTTTTTAAACACGCGGCGAAAATTAAAGAAGAAAATGTTGGCAACACCGTTTACTTGCGCGGGTTGATTGAGTTTTCCAACATTTGCGAAAAGAACTGTTACTATTGCGGCATCCGTCGCGAAAACCCCCAAACCCGTCGGTATTGCCTTACCAAGGATGAAGTTTTGAATGCCATCCGGTTTGTTTACGAAAACGGATTTGGTTCGGTGGCGATACAATCGGGAGAGCTTGCCTCGAAATCGTTTACCGAACAAATCGACTCCATTCTGAAAGAAGCGAAGCGGATAACAAAGGGCGAAATAGGCATTACACTTTCGTGCGGCGAACAATCGGAAGAAGTTTACCGCCGATGGTTTGAGAGCGGCGCTCACAGATATCTGCTTCGCATTGAGTCGTCCACGCCGGAGCTTTACGAAAAAATTCATCCAGATACATTCGCCCACAGTTACAAAAACCGCGTTGCCGCGTTGGAGCGATTAAAGAAAATCGGCTATCAGGTGGGAACGGGCGTGATGATTGGGCTGCCCTTTCAAACAGAAGAGCATTTGGCCAACGATTTGCTGTTTATGAAACACTTGGATATAGATATGTGCGGAATGGGGCCCTATATCGAACACGAAAATACGCCGCTATACGCTTACAAATCTCAACTCCTCCCGCTCCAAGACAGATTGAATTTAAGTCTGAAAATGGTCGCCCTGCTTCGCCTGCTGATGCCCGATATCAACATTGCCGCTACCACGGCTCTGCAAGCCATCGAAAAAGGCGGTCGTGAACGTGCCATACAAATAGGTGCCAACGTGCTGATGCCCAATATTACACCGAAAAAACACCGCGACGATTATTTTCTCTACGAGAACAAACCTGTTTCTAAGAACAGCGATGAGGACGATTTGAAGTTCTTAGAAGAACAGCTTAAAAAAATCGGGCATCAGATTGGCTATTTCAAGCAAGGAAATTCCAAGCATTACCATCAGAAAACACAATGACAATAAAAAGGCCTCACACAATTCACCCTGTGGAAAAAGCATCCCAATTAGAAGGCGCTTTTCGCAAACTTTTTCATCAACCACGAAGAATATTAAAGAAATACATTCGTGAAGGAATGACAGTAATTGATTTCGGTTGCGGCCCGGGATTTTTCACCCTTGAATTAGCCAACTTGGTGGGTGATAAAGGAAAAATCATAGCAGTAGATGTGCAGCAAGGCATGTTGGATATTGTACAAAGAAAAATCGTCGGTAGGGCATTTGAAAAACGCGTTCAATTGTACAAGTGCACTTCCGATAGCGTTGGACTGCACGAAAAAGCCGATTTTATTCTTCTCTTCTACTCAATTCATGAGGTTCTGCAAAAAACGAGCGTCTTGCTTGAATTAACCTCGCTGCTAAAACCCGGAGGGCGCATGCTTATTGCAGAGCAAAAAGGGCATGTACCAAAGAGTGAATTTCGCGCTATAACCAACATCGCTATGGAAGTGGGATTACATATCGTGCAGCGCCCGAAGTTCTTTTTTAGCCGCGCAGTATTGTTGAAACGCACATAGTGGCGAATGCAATTAAAGAAGCGCTATATGGAATAAATCAATTATCTTTGAAACCCAAAATTAACCCTTGATATGAAAAAACATTTCTCCCTTATTGCTATTATTTTCTGCAACGCGTTTTTTGCCAACGTGCTTGCCCAAGACGCCCCGGTTTTATCGCACGACATTGCGATGAAACTTTCACAATTGCCGCTGCACTGCATTTCGCAGGAATATCCCAACAAAACGGGGCACATTATCAACCACGCAGGTGAGGTACCGCTCTCGCCACGCCAACTGCATCCGGCTTTTTATGGATGTTTCGACTGGCACAGCAGCGTGCATGGGCATTGGATGCTTATCCGATTACTCAGGACAAAACCACAACTCGCTAACCGAGAGAACATTATCCAGGTGCTTAACAGTACATTAACCAAAGCAAACATTGAAACGGAAGCGGCTTATTTCACAAAATACGAATTGGCTAATCACTTTGAACGCACGTATGGCTGGGCGTGGATTCTGAAATTGGATGAAGAATTAACGGCGTGGGATCATCCCTTAGCGCGTGAATGGCACGAAAATCTTCGGCCGCTAACAGAGAAAATCGTATCGATGTGGGAAGATTACCTGCCCAAACAAACCTACCCCAATCGCACAGGCGTGCACCCCAACTCGGCATTCGCATTGGCATTCGCCATTGATTGGGCGCGGGCGACAGGACATTACGATTTTGAAAAGAATTTGATAGAGAAATCGGTTTATTTCTATGGCAAAGACACGCAAACACCGGCGCATCTAGAACCCGACGGAGCGGATTTCTTCTCCCCCAGTCTGCAAATAGCTGATTTAATGAGAAGAATTTTGTCGCGCGAAGAATTTACCGTTTGGTTCAACGCATTTTATACACCGGAAGGATTGAACAACGTAAGCCAAATTCCCGTGGTAAGCGATTTAAACGATTTTCTGACCGTGCACCTGGTGGGCTTGTCGTTTTCGCGCGCGTGGTGTATGAAAGGCATCGCAGCAGCGCTTCCCGATAGCCATCCGGAAAAACGACACCTGATCCAAACCGCAGAAAAGCTTTTGCATAACGCGCTGCCGCTGATTTTTGAAGGAAACTACGGCGGCGACCACTGGCTGGCGTCTTTTGCGATGATGGCGCTGGATTAAGTAGAGACGTTGCATGCAACGTCTCTACCACCCTATAAAAATATTAAACAGCCCGGGGCTATTTCCTGTACTCATCCAAAATGGCTTTCACGCCATCGGGCGACACACGGCCATAAACCCGTTCACCAACAAGCACTACCGGCGCCAAACCGCATGCGCCTACACAGCGCAAACAGTTGATGGAGAATTTGCCATCGGGTGTGGTTTCGCCTACATTTAGGTTCAATTCTTTCTTAAATTCATCCAACACTTTTTCTGCGCCACGCACATAGCAGGCCGTTCCCGTGCAAATGGAAATCGGGTGCTCGCCTTTGGGCGTCATGGTAAAATAAGAGTAGAACGTTACCACGCCATACACGTGCGCCACCGATATGTGCAGGTTGTGCGCGATAACGTCTTGCACCTCGGCCGGCAAGTAGCCAAACTCTTGCTGCGTTTCGTGCAGCACATTAATCAGCTCGCCCGGATCGTTGTTGTGGGCGTTGCAGATTTCGTTTATTTTGTCCACCTTTTCTTTCGGAAGGTTCACTTTCACTTCCACGCCGTCGGTGCCAGCCGTTCTTTCCATATACGTGAAAACCTCGGGCGCTATGGTTAATTTTTGACTCATGTTTTTACTTTTTTTGTTGCGGGTTACACTGAACCCTGAACGTTGAACACTAAACCTTGAACTCTGAACTTTAAACCCCTAATTACTATGCAAATTAATCGTCACCTCGTTGCTTTTCTCAAAATAACGCGTATGCAATAAATTGTGCGCCATTTGGCTTCCGGGCAATCCTAAATAATCGTTATACAAGCGGATGATAGACGGGTTTTGATGCGATTTGCGAATGGTTTTCCGTTCATCTTCCGTGTAGATGGCCGCCGCGCGTTTGGCAAGGATTTCGCTCTTGCCATGATGATGCGGTTGGCCGCCTCCGCCGATGCATCCGCCGGGACAAGCCATGACCTCGATGGCGTGATATTCCGATTTTCCGGCGCGCACATCGTCCAGCAATTTTCGGGCGTTGCCCAATCCGTGGGCGATGCCGATGTTGAGTTTCAACCCATCGAAATCTACCGTGGCGGAGCGAATGCCTTCCATTCCGCGCAATTCGGTGAACTCCACTTTTTCAAGCGTTTTGCCTGTGTACAATTCATACGCCGTGCGGCAAGCCGCTTCAATAACGCCTCCGGTATTACCAAAAATAACGGCCGCGCCGGTGGATTCGCCCAGCGGGTCGTCGAAATCTTCTTCCGGCAAATTCAGAAAATCGATATTGGCTTGTTTAATGAACGCTGCCAACTCGCGTGTGGAAATTGAGTAATCCACATCGGGGTTGCCATCTACCTTAAATTCATCGCGTTGGCATTCATATTTTTTCGCCAAGCACGGCATCACGGAAACCACCACCAAATCTTTGCGGTCGACCCCGATTTTCTCAGCGAAATACGATTTGGCTATCGCGCCAAACATTTGTTGTGGCGATTTCGCCGTGGAAGGAACATCCAGCAAATCGGGGAAGTTGTGTTCAAAGAAATTTACCCAGCCCGGGCAACACGATGTCAAAATCGGTAACCGTACCGATTCGTTACCCGCCAAATGCCCTTTGATTCGGTTAAGCAGCTCGGTTCCTTCTTCCATAATGGTAAGGTCGGCGCTGAAATCGGTATCGAATACATAATCGAAACCCAATTCGCGTAGCGCGGCCACCATTTTTCCGGTTACCAGTGAGCCCGGCTCCAGTCCAAATTCCTCGCCCAATGCGGCACGAACGGCGGGAGCGGTTTGCACCACCACGGTTTTGGTGGGATCGGTAAGTGTGCGCAACACATCGTTGGAGTGGTCCACCTCGGTGAGGGCGCCTGTAGGGCATACCGACACACATTGTCCACAATACGTACAGGGCGAATCTTCCAAGTTCATCTCAAAAGCGGGCGCCACCACCGACATAAATCCGCGGTTTACCGCCGAAAGCGCACCGACGGTTTGCACTTCGTTGCACATCATTTCGCACCGGCGGCACATAACGCATTTATCTACTTCGCGAATAATAGACGGTGAGGTGTCTTTTCGGTAATGCGATTGTTCTCCCTCGTATGGTAAGCTTCTGATTCCAAATTGCGTAGCAAGGCTTTGCAGTTCGCATTGACCTGATTTGGCGCACACCAAACAGTCGAATGGGTGATCGGATATGATGAGTTTTAAAACGGTTGTACGGGCATTCAATACACGTGTGCTGTGCGTTTGAATAACCATGCCGTCTTGCGCTTCGGTCATACACGATGGCGCCAGGTTTCGGCGTCCTTCCACCTCCACCACGCATATGCGGCAACCGCCGGGTTTGTTTTCAATGCCCATGTCGCAAAGCTCAAAATGGCATAGGGTTGGTATTTCCACGCCTGCTTGCCGGGCGGCTTTCAGTATGGTAGTGCCTTTTTCTACCTGTACTTTTTTCTTGTCTATTGTTAGTGTTATTTTTTGCATAGTTTTATATTTCTAACTTCTTGTATTGTCTTTCAAGCCCCTTGCTCCTTTTTCAAGTGGAAAAAGTATATCCACCTCCAAATCTCCCCCTTGGAGAAGGGGGTTAGGGGGATTGAACTTTATTTCTCTTCCAATTCTTCAATCATTGTTTGAATTTCTGCCGCTACATTATCTATATCATATCTGATTCGCTGTTCCGAAAATCTTAAAACAGTATATCCGACATCCTTCAACTTTCGGTCTCTAACGCTATCTTCATCGTATTTGAAATTGTGAGAATAACCATCAATTTCAATGATCAATTTTAGTTTTCTGCAAATAAAGTCGACAATGATATTCAAGTCATCTAACTGCATTGAATATTGCCTGTTGAACTGATACCCTGTGCCTTTTGCTTTTAAAAGCTTATCCCACAAAAGTATTTCGCCTAACGTAGCATTATTTCTTAGCCCGCGAGATAAGGATTTCAATGATTTGTTATATAACGACTTTTCTTGCATTTTCAGACTTTAATTTTTCAATCCCCCTTAATCCCCCTTCTCCAAGGGGGAAAAGTGCATCCGACTTTAAACGTCTTCTGAGAAAAATGGATAATAGGGGTTTACAGATCATATTTTCTCACGCCATCACTTCAATGCGTTCATAATCCGATTGCAGGTGAATGGCATCGAATTGGCATTTTTCCATACAAGCGCCGCACTTGATGCACACGTCCTGATGGATATAATGCGTGAGTTTCTTTTGCCCGGTAATGGCGTTCACGGGGCAAACGCGCACACAAGCCATACAGCCCACGCAATCGTCATCATTAATAACGTAATAGAGCAAGTTTCTGCATTTTCCCGAGCGGCATTTTTTATCGATAACGTGCTCCTTGTATTCTTCCATAAAGTTATCCAAGGTGGAAAGGACGGGGTTTGGCGATGTTTGCCCCAAGCCGCAAAGCGATGTGTCTTTGATGACATTGCTCAGGTTTCTGAGTTTGCTGAGGTCTTCTTCGGTGCCTTTTCCGTCGGTAATGCGCTCAAGGGTTTCGTAAAGCCGCTTGTTGCCTATGCGGCACGGAGCGCACTTTCCGCACGATTCTTCCACGATGAAATCGAGATAAAATTTCGCCACCGACACCATACAATCGTCTTCGTCCAGCACAATCATCCCTCCCGAGCCCATCATTGAGCCGGCAGCGGTGAGGCTTTCATAATCGATGGGCGTGTCCAAATGCTTTTCGGTTAGGCAACCGCCTGAAGGGCCACCAGTTTGCACGGCTTTGAATTTCTTTCCGCCTTTGATGCCGCCGCCGATTTCATAAATGATTTCGCGCAGTGTGATGCCCATTGGCACTTCGATGAGCCCCACGTTGTTGATTTTCCCTGCCAGCGCAAACACTTTGGTACCTTTGGATTTTTCAGTTCCGATGGACGAAAACCAATCGGCGCCTTTCAAGATAATTACCGGCACATTGGCCAGTGTTTCCACATTGTTCACGTTGGTGGGTTTGCCCAAATATCCGCTTTGGGCAGGAAATGGCGGTTTGTTGGATGGCTCGCCGCGTTTGCCTTCCATGGAATGGATAAGCGATGTTTCCTCACCGCACACAAAGGCGCCGGCGCCATAACGAAGTTTGATGTGGAAACTGAAATCGGTTCCGAAAATGTTGTCACCCAACAAGCCGTATTCTTTGGCCTGCTGAATGGCTATTTTTAATCGTTTGATGGCCAACGGATATTCGGCACGGATGTAAATGAGGCCTTGGCTGGCGTTCATGCAATAGCCGCAAATTGCCATAGCTTCGAGAATGGTATGCGGGTCGCCTTCGAGGATGGAGCGATCCATAAACGCGCCGGGGTCGCCTTCGTCGGCATTGCATACCACGTATTTTTCGTCGGCATCGTTTTTGCTCGCGATTTCCCATTTCAATCCTGTGGGAAATCCGGCGCCGCCGCGGCCACGCAACCCCGATTTCTTAATGACATCGATGGTTTCTTGCGGCGAGTACTCGGTAAGGCATTTGCCCAGCGCTTGATACGCATCGCGGGCAATGGATTCGTCGATGTTCTCCGGGTCAATCGTGCCGCAATTCCTGAGCGCTACGCGCAATTGTTTTTTGTAGAATCCCATGTGTTTTGAATCTTCCACGTGTTCATCGTTTTCTGGATTCAAATACAATAATCTGTTTACACGGCGCCCTTTAATAATGTGTTCATCAATAATTTCCTTGGCATCCACCGGAGCCACTTGTGTGTAAAACGTGTTGTCGGGCAGGATTTTCACGATGGGCCCTTTTTCGCAGAAACCGAAACAGCCGGTGCGAATAACCTGAACATCTTGTCGCAGCCCTTTTCTGTCTAATTCGTCTTGCAGCATCTCATACACCAATTCGCTTTGCGAAGATTGGCATCCGGTGCCGGCACAAACGAGAACATGCATTTTATATTGACTCATAAATAAATGATTTTAAAGTTTAACTTTGGCAACGCGGCAGATTTAATCTACGGTATCGTAATTTTGCGGAATTACGCCGTCAACCAACTCGCCATCTTTGATGTAGCGCTCGATAATTTCCTCGGCTTTTTCCGTATCCACGTATCCGAACACCATCGGCCCTTTTCCGGGAAGCGTAATTTCCACCGTGGGCTCGGCAAAGCAATAGCCCATGCATCCGGTTTGAGTGATTACCGCGTCTATGCCTTTGGCATTGAGTTCCCGCACAAAATATTCCATCACATCTTTAGCGCCCGAAGCAATGCCGCAAGTAGCCATCGCCACTTTAATTTGCGTTACCGATTCGGGATTCTCGGCTTGGTCTCTCAAATTGATGAGCGACTTTAGTTCCTCCTGTTTGCGTTTCAGGTCGGCAAGGGTTTTGATTCCTGTCATAATATTTTAAATTTAGACATTAGGCCCCTCCCCAACCCTCCCCACAGGGGAGGGCGACGACTTCGATGATCTAAAATTTATCAGTCTAAGGACCCTAATATCAATTAACATAAATAACTCTCCGTTTTTCGGTTTGTATATACTATTTTCAAATTCTCGTTGATATATTCTTTCACGGCCGCGGCCATTTCGCTGTTCGATAATTCCGTGATTCCCTGCTTTTTCAGATCTTTGGTGTCTATTAAAAATTCATTTTCGTCTATCTTGTATCGAAAGCTGAAATGAATACCGGGATTGGCAATGAACAACAATACCACGTATCCGCCCAAATCGCCTAAGGGAAGGCAGTCGGGGTTGTCGGTTCTGTAAACGGCTTCAACGGTAGTGCCAACACCCTGTTGCGAGTCAATTTTCAAAAAGCCGCCCGATTGCTCGCTGGTCATTTTAAGGAACGGAACGCCTAAACCCACTTTTCGCGTGGTGCGCGTGGTGTAAAACGGGTTTTCTAATTTTTTCACCGTTTCTTTCGCCATTCCCAATCCATTGTCTTTTACCGAAAATGTGAGCGTGTTGGATTGGCTGTTTTCTAAAAAAACGATCTCAATCTTCGTGGCATTTGCCCGAATGGAATTTTGGACAATGTCCATCATATGCATTGCCAAGTCAATCATAGCGATGTCGGATTTGGGATGTTGTGCTTTGTGAAAACCTTTTTAAAGCTCTCCCAATTCAAATTTTCCATTTCCAAACACGTATGCACGCTTGCAATATCGTGTAAATAATGCGCATCGGAACCCCGCAAAATAAAATCGTTTGCAATTTCGGGATGCAGTTTCAAAAAATCTTCGGGCTGAATCCTGCGCGAAATTTCCAATGCGTCGTATTTCAAATCGAACGGGATGAAGCCCAATTGTCCGTATATGCCGTTTTTCGGCCTATCGATATGCGCCGGCGCAAAAACACCGTTCAACGAATGCACTTTTTGCTGCACGCTTTCGATATCGTCTTGAATTCCCGTGAAAAGCGAGCGGTTTTCTTCGTAAACAATCACATCGTTTTCATCCACCGCCACTTGATAGCCGAAAAGCGCAGGGTCGTTTTTAATGTCGAGCATTTTCTCATCCAAATATCGCTGAAACTCGTTCAGCGCCATAACATCGGGAAAATAGCACAAGCAATGCACCTCTTCTTGCGTGTTAACTTCGCATCCGGGAATCACAAAAAGGCCTGTTTTTTTTCCTATTTCAACGCACGTTTGCACATTTCTTGTGGAATTATGGTCGGTTATCGCAATCATATCCAGCCCTTCCTGCATGGCGGATTGAACAATGTTGCGCGGGCTCATATCCAAATCGCCGCAAGGCGAAAGGCAAGTGTGAATATGCAAATCGGCCTTGAATCGGGGCATTTTTATCGGTGCAAATAGTGATATAATTTTCCCGCCGTTTCAAACGCCGGCATCCCCGATGACAAAATAACCACTTCCTCCTCCTCAGCGTGGCGGAGCACATCGTCCTCAACCTTTCGTTCGTTCACAATAACGATGGCGCTCAACTCATTGAGCGAAGCCACCGCCACAATGTTTTTGTGCACTTGCGATGTTATCCACAATGAGTCGGCGGGCGCTTTTCCCATTACATCGCTCAGCAAATCGGAAACGTATGCCGATTGAACCGGCCTATCGAGCAACGCTTTGCCCGACAAGCAAGTAAAGCCCAAATCGGCCACCAATTGTTTAAGATTCATGTCCACTTCTCTCGTTATATTTGTTCAGCCTGTCCTTTCCCCATATCTTCTCAATGACGGTGAAAGCCTGCTCAGGGCTCAGTTTATAATTCTTTTCCATTACACGTTGCACAAACACGCAATGCGAAATGCTTGCCTTGCCTTTTACGATATCTTCGGCCAGGTTGGAGCAGCTTGGCGAACCGCAAGCACCGCAATCGAAGCCGGGCAAGTAAGTAAGCAATTTATTGATGCGTTGCAATTTAACAAGCGCTTTTTCCATATCTTCGTCCAGCAACAACCCGTCGCGCGGGTATATCGGCTCCACAGACGAAACTTCGTGCAAGTAGCCGGCATATTCCATCAACGCATTTTTTTCGCCGCGGTTGTCATCTATCAAGCTTTGCAGTTTTTTTTGTCGCTGCTCCAATCTTTCCACGGTCAGAAATCGGTTCACGGGACAAAGAATACCGCCGGCACAACCTTGGTCGCACGCTCTCGTTTCCAGAAAATCGATATCGGAAATATGCCCCGACTCCAGTTTTTCCAAAAATTCAATTACATTGTCCATCCCGTCAATGGCAAGCGAACGACCGGCAAAATAGCGCTTTTCGGTTCCCGATAACGACCAGTTCACGGAATCGGGGCTCATGTTAGCGTATGTTTTGTGCAGGTTGGACTTCTTTTCAACCGCTAAAATTTTAGCCACTTTATTGTACATTTCCTGCATATTGATGGTGCCGTTGATGGGCGACTCCTTTTCGCCCACGGGCGCTCGAGCCGCCACCGTTTTAGCGGCGCAGGGGGTGATGTAGTAAATAAAAACGGAGTCAGGATCAACACCTTTTTGCTTAACGGATTGGCGGAGATAAATGGCCGCTAAATCGTGCGGCGCTTTTATTGGTAAAATGTGCGGCGTGAGGGATGGATATTCCACCTGAATGAGCCGCACCACGGCGGGACAAAAGGAGCTGATGTAGGGGCGCGGCCTGTCGGGTTGAAACTTGGTTTTGTATTCTTCTTTCAGAAAATCAATGGCTTGCTCCACTTCAAACACTTCATCGAAGCCTGTTTTTTTCACGGCTTCCATAATTTGTGTAGCGGAATATTCCGAAGGAAATTGCCCGATAAAAACGGCCGGAATAAGGGCAATGCGGTAAATATCGGGGTTGTGGGCTTCCGGCGCATCGGATTTGGCATAAACGGCTTTTTGCGGGCACACACGGTAGCACTCGCCACAATCTACGCACCATTCGGGCTGAATATGGGCAAGGCCGTCGTCAATGCGAATGGCTTGCGTGGAACACACACGCATACAATGAGAGCAACCGATGCATTTATCGGCATCAATTTGTATGGAATGCGTATAGTTCCTGTCTTTCATCATTTTACCCCTCCCCAACCCTCCCCACAAGGGAGGGAGTGTTTTCGGATATCTATTTAAATTTCACCATCAGTTCAAGCTTTGTACCTTTTCCCGGAACCGATTGCAGTTGCATTTCATCGGTATTGCGCTTGATGTTTGGCAAGCCCATTCCGGCGCCGAAACCCATTTGCCGCACTTCGTCGGAAGCGGTGGAAAAACCTTCCTCCATCGCTTTTTCTATATTTTCTATGCCGGGGCCTTCATCGTCAATGGCCACAAAAATGCGTTCAGGGCTGATATCCACATCCATTACGCCCCGATAGGCGTGTGCCACCACATTCACCTCGGCTTCATACAACGCGATGGCAATGCGGCGAATAAGAAGCGGATCGATATTGAACACTTTCAACGTTTTCTTCACTTCGGAACTGGCAGCGCCCGCAGCGCTGAAATCGCCTCCTTGTATGTGGTATTGCAACTTCATCAATACACAGGCTGAATGCCGTTTTGATACAATTTCCCAGAAATTTCGTACACCGAACTTGCTGCCGTAATAATGGCAATGTGGTTTTCTTTTGCCAACTCCAGCATTTCATCCGTCACACGCTTATCGCGCGCGAAAACAATGCAGGGCACGTTTGACATTTCCGCGGTTCGCAATGTTTGGATGGTGGATAAACCGGTGATTAGAATGGTGTCTTCCATATGAAAACGCAACACATCGCTCATCAAATCCGATGCGAAAGCAAACGAATAAGTGTGTCGAATTTCGGGCTCAAACGCTATCTTCCCGTTTATCGTTTGGCTTACTTGAAGCAGATTCATTTTGTTTATCATAGATCGGACTAAAGCGTCAAGTTCAATTTATATTGTTTCTAAAAAACACGTTTATTTTACAGGTAGCCGCTTTTATAAAAAGCGCATAGGCTTAACAAATAGACAGCAAGACAACCAACAACTTATACTCATTCCAAAAATAGCTATCAAATAGATTATCTCACATTACAAATGTACAAATCTTTATTCATATTAAAGAAATAATTCCGTAATTTATATGAATTTTATATAAGCATTCATAGCAAATGCCGAAACTTGGAACAATTTATACTGAGAATGAACAAATTATCCACATAAAAAAGGAAAAAACAATATGGTAGAAAAAGAATGCAATATATTTTGTACTTTTGTGGGAATTTAAGCAACATTTGGCAAAAAGATTTTAGAAAAGATATGCATCATTTAGAACTTAGTGAACAAGAGATATTTCGCCGTCAGAGCCTTGACGAATTAAGAAAACTTGGGATAGAACCCTACCCTGCCGCGCTTTACGATGTAAACGCCTATTCTACAGACATTAAAAACGAATTTAAGGAAGACGAAAAACGCCCCGTGAGCATTGCCGGCCGCATTATGAGCCGACGAATTATGGGAAAAGCGTCGTTTATTGAACTGCAGGATTCCAAAGGACGCATTCAGGTTTACATCACCCGCGACGATATTTGTCCCGATGAAAATAAGGAATTATACAACACGGTTTTCAAAAAATTGCTCGATATTGGTGATTTCATCGGCATCACCGGGTATGTTTTCCGCACGCAAATGGGTGAAATTTCGGTTCACGCCGAGTCGCTCACCGTGCTTGCCAAGTCACTGAAACCGCTGCCGGTGGTGAAAGTGAAAGACGGCGTGGCATACGATAAATTTACCGACCCCGAACAGCGCTATCGCCAGCGCTATGTGGATTTGGTGGTGAACGATCACGTGAAGGATATTTTCATCAAACGCACCCACATTTTCAACGCCATGCGCGAATTCATCAACCAATTTGGTTATCTTGAGGTTGATACGCCTGTACTGCAACCCATTCCCGGCGGTGCGGCTGCACGTCCTTTCATCACGCACCACAACGCGTTGGATATGCCATTGTATCTGCGCATTGCCAATGAGTTGTATTTGAAGCGCCTCATTGTGGGCGGGTTTGAGGGTGTGTATGAATTTGCGCGCGATTTCCGAAATGAGGGAATGGACCGCACGCACAATCCCGAATTTACCGTGATGGAAATTTATGTGGCCTACAAAGATTACAACTGGATGATGGAGTTCACCGAGCAAATGTTGGAATACATCGCCACCAAAGTGCTGGGAAGCACAAAAGTGCAATTGGGTGACCGAGAAATAGATTTTAAAGCGCCTTACAAACGCGTGACAATGCTTGATGCCATTAAAGAACACACAGGCATTGATATTTCGGGAATGGACGAAACTCAACTGCGTGAGGTGTGTAAGAAGCTCAACATTGAAGCGGATGAAACGATGGGCAAAGGAAAACTAATTGATGAAATTTTCGGAGAAAAGTGTGAAGGAAACTACATTCAACCCACGTTCATCATTGACTATCCCATTGAAATGTCGCCACTTTGCAAACGACACAGAACCAATCCCGACCTTACGGAGCGTTTTGAATTGATGGTAAACGGAAAAGAAATTGCTAACGCCTATTCGGAACTCAACGACCCGATTGACCAACGCGAACGTTTTGAGGAACAACTCCGCTTGTCGGAAAAAGGAGATGACGAGGCGATGTTTATCGACCAGGACTTCCTTCGTGCCTTAGAATATGGTATGCCACCCACATCGGGGATGGGTATTGGTATGGACAGGCTCACCATGCTGCTCACCGGGCAGACCGCCATTCAGGAAGTGCTGCTTTTCCCGCAAATGCGCCCGGAAAAGAAAGCGAAAAAAGATTCAAACGCCAAATACATCGAAACGGGCATCCCCGAAGAATGGATTCCGCTTCTTCAAAAAGCCGGATACAACGAAGTAAAATCCCTTTCTGAGCTAAATCCCAACAAACTGCACCAAGAAATTTGTGGATTGAACAAAAAATTCAAACTCGGACTGAACAATCCCACTCCCGAAGAGGTTAAACAATGGATAACCAATGCTTCGAATCATTCATAGAAACCTAACATCCGAAAACAAACAATAAAATGAGTTCACTCAGAAAAATAGCCATAATTGGTGGAGGCACTTGGGGTACGGCGCTTGCTAAAATTGTGCTAATGAATCAGAAACACATAAACTGGTACATTAGGCGCGATGATCAGATTGAAGGATTTTACAAGTTAGGACGCAACCCCAATTATCTCACAAATGTAAAGTTCAATTTGGCACAGATAACTTTTTATTCAAACCTTGATAAAGCAATAAAAGACTCCGATACGGTCATCATTGCCATTCCCTCACCCTATGTGAGACAATATTTTAGAAGAATCTGGAACAGTACGTTCAAAGATAAATTCATTGTCTCGGCGCTGAAAGGAGTTGTTCCCAACGCCAATATGGTGATGAGCGAATATATGGCCGACAATTTTAAGATTCCACTCGAAAACATCGGGGTTATTTCCGGGCCTTGCCACGCCGAAGAAGTAGCGCTGGAAAGGCTTTCGTTTCTCACCGTTGCCAGCAAAGACACCGAAAAAGCCACACAACTGGCCGAAGCCATCACTTCCCGCATTATGAAAACTTCTGTTTCTAACGATGTGGTGGGAATTGAGTTGGCGGCGGTATTGAAGAACATTTACGCCATTGCTGCCGGCGTTTGCTCGGGATTGCAGTATGGTGATAACTTTCAGGCGGTTTTGATGAGCCATTGCGCAAAAGAAATGGAGCGTTTTCTTCAAGGAGTGATTCCACTGGAACGCAATATTTGCGAACTTCATTATTTGGGCGATATGCTGGTTACCAGTTACTCTCAATTTAGCCGCAACCGCACGCTGGGAACGATGATTGGGAAAGGATATTCTGTGAAATCGGCGCAACTTGAAATGGAAATGATTGCCGAAGGGTATTACGGCGCGAAATGTATTGCCGAAATGAACGAACATTTCAAGGTGTCGATGCCTGTGGCGCGCACGGTGTACGAGATTCTGTATGAGAAACTCCGTCCGCAAACAGCCATCACGCAATTGATCAATTTTTTCTGACAACAAACTAAAAAAGCATACGAAATATGGACAGCATTCAGTTAAATATCAAACATGTATTCGATTTTCTTCCCGAAGAAGACATCTTGAAACAAGCGGCACACGCCACCGCCTGCAACAACGCGCTTTACGACGGTAGCCGCGAAGGAAGCGATTTTTTGGGGTGGGTAAACCTGCCATCTTCGATTACCGATGACGTTTTGCGCGAAATTGAAGACACTTCCGTGGCACTTCGCTCGCGATGCGAAGCGGTAGTGGTTATTGGAATCGGCGGCAGCTATTTGGGAGCCAAAGCCGTTATTGACGCGCTTTCCAATTCATTTGAATGGCTGAAAGAAAAGAAAAAAGACCCGGTAATGTTGTATGCCGGAAACAATATTGGAGAAGATTATCTACACGAATTGTCAGATTATCTGAAAGATAAAGAGTTTGGCATCATCAATATATCCAAATCGGGAACAACCACGGAACCGGCCATTGCTTTCAGGTTGCTCAAGGCTCAATTGGAGAAAAAAGTGGGGAAAGACGAAGCAAAAAAACGCATCGTGGCCATTACCGACGCCACAAAAGGTGCGCTTCGCACGCTAGCCGACAAAGAAGGCTACAAATCCTTCATCATTCCCGACAACGTGGGCGGACGCTATTCCGTTCTCACGCCCGTAGGGCTTTTGCCCATTGCCGTGGCGGGAATAAACATACGCAAACTGGTGGAAGGCGCAAAAGATATTGAGGAGGCAACGGGGGCAAACACTTCGTTTGAGTATAACCTTCCGGCAATCTACGCCGTTATCAGGAACGAGTTGTACAAGAGCGGCAAGAAGATAGAAATTCTGGCTAACTACAACCCCAAGTTGCACTATTTTGCGGAATGGTGGAAACAACTTTTCGGAGAAAGCGAAGGAAAAGAGAACGTCGGCATTTTCCCCGCGGCAGTGGATTTTACCACCGACTTACATTCAATGGGACAATGGATTCAAGAGGGCGAACGCACCATTTTTGAAACGGTACTTTCTGTAAAGGAACCCAACAAAAAAGTAAAAATCCCGCATGACGACACCAATCTCGACGGACTAAACTTCCTTGAAGGAAAACGGGTGGACGAGGTGAATAAAATGGCAGAACTGGGCACGCGCATCGCGCACGTAGATGGCGGCGTCCCCAATATCCTGATTGAAATTCCTGAACTCAACGAGAAATATATCGGCCAACTCATTTATTTCTTCGAAAAAGCGTGCGGCATCAGCGGCTATCTGCTCGGTATCAACCCATTTGACCAACCCGGCGTGGAGGCTTACAAAAAAAACATGTTCGCACTGCTGGAAAAACCCGGATATGAAACGGAAACGAAGGCGATAAAGGCGAGGTTATAAAGAACTTATAACAGTCTTAAAATACCGGCATATAAATTTATTCCGGTATTTTTTGTATATTTGAGTCTGAATAAGCAAATTAAAAAAGAAAATCATATGAAAATTGCAGTAGAATTAGACTTCACTTACGAACAAATTCTCTCCTTGATAAAGCAACTCCCAAAAAAGGATCAACTTCGCTTGGAAAAAGAATTATCAATTAGTAAATACCTCTCCACACCACCCTGTCAATTTAACGTTCAAGAACTTCATTTTGAGATAGACAATGCGCTCCGGGAAGCCAAGCAAGGCTATGGATGTTCTCAGGATAAAATCAGAGCGAAATTTTTACCAAATGAATGAAATTATTTGGTTACCAACGGCTCAGAAACACTTGGACCTAATTTATCAATGGCTCGCAGAACGAAGTGAGGCCGCAGCACTTAAATTGGTTAACGATATTCTTAAAGAAACCGATCGGCTTGCAAGATTTCCTGAAATCGGTCAAATAGAGCGATCTCTCGAAAATTATCCCAACAAATTTCGAGCCGTTGTTGTTAGAAGAAATTTTAAAATAATTTATTTTGTGGAATCTCAAACAATCTATATTTCAGCTATTTGGGATTGCAGAAAAGAACCACGAACAATTCATGAAATTTTCAAAACATGACAACCCTTTTCCAAAACTATTTACAAAAAAATAATTTCACTCAGTTCAATTTAAAAGCCATCCTTTTCGATATGGACGGCGTGCTGTACGATTCTATGCCCGCGCACGCGAAATCGTGGCAAGAAACGATGGTGGAATTTGGTTTTCAAACCACGCGCCCCGAAGATTTTTATATGCACGAAGGACGCCCCGCAGATTCCACCATTAATTTATACTTTCAGAAAGAGCGCGGCCGTGACGGCACTGCAGAGGAGATAAAAGAAATTTATTTGCGCAAAACCGAACTTTTTCGGAAATATCACGATGGCGCAGTAATGCCTAGCGCCAAAGAAGCACTGGATCTCACTCGTCGGCAAGGACTTTTGCCGGTTTTAGTAACCGGTTCGAAGCAACCATCGTTGCTGGAAAACCTGAATCAGCATTTTCCCGGCGTATTTTCGCGCGAAAATATGGTTACCGCCTTCGATACAAAAATCGGCAAACCCGATCCCGAACCATTTTTAATGGGTCTCGAAAAAGCGGGAAATCTCAAACCGAACCAAGCATTGGCCATTGAAAACGCGCCGCTGGGCACGGAGTCTGCTACCAAAGCGGGGCTTTTCACCATTTGTGTAAACACCGGACCGCTGCCCGACAAAGCGCTTACAGACGCCGGCGCGAACATTGTTTTTAGCTCAATGACAGAATTACTGGAAAGCTTTCCCGAAATCCTACGGATTGCCTTAACACTTAAAAACAACAACTTATGAGTAAATTAGCCTTTTTTATCGCATTTATCGCCATGACACTCACTGCTTGCAACACTTCTTCAATCCATTACAGGCAACGAATCAGCAATGAAATTGAAAACGGAAATTTCACTGCTGCAAAGCAAATAATCGATTCCGTGATGCAAGGGATATCGACTGAAGAGGCCGCCCAACTTCAATTTGTGAAAGATTCGCTACACAGGGTTGAACTGGACTTCAACAGGACAAAAGCGGAAATAGTTGCCTGGATTGAGAAGAATCAACAATTTACGCCTTCGGACTCACTTTTAAACGAATGGGAAGCATCCAAAGCGCTCGAGTTTCGCATTATTGACGGCGAAAAACGCTATTTCCGAAACGCCGCGCCCAATATTTTCCGCGTCAGCGCGTCGGCTCGGGAATTGCTGAAAGCGGCGCCGCCAAAATCGGATACGCCGCGCGATTCGTTGCTTATTGACGCTTTTAATCAGAAAATCGCGGCCAATATTAAAGGGAAATACCTGCTTCCGAAGAAAAAAGTAAAAATACATTACACACTCACCGTAAATGCCGATGCCGTGCCCGATGGCGAGGTGCTGAAAGCGTGGCTGCCTTATCCGCGACAAGATATTGGAAGACAAACCGAAGTAAAGTTCATTGCCGCGTCGCAACCCGATTTTATTTTGTCGGACGATAAAACCGCGCACACGTCCATTTATATGGAACAGCCCGCTCAAAGCGGCAAACCGACGGTTTTTTGGGCAGAATACGAGTTTGCTTCGCAAGGCGAATGGTTCGATTTGGCGGAAATCGAAGTGAAGCCGTATGATAAATCCTCTGAAATGTACAGAACTTACACATCGGAGCGCAAGCCGCACATTCTGTTTTCGGAAAACATCAAAAAACTTACCGACAGCATTACACGAAACCCACAAACACCCGCGGAAAACCTGCAAGCCATTTACCGATACATCGCCGCCAACTATCCGTGGGCGAGCGCGTTGGAGTATTCCACCATCGGCAATATTCCGGAGTATGTACTCGAAAATCGCAAAGGCGATTGCGGGCAGGTGGCGCTGCTGCTGATTACGATGCTGCGCTACAAAGGCATTCCCGCACGTTGGCAAAGCGGATGGATGACGCATCCCGGCGAGGTGAACTTGCACGATTGGGCAGAAGTTTATTTTGAAGGAACGGGATGGATTCCCGCCGATATTTCGTTTGGCCGTGGTGGCGAAATTGCCATTAAACCGAGTCGGGAATTCTTTATGAGCGGCATCGATTCGTACCGTTTTTATGTCAATTCCGATTATTCAGACAAATTTTTTCCCGAAAAGAAATATCCGCACAGCGAAACCGTCGATTTTCAACGTGGAGAAGTGGAAACCGACAAGCGGAATTTGTATTTCGATGAGTGGGATTATAAAATGCAAGTGGAATATTTGAACTAAGTCTCTTTTCGTTTCGCGAAAAATAGCTAAATTTGTGAAATTTACAACCGTTAACGAGCGACCACTATGAATATCAACAACTACGGATTTATCCGCGTGGCGGCGGCTTCGCCCAAAGTGCGCGTTGCCGATTGCGATTTTAACTTGCAGCAAATAAAATCGACAATTGCCGACGCGTTGTTACAAAACGTGCAAATTTTGTGCTTCCCCGAATTGAGCATCACCGCCTACACGTGCGCCGATTTGTTCTTTCAGGAAGCGTTGCAAAAAAAGGCGCTGGAGTCGGTTGCGGAGTTACGGGATTACCTGAAAGATAAACCTTCCATCATTGTTATCGTTGGTTTACCGCTACAGCATCAAAACGCGTTGTACAACGTGGCTTGCGTGCTTTCGTCCGAAGGAATTTTAGGCATCGTTCCAAAAAGCCATATCCCTAACCATGGCGATTTATACGAAAAAAGATGGTTCTCCCCCGCACATCAAATTACCGACACCTACATTGAAATTAACGGCGAATTTTGCGATATCATTCCTGATGGACTCGTTTTTAACACCCCACACGGGAACTTTTGCGTGGAAATTTCGGAAGATTTGTGGACGCCTGTTGCGCCATCGACTGATTTGGCGATGCAAGGCGCCGATATTATTTTCAACCTCGCGGCAAGCAACGATGTGGTGGGTAAAAACGAGTATCGAAAATCGCTCATTCTCACGCAATCGGCAAAATGCGCTGCTGCCTACGTGTACGCGTCAGCAGGATGTGGCGAATCCACCACCGATGCGGTATTTTCCGGTGCCAGCTACATTGCCGAAAACGGCAACATGCTACAAGAATCGAAACGCTTTTCGATGGAAAATGAACTAATCATTGCCGATATTGACATTGCCGCACTACGAAACGAGCGCCTTCGCAAAACCGATTTTGCCACGTACGCGGGCGAACGAAACGAAATATTCTGTCAAATTGATGCCGCCTCAGTTTCAAAAATGTACAGAACATTTAATCCGCATCCGTTTATTCCATCAAAAGAATCCGAAAACAAAACCCTCAACGAAGTCTTTAACATTCAAACAAACGCGCTTGCCAAACGGATTTTGCACACAGGCTCCAAAACAATCACCATCGGCGTTTCAGGTGGGTTAGATTCCACGTTAGCACTGCTTGTCCTCATCAAAACTTTTGATCTGCTGGGCTTGCCTCGAAAAAACATCATTGGCATCACTATGCCCGGATTTGGTACCACCGACAGGACATATACCAACGCCGTGGAGTTGATGAAATCAGCCGGAGTAACAGCAAAAGAAATTTCCATTGTGAAGGCCGTTACACAACATTTGAAGGATATTGAGCACGATATCAACATACACGATGTGACGTATGAAAACGCTCAGGCGCGCGAACGCACACAAATTCTCATGGATTACGCCAACAAAACGGGCGGATTTGTGTTGGGAACCGGAAATTTATCGGAACTGGCACTGGGTTGGGCAACGTATAACGGCGACCATATGTCAATGTACGCCGTAAACGCAAGCGTTCCCAAAACACTGGTAAAGACGCTGGTAAGATGGATTGCCGATACCCAAATGGAAAAAGAAACGGCTAAAATTCTCCACGATATTGTGGATACGCCGTTTAGCCCCGAGCTACTACCTGCCGACAAAGAGGGCAAAATTGCACAAAAAACGGAAAACTATGTCGGCCCGTATGAATTGCACGATTTCTTTTTGCACAGAATGCTTCGCTACGGTGACAGCCCCAAAAGGGTGTATTTTATGGCACGCCACGCGTTTGCCGAGATATATTCACCCGAAGAAATTTTAAAATGGCTACGCGTTTTCTACAAACGGTTTTTCGCGCAACAATTCAAACGATCCTGTATGCCCGATGGGCCTAAAATTGGCTCGGTAAGTTTATCGCCTCGAGGCGATTGGCGTATGCCGAGTGATGCCGTGGCGAAAGCGTGGTTAGATGAGATTGATTTGTAAGTTGATATTTTACGCCGAAGGCAGTAGAAAACCGCCGTCTGCTTCCGTTTTTATCAGCAAAATCCGTGTCAGATTTTACTTGACTTTCCCAATTTGGGACTCACCGCGCCCCGAATTGACTTGAATATACAAAAGAATAGAACTAAATTGAACGCGAAAAAGCTTATTTTCAAGCCATTCGTCAACAATAAAAAATTATGAAACAACTCATTTCTCTTTTCAAACAACACACCGGGAAATCAAAACCCGAAATAGAGACACTACCATCATCCGGCTCAAACAGAAGATATTATCGCCTCAAAAAAGACGATGACTCGATTATTGGGGTGCACGGACAGTCGCGTGAAGAAAACCACGCTTTTTTGGAACTGTCGCGCCATTTCAAAAAGCAGGGCTTGAATGTCCCCGAAGTGTTTTCCGCAACCGATGAT
The DNA here is from genome assembly GCA_023388315.1 of Bacteroidota bacterium. Classification (GTDB taxonomy): domain Bacteria; phylum Bacteroidota; class Bacteroidia; order Bacteroidales; family Dysgonomonadaceae; genus JAEWGM01. The sequence continues at coordinate 162,622 of JAEWGM010000036.1, read as the reverse complement.
GAAATATTTTACATCCAGCAGGATTTGGGCGATACTGTGCTATTCGACAAAATTAAAGCCGGACGGCTAACGGGCGTTTTCAGCCCCGAAGAGAAAGCGTTGCTGCACAAAACCATCGCCGCTTTGGCTGATTTTCAGGTGAAGGGTGCGCAGGATTTGAACTTTGATATCTGCTATCCGCAACCGGAATTTAACAGCCGTTCCGTTTATTGGGACTTGAATTATTTTAAATACAACTTCCTTAAAACCACCGAAATGGAATTTCAGGAAGACTTGTTGGAAAACGATTTCGACCGCTTGGCTCAAAACCTTTTGCAAGGCGAATCGGAAACGTTTTTATATCGCGATTTTCAGTCGCGCAACGTGATGTTGGTGGATGGTGAACCCTATTTTATCGATTACCAAGGCGGGCGAAAAGGTCCGGTGTATTACGACGTAGCGTCTTTTTTGTGGCAGGCAAAAGCCAATTTTCCCAACGAGCTGCGCGACGAACTTATCCAAACTTACATTTCATCGCTCAAAAAACACCGCGAAGTAGACGATGCCGAATTTGTAAAAAAACTTCGTTTATTTGTATTGTTTAGAACCTTACAAGTGCTTGGCGCTTATGGCTTTCGCGGATATTTCGAGAAAAAACCGCACTTTATTCAAAGCATTCCGTTTGCGCTCAAGAACTTACGCGAATTATTGAACGACGGATTCGACGAATATCCTTACCTTACAAAAATGCTTCGCGAAATGACCGAACTAAAGCAGTTTGCCGATACACAAAAGCGTGAGCTTACTGTTCGGGTTTTCAGTTTCGCGTACAAAAAAGGAATCCCCAACGATACTTCGGGAAACGGCGGCGGATACGTGTTCGATTGCCGCGCCATCAACAATCCCGGCAAGTTTGAGCGGTACAACCAATACACGGGATTAGATGAATCGGTAATCAAATTTTTGGAAGACGACGGTGAAATGACCGCATTTTTAAGCAACATCGTTCCGCTAATCGACAGCCACGTAAAACGATATATCGACCGAGATTTCACCGACCTGATGATCTCTTTCGGCTGCACCGGCGGACAGCACCGCTCGGTTTACGCCGCACAAAAAACAGCAGAGCATATCTCGAAAAAATTTGGAGTGAAAGTCTCGTTGACGCATCGGGAGCAAAATTTGGAACAGGAGTTTAGAAGGAGATAAACACCTCAAAATGCAAAATATGAAAGCGATGATTTTCGCCGCCGGACTCGGCACACGTCTAAAACCACTCACCGATACAATGCCCAAGTCTATGGTTCCCGTATTGGGAAAACCTTTGTTGCAACACACTATCGAAAAACTAAAAGTCGCTGGTTTTGATAAAATTATTATTAACGTGCATCATTTCGCGGATCAAATTATCAATTTTGTTCGTGAGAACAACAATTTCGGTATCCGAATTGAGTTTTCCGATGAGCGTGAAAAACTGTTGGATACGGGTGGAGGTATAAAAAAAGCGTCGTGGTTTTTCAACGACGGGCAGCCGTTTTTAGTGCACAACGTAGACATTTTTTCGAATATCGATTTACGAAACTTATACCAAACACATCTGAAAAACGGTTCGGATGTAACTTTAGTCGCCAGCGAGAGAAAAACATCACGATACCTGCTTTTCGACAAAAACCAATACCTAAAAGGTTGGATTAACGAACAAACGGGCGAAACCAAATCTCCCCTACCCGACTTCAATCCCGAAAATTATCATAAACTGGCGTTTTCAGGAATTCACGTAATCAACCCATCCGTTTTTTCATTCATGACCGATTTTCCCGATAAATTTTCGGTCATCGATTTCTATCTTTCTGTTTGTAACAAAATAAAAATCAACGCGCACACACCGAAAAACCTTCAATTATTGGACGTTGGAAAACTGGATTCTTTGAAAAAAGCAGAAGAATTTATTTTATAACCTCACTCTTTACCCGCGGTTTTCAGTTTTTCTGTCTTAAATACCGCAATTTATAGGTTAAAATGTTAAATCTTTGCCATTTTAACAAAAAACTCTCCGCGCACATTATTTATTAAATTTATTTACTATACCTTTGCGTAATCAAATTATTATTTACTAATAAGCTCGGATTTTTGATTATTCTTTTAATGCAAACGCATAAATCACAATGGATATTAAAGAACTTGAATTATTATACAAAGATGAATTACTAAAAAATGTAATTCCATTTTGGCTTCATAAATCGCAAGACAAAGACTTTGGCGGCTATTTTACATGCTTAGATAGGCAAGGAAATGTATTTGACACCGATAAGTTTATCTGGTTGCAAGGCAGACAGGTTTGGCTCTTTTCCATGCTATATAATAAGGTGGAAAAACGTCAGGAATGGCTCGATTGTGCTATTCAAGGCGCCGAATTTTTGAAGAAATACGGACACGACGGCAACTTAAACTGGTATTTTTCGCTTACGCGAGAAGGAAATCCGCTTGTTGAACCATATAACATATTTTCTTACACCTTTGCCGCAATGGCTTTCGGACAATTGAGCCTAGCAACGGACAATAAGGAGTACGCCGATATCGCTAAACGCACGTTCGACATTATTTTATCAAAAACCGAAAATCCAAAAGGAAAATGGAATAAAGCACACGCCGGAACGCGCAACCTCAAAAACTTCGCGTTACCGATGATTTTGTGCAATCTCTCGCTTGAAATTGAACATCTGTTGGACGAGAAATTCCTCGTGGAAACCATAGAGACCTGCATCCACGAAGTAATGGACGTTTTTCTTCGTCCCGAATTGGGAGGAATCATTATCGAAAACGTGCATACCGACGGCTCACTCTCCGACACGTTCGACGGCCGCTTGGTAAATCCCGGACACGCCATCGAAGCCATGTGGTTTATTATGGATTTAGGCGTCCGACTCAATCGCCCCCAACTTATTGAAAAAGCGGTGCAGACGACTCTCACCATGATAGAGTACGGCTGGGATAAAAAATACGGCGGCATCTTCTATTTTATGGACAGGTTAGGCCATCCCACACAACAACTGGAATGGGATCAAAAACTTTGGTGGGTGCATATCGAAACGCTTATTTCACTACTAAAAGGCTACCAGTTAACCGGTTCAAGAGAGTGCTTGACGTGGTTCGAGAAAATTCACGACTATACTTGGTCGCACTTCAAAGATGCGGAACATCCCGAATGGTGGGGGTACCTCAATCGCCAAGGAGAAGTATTGCTCGACCTGAAAGGCGGAAAATGGAAAGGCTGTTTCCACGTGCCCAGAGGGCTGTATCAGTGTTGGAAAACGTTGGAGAAAATAAACCAATCACAAAAAATAAAAACCCTAGATTATATCAATTATTAGAAAGTATGAAAATGAAAAATTCAGCTAATTTACTGAGAGGAGTGGCATTCACACTAATGCTTCTGTTCTCTTCATTTATGATGTTCGCTCAGAACATTACGGTTACGGGTACTGTCACCGATGCAACTTTCAAAGATCCGGTTATTGGAGCAACCATTGTGGTTGAAGGCGATGCTACGCACGGTACCGCTACAGACGTAGACGGAAACTTCACTTTACCCAATGTTGCACCCAATGCTACATTAATTATTTCTTATGTTGGAATGCAAACGCAACGCGTGGAAGTAAACGGACGCACGCGTATTGATATTGTTTTGCAAGACGACACCGAAATACTGGAAGAAGTGGTGGTTACCGGTTATGGAGGTACCCAGTTGCGTTCTAAAACAACCAACTCCATTGCAAAAGTAAAAAACGAAGCTTTAACAGTAGGAATTTTTTCTAATCCGGCACAAGCCTTATCCGGAGCTGTTTCAGGTTTGCGTGTAGTTCAAACATCGGGCGATCCCGGTGCTACACCCAGAATTGTGTTGCGTGGGGGAACAAACTTAGATGGTTCGGGCAGTCCACTAATAATTATTGACGGTCAAATTCGTGCGGGATTGAATGACATCAACCCGGAAGATATTGAATCAATGGAAGTATTGAAAGATGCCGGCGCAACCGCAATTTACGGTGCACGTGCAAGTAACGGGGTGATCTTGGTTACTACTAAGACCGGTAAAAAAGGAACTTCTCAAATTGATTTTAAAGCAAAAATGGGTTGGAACTACGTGAATAGTCCATATACTTTTTTGGGAGCGGAAGATTACATTCGCATTCAACGCCAAGCTATTTACAACACCGCTAATTTATTTAAATACAAGGATGGTTCTACCGGTGGATACACATCAACAGCTATGCTTACGGATCCCAACCGTCCATTTAGTACCGGTAACGTTTATGGTCAATCTCCTTTCAACTCATTGTTGAAAACACCGGAAAACTCACACTTGTTACAAAAAGGATGGCAGGAAATGGCAGACCCATTGGATCCTAACAAAACCATTTTATTTAAAGATACCGATATTGCGTCTTGGAACTTGAACAATCCCACCATTTCGCAAGACTACAACATCAGCGTTTCGGGTGGAAATGAAAAAGGATCTTACTATTCAGGAATCGGTTATAACTATTCCAATGCACTACCTATTGACACTTGGTATAAACGCTATTCATTCTTAACCAATGGAAGTTACAACATCAGGGAATGGTTGTCAACAACCACAAATGTGAGTTACAACCGTGCAAACTGGAGAGGGCTTCCACCTACGCAAACCAATGTGGATAATTATTTTGGACGCGTAATGTCTATGCCTCCAACACTTCGTTTCGAAGATGAGGAGGGCAACATGCTTCTTGGTCTGGGTAGAGGAGATGAAAACATGCAGTATAACGTGGATAAGTTTCTTCGCTTTAACCAAACGGATAAGTTCACTTTGGGACAAACCCTTAACGTTGACCTCATGAAAGGCTTGTCACTCAAAGCTTCCGGTATTTGGTATTTCTCCGAAGGGCTCTACGAAAGTTTCAACAAAGATTTTGAAGTAACACCCGGCGTTTTCAACAGAAACAGATCGACCTCAGGACAATACACAAGAGAGTTCGCGCAAACGTACAATGCTGTTTTAAACTATAAGAACACTTTTGGCAAACACGATGTGAGCGGACTTGTGGGAACAGAATTTTACGACACTTATTACCGTATGCTTTATGCGGCAGGTAGCGGTGCCCCAACTGATGACTTTGCAGACTTAGGCTACACGGATACAGACAAAGGTAAGCGCGATATTGATTCACAACACACACAAAGAAGAATTTTGTCGTATTTTGGACGTGCTAATTACGATTACGCCGAAAAATACCTGTTTTCTGCAGTTTTCCGTTACGATGGATACTCCTCATTGTTAGGCGATAACCGCTGGGGATTTTTTCCGGGTCTCTCAACCGGATGGATTTTCGGGCGTGAAGATTTTGTAAAAAACGCTTTGCCTGCGCTTTCTTTTGGAAAGTTACGTGCCAGCTATGGTGTAAACGGAAACGCGTCAGGCATCGGACCTTACACACTACAAGGTTCATACAACACGGCACAATACAATGGATTGACCGGTTATTTAATTGGCAATTTACCTAACGCGCCTTTGCGGTGGGAGAAAACCACCACATTTGAAGTGGGTGCGGACTTAAGTTTCTTCGAAAACAGATTGAATACGAATTTCACATTCTACAATCGCCTAACATCCGATAAATATGCCAACTTAAGCTTTCCGACTTCGGTAGGATTCTCATCTATCTTAAACAATAATGGAGACTTCCAAAACCGTGGTATAGAGATGGAAATATCGGGTACAATTCTCGAAACGCCTGACTGGAAATGGACGGCCAACGCAAATATTGCTTACAACAGGAACAAAGTGGTTCGTCTCCCCGATAACGGCCTGGAACGTAACAGAATTGATGCCTATGAAGTTTATACGGGAAACAAATTATCCGACGGCACCGATGAAAAAATCTGGGTTGGCGGCTATCAAGAAGGACAAGAACCTGGAGTGCTTTATCTGCACGTTGCCGAAGGTATTTACAAATCGTATGATGAGATACCCGGCGACAGACGAGTTAAAAACATGAACTTTAACAAAATGTCTTACGGGCCTGCTGCTTGGGATGCCTTAACGCTTGATCAACAAAAAAATGCATTCCCCATTCAACCCGGAGACGTGAAATGGAAAGACGTGAATGGCGACGGACTAATTGATGAGTTTGACAGAGTTAAGATTGGCAACACAACACCGCGTTGGATTGGTGGCTTCAACACCACGCTTTCGTGGAAAAATCTTGCGTTTTATGCTCGTTTTGACTATGCCTTTGGATACTGGGTGTACGACAACACCACCTCTTGGTTCTTAGGTAATATGCAAGGTACGTTCAACACCACCACACAAGTATTTGACACCTGGTCGGAAGATAATCCAAATGCCAAACTCCCCCGTTATTTATGGGCAGACCAATTAGGAAAAGCAAACTACTTTAGGGCATCCACTTTATCAGCTTATAAAGGTGATTACTTGGCCGTTCGTGAATTATCGTTGTCTTACAGCCTGCCAGAAGCTTGGGCTAACAAAGTTAAAATGCAACGTGCAAATATTTCTCTAACCGGACAAAACTTGGGGTAACCCTTAAGTCTCTATGCGTTTTTATCTTTTCTCCTTTTCTTCCCATCAGCTCGTCTCCGAGCCACCCAGCCTCCAAGTCTGCAAGTCACCAACTCACAGAGTCTCCCTCTCACAAATTCTCCCAGTACCATTTCACCGCTTCTTTCAACCCTGCTTTCATTGAAAACTCGGGGGCATAGCCTAACAGATTTTTTGCCTTATCAATATTCGCTAATGAATGAGGAATATCTCCCGCCCGATTGGGTCCGTGAAGCACTTCTACATCGGCAATTTGGGAATCAAATTCGGAGAGGTATTCTTTTAAGCTTTCCACCAATTGGTTAAGCGTTGTTCTTTCGCCATAGGCGGTATTATACATCTGATTTACCGCATCCTTGTTTTTCGTTTCCATTGCCAACAGGTTCATCTGAATTACGTTATCAATATACGTGAAATCGCGGCTATATTCTCCATCGCCGTTTATCATGGGAGATTCGTGCTTCATTAATTTTTTCACAAACAAGGGGATTACCGCCGCATAGGCGCCATTTGGGTCTTGCCGACGCCCGAACACATTAAAATAACGCAAACCGATGCACTCCATGCCATACGTTTTGGAAAAAACATCGGCATACAATTCATTCACATATTTTGTTATGGCATAGGGAGATAGTGGCTTGCCTATCACATCTTCTACTTTGGGCAACGATTTGCTGTCGCCATACGTTGAAGAGCTGGCAGCGTAGATAAAGCGTTTAACGCCGGCATCGCGGCTTGCAACCAGCATATTTAAAAAACCCGACACATTCACGTCATTGGATGTTATCGGGTCTTTTATGGAACGAGGTACGGAGCCTAAAGCCGCTTCGTGAAAAACCACCTCTGCGTCTTCAACGGCTTTTTTACAATCGTCTAAATTGCGAATATCGCCTACTTGAAGGGTAAATGTATGAGGATATTTGCTAAGTAACGGAAGCAAGTTTTCTATCTTGCCGGTTGCAAAATTATCGAGACAAACAACATTGTGGCCTCTTCCCAGCAATGCTTCACAAAGATTGGAACCGATAAATCCGGCGCCTCCTGTGACTAATATTTTACTCATTTTTTTACAGCGCTATATTATATCCCACGGTTAATCCTACCGTAAAGGCATTATTTGTATTTGTGGCCATGGGTTTTCCTCGGAATCCCATATCGCCGAAAATTCCAAAATCGAAGTTTCGATATCCGTACCCGACCACAGGTGAGAAGAGAAAGTTGGCGCCACCGGCCAATGCACCCACTCCAAGCCTGGGTTCCACATAAAATCCATCCTCGGCGCCGCCCGCAGTAAATCGGTATCCGGCTAAAATTCCTATATAGTTAAACGCATCGTACGCGTTGTTAAGTACACTTTTTATCAATTTACCATCCAAAAATGGGTTATTGAATGCCTTCAAAGTGAAAGTCAGGTAATTATCTTGATTTACTGCCAAGAAGTTATCTTGCAACAAGAAGGCCGCTGAGCCGCCTACTCCAAATTTACGATCTTGTTTTGAATTAGTTACAAAGCCCATTTGTCCGGATACGTTAATAAAATTTCCGGTTTGTGCTTTCACCAATCCGGCAGAAGAGACTATTGCTATGAGCAGAATAATAAGTTTACGTTTGTTCATTTTAAGTGTATATTGTAATTGAATTGATTAAATTATTTTCTTTAGCGCTCCAAATTTTATTAAACCTGTAACAGGCTACAAACTTCGGGAAGACATCAGCCATCAGATTTTAGTCTTAAAGAGGGCAGACGGCAGATTTTAGATATTAGATTTCGGATTTCGGATTTCAGAATTAAAGACTTCATACTTCGGCCTTCCCTCATCCGACATCGCGCATGCTTCATCAGGCTACAAACTTCCGCCATCCATCACTCATTTTCGGACACCCGACATCCATCACGCAACATCGGACATCCATCCTCTCTCACTCAATCTTCTCTACAAAAGAGGCGTTAAGCTCAACGCTTGCGTAACCCAGTTGAGCTATTCGCACAGCGATGCGCGACTTATCACCAACTGTGATTAAATCGCCTTGAAGCCCTTTCAAAGGCCCTTTTATTACGCGCACAAACTCACCGGGTTTTAATAACCTTTCTTGCATATTTACCGGTGTTTCAGAATAATCAATCATAAAGCGAAAACTGTCCATCTCATGATCGGGGATGATGGCGGGCGTTTTCTCTCCACGCAACACTAAGTATCGATAAACGGCGGGAATGTTGAGTAATTGATTACGTTGTGACGATGACACACGCACAAATACAATCATTGGGATGAGCATTGTTTCTATCTCTTTTCTTCTGTCGCTCCACTGCCGGACTTCTTTTATAATGGGCAGATAGTTTTCTATTCCCATACTATTAAGTCGATCGCGCACTTTTCGTTCGTGGTGCATTTTCACATATACAGCGTGCCAATGTTTAACTTCGTTGGAATGTGAGGTACTCAAGACAAATCTTCTCGTTAGGGTACACTTCGTGGCTACCTGTCCCAATTGTACACAGATAAGCCCAATGTTGGAAGTGCAAAAAACGTAATCAACAATACATTTATTTAGTAGATTACTTTAGAAATTGACTTTCCAAAAAGCTGTATCATTATAAGCGGATAAACGCGGTAGGGTTGATATTCTCAGAAAAAAACACAACAACTAGGTTTTGGCTGACAAACCGGCGTTGTTAGTCTTCCAAAATCCTTTTGAGACAGCTTCAATTGCTAAAGAAATACAAAAATACAAATAAAAAAGATTAATAAGGTAAAAATACGCCAAAAAACGACCCGCAAACTTTGTTTTCACTTTTTCTAAAGAAATAATCATCGTGTCAATAAAAAAACAAACAGGCTTCAAGTCAATAAATAACTAGATTCCGTTCTTCAAATACAGGAATTATTACTGAAAAAAAGACAGTGTTTTTTGGGAATATACACACAATTCTCATTGAAATCTATAGGAATAAACTGTTTTTTCATAGTCCATCCCGGGAATATAGGGTGTGGACAAAAGAAATATTTTGTCCTTCAAAATTTAATTCTTTTCTTTGTTTCGCTTGCGTTAATCGTTTTGTTATTTTTAAATTTGAACTACGAATGTAGAGACACATTGAATGTGTCTCAAAAACGAAATCAGTGCAGCAACCGTAGAGACACATTGAATGTGTCTCAAATATGAGACGTATGCAAAATGAGACGTATGCAATACGTTTCTACGGGGAAATAAAAATATACGTGCAACGAGACGCATTCAATGCAGTTAACGGAAAACGTAAATACACAACGAGACGCATTCAATGCGTCTCTACGGAGGAAAATTAAACTATGTCGGAAATCAAATTTCAAAACAAATACCGAATACCATCGGCACGTTATCCGCATCACGCCTACGATGGAGGAATATATTTCGTTACGATTTGCACAAAAGACTTTCGGCATTATTTTGGAGTAATTGACGATAACGGAAAAATAAATCTTTCACCGATAGGACAATTTGTTGAAAAACAGATTGAACGAACAAAAGATTTACGGAAAGATATTTCCGCGGATACTCCTCTGTATGTGATTATGCCCAATCACCTTCATTTGATTGTGTTTATCGACAATTCAACGACAACAGAAACTGAAGAACCAGCCAACAAATTCGGTTCGCAGAGTAAAAATTTGGCGTCGATTGTACGAGGAATAAAATCCGCGACAAAGGGATTTGCGAATAAAAACGATATTCCGTTTGAATGGCAAAGCCGATATCACGATAGAATTATCCGCGATTACAACGAATTGAACCGTATTGCGGATTATATTATAAACAACCCAATAAATTGGGTAACAGATAAATATTACAACTCCTTGTAGAGACGCACTGAGTGCGTCTCGGAATGCGTTTCACGACCACAACGTAGAGACACATTGAATGTGTCTCCAATATGAGACGCATGCAAAAAGAGACGTATGCAATATGAGATGTATGCAATATGAGACGTATGCAATACGTCTCTACGGGGAATAAAAAACATTTGTAATGAGACGCATGCAATGCGTCAAAAAAACAGGCAAACATACAGAGAGACGCATGCAATGCGTCTCGACGAAAATTATGCATTACATTTCAATAATCATCCTACTACTGACCCTCGGCTCTTTCGGAATAAAATCCCAACAGTCGGAACTGAACCTTTTGCCCAAACCACACCACATTTCCATCGACACGTCGAAAAAACATCGGTTGAAAAACGCTGAAATAAATCCCGCGTTGATTTCCGAAAAAACGGTGGCAGAAATTCCCGAAGCCGTTGTAAACGCCGATGAAGCCTATCGACTAACGATTTCACCCGACGAAATTCGTATCGAATCCACCACGCCAAAAGGCGCCTATTGGGCGAAACAGACGTTGCGCCAAATTGTGGAATCGTCCGACGGAAAATCGATTCCCTGCCTTACCATTACCGACTTTCCCGCTTTCCGCATCCGCGGATTTATGCACGATGTGGGACGCAGTTTTATCTCGGTGGAAGAACTGAAACGCGAAATCGAAATTCTTTCCCGATACAAAATCAATACTTTTCATTGGCATTTGACGGAAAATCAGGGTTGGCGACTGCAAAGCAAGGTTTTTCCGCAACTTACCGACAGCGCCAATTTCGAGCGTTTTCCCGGACAGTTCTACACCATCGCCGACGCGCGCGAAATTGCCGATTGGTGCCGCCAGCACAATATGTTGCTTATTCCCGAAATTGATATGCCGGGACACAGCGCGGCTTTTGTGCGTGCCACGGGCGTGGATATGCAATCGGAAAAAGGGATGGAAATCCTGAAAAAACTGATGACGGAAATTTGCACCGAAGTCTTTCCCGATGTTCCCTACATCCATATCGGAACCGATGAAGTGGAATTTACCAACCCGAACTTCGTTCCCGAAATGGTGGCGTTCGTGCGTTCGTTGGGCAAAAAAGTGATTTCGTGGAATCCGGGGTGGAACTACAAACCTGGCGAAATAGATATGACACAGCTTTGGTCGTACCGAGGCAAGGCGCAGCCGGGCATTCCCGCCATCGATTCGCGCTTCCATTACATCAACCATTTCGATTTATTTGGCGACATCGTAGCACTCTACAACAGCCGTATTTACAACGTGACGCAAGGAAGCGACGATATCGCCGGCGGAATTATCGCCACGTGGAACGACCGCAAACTTACCGATGAAACGCAAATCATCCTGCAAAACGCTTTTTATCCCAATATGCTGGCTTTTGCCGAACGTTCGTGGATGGGTGGCGGCTCGGAATATTTCGACAAAAACGGCGTGATTTTGCCAAACGACAAAAAAGACCCGGTTTTCCAATCGTTTGCCGATTTCGAACGGCGGATGCTTTGGCACAAAAATCACGCTTTCAACGGATTGCCATTTCCTTACGTGAAACAAACCAACGTGCATTGGCACATTACCGACGCCTTCCCAAACAACGGCGACTTATCGGCATCGTTTCCACCCGAAAAAGAAATCGCGAATCAATATCAATACAACGGACAAACCTACGCGGCACGTCCGGCAACAGGAGCGGGCATTTACCTTCGCCACGTTTGGGGCACGCTTGTTCCGTCGTTTTACGAAAATCCGCAAGAGAATAACACGGCTTACGCCTACACGTGGGTTTATTCGCCCAAGTCGCAAAACGTAGGTTTGTGGCTTGAGTTTCAGAACTACGGACGCAGCGAAATGGATTTGCCGCCGCCACAAGGAAAGTGGGATTACAATGGCAGTCGGGCGTGGATTAACGACACGGAAATCGCTCCACCCGTTTGGACAGCGACACATACCGAAAAATCGAACGAAATTGTTCTCGGAAACGAAAACCTGACGGCTCGTCCGCCCATCGACGTACGTCTGAACAAAGGCTGGAACAAGGTTTTGCTGAAACTTCCCATCGGAAAATTCACACGCCCCGAAGTGCGTCTGCAAAAATGGATGTTCACCTTCGTTTTCGTTACGCCCGACGGACAAAACGCGGTGGATGGATTGATTTATAGTCCCGAAAAAAAGAGATAATTCCTAAAACTACCATAAAATGAGAATAAAAACGATTTTCATATTCTTTGTTTCCCTGTTGTTCTTCCCGTTTTTCTTATCAGGAAAACCCAAGAACACGCTACATCAAACCAATGTTTTTTCGATGGAAACGTTGGCAGATTCCACGCTTCACGAAGGGTTAGCCGGAAACTTCTTCGGCAAACACGGCAACTACTTCATAATGGCCGGCGGCTCATCTTTCCCGGCCGGAAAACCGTGGGAAGGCGGGAAAAAACATTTCTCGGACTTGGTTTTTGTGTTTCAGCAATTACCCGGCGGATCTTTCAAGGTGGTTCATCAAGGAAAAGATTTGCCGGCGCCCATTGCCGAAGGCGCTTACGCCACCATTCCCAACGGCTTGCTGTGCGTGGGGGGACAAACGCCCGATGGAATAACCGATAAAACCTTTTTGGTGTCCTACACAGACTCGAGCATTTCGATTACGGAATATCCGGTGTTGCCCGTTCCCGTGAAAAACGCTACAGCCGCGGTGTTGGGCTCAAAAGTATATTTGGTGGGCGGAGAATTGGCCAACGGCACTTCTTCTTCGCAATTTTTGGTACTCGATACCGACCATCTCAGCAAAGGGTGGGAAAAATTACCCGATTTTCCGGTTCCTGTTTCCGGCCCAACCATTGCTTCGCAGCAAGACGGCGAAGAAATTTCGTTATTTGTTTTTGGCGGACGCGCGAAAAACAATACACCAAACACGGTGTTTTACCCGTCGGTATATCATTTTCGCCCTTCCTCCGGAAATTGGACAAAGAAAAAAGACATTCAGCTTGGCAGCGAAACCGTTTTTCCGGTAGCAATGGCAACGGCCTCATCGGTGGGCGCGTCGCATATTTTATTGTACGGCGGCGATACGGGACAAATTTTCAATCGAGTGGAAAACGCCATCGCAAATAACCTCACTTCAGAAAGAGATAGTTTGTGGAGGACGCACACCGGTTTCAACAACAAGATTTTAGTGTACAACACCGTTACCGATACGTGGTACGAAGCGGGCGAAACGCAAAACGCGCCGGTTGCCGTTACAGCCGATGTATCCGATGGAAAAAACGTGTATATCGCCAGTGGCGAAATCCGCCCGGGCATTCGTTCTCCGCATATCACACAACTGTCATACACTTCATCTTCCTCGTTTGGTTGGCTCAATTACGTGGTACTGATTCTCTATTTTGGCGGAATGTTGTGGCTTGGTTTCTTTTTTATGAAACGCAACGAAAACACAGATGATTTCTTCAAAGCCGGTGGCCGAATTCCTTGGTGGGCAGCCGGAATCAGCATTTTCGCCACTACGCTTAGCGCCATCACCTTCCTGTCTATTCCGGCAAAAACATACGCCACCGATTGGCGGATGTTGGTGTTCAACATCAGCATCATTCTCATTGTTCCGATTGTTATCAAATATTTTCTGCCGTTTTTCAGAAGATTTAATTTGGGAACGGCGTATGAATACCTCGAAAAGCGTTTCAGCCGCGCCGTGAGATGGCTGGCATCGGCACTGTTTGTGATTTTTATGGTAAGCCGCATTGCCATTGTGCTGTTTTTGCCGTCGCTGGCATTGAACGCCGTAACCGGCTTTAACATCTATCTTTCCATCATCATTATGGGCATTGTCACCATCATTTACAGCACCAGCGGCGGTATGGAAGCGGTTGTGTGGGGCGATGTGATTCAGGGTTTTATTTTGGTTTTCGGCGCCATTGCCGCGTTTTTATTTATGATTATGGGCATTGACGGCGGATTCAGCGAATTTTGGAATACCTCCATCGAATTTCATAAATTCAAAACGTTCGATTTCAGGTTCGATTTCACGCAGCCCGTCTTTTGGGTAGTGCTCATTGGTGGCGTTGCCAACTCGTTGATAACCTACACCAGCGACCAATCCATCGTGCAACGGTATATGAGCACGAAAGACGAAAAAGCCACATCGCGCAGCATTTGGCTGAACGGTATTTTGAGCGTGCCGGTTACGTTGCTGTTTTTCCTTATCGGCACCGGATTGTTCGCGTTTTACAGTTCCAATCCGGGAAATATGACCATTACAAACCCGAATATCGACTCCGTTTTTCCGCAATTCATTGTGTATGAAATGCCTGCCGGATTGGCGGGATTATTGGTTGCCGCAATTTTCGCCGCGGCTATGTCCACGTTGTCGTCCAACATCAATTCCTCTTCGGCAGTCATCACATCGGATTTCTTTCAAACCATTTCCAAAAGAAGTTCGTTTAAAACAAACATACAAGTGGCGCGTTGGTCGGGCATTATTTGCGGTGTATTTGGCTTGGGAATGGCGCTGGTGCTGGCCACGTGGAACATAGCATCGCTTTGGGATCAGTTCAACACCTTTTTGGGGTTGCTGACCAGCGGGTTGGGCGCATTGTTCATTTTGGGTGTTTTCTTCCCGAAAGTAGGTTCAAAAGCCGCCATTATTGGCGTGGTTTGCGGATTAATTGTACTTTTGTTGATTAAAAACAACACCAACCTTTCTTTCTTGTTATACGGATTTTTTGGAATGGCCGCCAGTATATTCATTTCCGTGATTGTGAGTTTTGTGCTTCCCCATAAAAAGATTATCAGCGGATATACGTGGGAATCGATGGATAGGAAATAGAGCAAAGAATAAAGAGCAAAGATGGATAGAGGACTTCCGCATTTCCATCATAGCGATTAATAATTCCACAAATCATTAAAAATCAACAATAAAATAACGATTCAAATATGAAATTCGAAAAAATCAAAGGGCTTCTCGTGGCCCCATTCACTCCTTTCGATAATAAAGGAGAATTATACCTATCGCCGATTGACGATTACGCGAAATTATTACACAAGAACGGGCTTATTGGCGTGTTTATCAACGGGTCATCGGGCGAAGGCTATATGCTTACGGTGGACGAACGCAAACGCCTTGCCGAAAAATGGATGCTGGCAGCGCCCGACAATTTCAAAATTATTGTGCACGTGGGGGCAACCTGCATTAAAGACAGCTATGAACTGGCGCGCCACGCGCAGGAAATTGGCGCTTTTGGCATCGGTGCCATGGCATCGCCATTTCCCAAAGCCGGGCGTGTGGAAGAATTGGTGAAATATTGCGAGGAAATTGCGTGCGGCGCACCCGATTTGCCGTTCTATTTCTATCACATTCCGATTTTAAACGGCGTATATTTGCCCATGCTGCCCTTCTTGAAAGCAGCAGATGGACGCATTCCTAACTTGGCAGGCATTAAATATACATACGAGAGTTTTTACGAATACAACCAATGTATGCTGTATGAAAACGGAAAATTTGATATGCTTCACGGCCAAGATGAAACCGTACTGAACGGATTGATTATGGGCGGTGCCCAAGGTGGCATCAGTGGGACGGGAAGTTACATCGGAAACGTGTTGGTGGGCGTCATCGAGGAGTATAACAAAGGCAATATTGAAAAAGCAAGGGAGTTGCAAAACTTCGCCCAAGAAGTGATTAACGTGATAGCCAAATATCGTGGAAATATTGTGGCGGGAAAACGCATAATGAAACTCATCGGGTTGGATTTGGGAATCAACCGCACGCCTTTCCAAAACATTACCGATGAAGAAGAAATCATCATTAAAAAAGAATTGGAAGCGATTGATTTTTTCAACAAATGTAATCGAATATAAATATCATGTTCCATAGAGACGTAGCATGCTACGTCTCTACTACAATAATCACACTTTCTCGTTCTTAATCTCCTCCACAATTTCGGGATTAACCAGTGTGGAAATATCGCCAAAATCTGAGGTCTCTCCTTCGGCGATTTTTCGCAAGATGCGCCGCATAATTTTCCCCGACCGAGTTTTCGGCAACCCGCTCACAAATTGAATCTTATCCAGTTTGGCAATCGCGCCAATTTGGTCGGTAATCAGTTGATTTATTTCTCGGGCCATGTTTTCTTTCACGCGCCATTCGCCGGTTTCTTTTATCACCACAAAGCCGTATAGGGCATTTCCTTTAATATCGTGTGGGTAGCCCACAATGGCGCTTTCGGCCACAAATTGGTGTTCGTTGATGGCATCTTCAATGGGCGCTGTGCCAAGGTTGTGCCCCGAAACAATAATCACATCGTCCACACGGCCCGTAATGCGATAATACCCCACTTCATCGCGAAGGGCACCATCGCCTGAGAAATACCTCCCCGGAAAAGTTGTAAAATAGGTGTCGATGTAGCGTTGGTGGTCGCCCCAAATGGTTCGGGCAATGCCCGGCCACGGGAATTCAATGCATAGGCTGCCTGGCTTTTGATTTCCGGTAATTTCATTTCGCAACTCATCCATCAACACCGGTTTTATGCCTGGCAGTGGCAACGACGCATAGGTTGGTTTGGTGGGAGTGACAAACGGAATGGCCGATATGAGGATTCCACCCGTTTCGGTTTGCCACCACGTATCGACAAGCGGACATTTTTTGCTGCCTACGTGGTCGTTATACCAGTGCCAAGCCTCCTCGTTTATCGGTTCACCCACCGAACCAATCACTTTTAACGAATTCAATTTAAAACGCTCAATGTACTCCAATTTCTCTTTCGCTAATGACCGAATGGCGGTTGGCGCGGTGTAAAACTGATTTACGTTGTGCTTTTCAATCACTTCCCAAAAACGGCTGTGGGTGGGATAAGACGGAATTCCTTCGAAAATAACCGTGGTAGCGCCATTGAGCAACGGCCCGTAAAGAATGTAGGAGTGTCCGGTAATCCACCCAATATCGGCCGTGCACCAATACACATCGCCGGGATTGTAATTAAACACGTTTTTGAACGTGTACGCCGTATAAACCATATAGCCCGCCGTGGTGTGTACCATTCCTTTTGGTTTGCCGGTTGAGCCCGATGTGTAAAGGATAAACAGCGGGTCTTCGGCGTCCATCACTTCGGCTTGATGTGTTGTGCCCGCGTTTTCCAATAAAGGTTCCAACCAAAGGTCGCGGCCTTCTTTCATCGAAACTTCTTGGTTTGTGCGTTTTACAACCAATACTTTTTCTATGCTGGGCGTACTTTGTAATGCTTCGTCGCAGATGTTTTTCAAGGCGATTGTTTTAGCGCCTCTGAATCCGCCATCGGCCGTAATAAGCATTTTGCACTCACTATCGTTTATTCGGGCTGATAAAGCATTTGCCGAGAATCCCCCGAAAACCACCGAGTGAATGGCTCCAATGCGCGCGCAGGCCAATACGCTAAACGCCAATTCGGGAATCATTGGCAAATAAATACACACGCGGTCGCCTTTTTCCACACCTTGCTCGCGCAGCACGTTCGCCATTTTTGCCACCTCAACATACAGTTGGTTATATGTGTAGTAACGCGCCGGTTCATCGGGATTGTTCGGTTCAAAGATGATGGCATTTTGATCTCCTATATTGGTTAAATGGCGGTCGATGCAATTTTTTGTGATGTTTACTTTTGCATTTTTAAACCAAGTAAACTCCGCCTTTTGCATATCATACTCAAGGACTTTGTCCCATTTTTGATACCACGTGAAATTGTTTTCGGCTATTTTACCCCAAAATTTTTTCGGTTTTCTAATGGAACGACGGTACGCTTTAAAGTACTGCTCCATCGATTTAATGGAAAAATTACTCATAATGAACAACTGTGATTTTGTAAATTAACGAACAAATCATGTTTCGGATTGCACAAATATAGAATTATATTGCTTTAATTTAAAATTATTCTACATAAAAATCTAATCATTGTTCAAAATTGAGGACAAATAGACGGTATGTGAGGAGGATGATGCGTGGTGCAGGACGCGGGATGTTTTTCGGGCTTGATACTGCAAAAACAGCGGCAAACCAAAATGATTCACCGCTGTTTTGTTTTATATCGTTTTAGATATCAGAACTGTTAATCAAACATCTTTTTAAATTTATTGAAGATGCTTTTCTTTGTGCTGGGCGTAGGAACAAAGTTGGGTGATTTAGTAAATTCCTCAATAGCGGATTTTTCTTTCTCCGTTAAATTTTCGGGAACATACACGTTCACATTAATAAGCTCATCGCCGTGGCCGAATCCGTTAATGGAAGGCAGGCCTTTGTTGCGCAAACGAAGCACCTTGCCGGGTTGTGTACCGGGTTCGATTTTCACCTTGGCAACACCGTCAATGGTGGGCACTTCAACGGTTCCGCCCAAGGCGGCGGTTGGGAAAGTGAGGAAAAGGTTGTAAATGACATCGTTTTCGTCGCGAATTAAATTCGGGTCTTCCTCCTCCTCCACCACAATCAATAAGTCGCCGTTTATGCCACCTCTGCGGGCAGCATTTCCTTTGCCTTGCATAGAAAGTTGCATCCCTTCGGCCACACCGGCAGGAATGTTGATAAGAATTACCTCATCTTCTCTCACAATGCCTTCGCCGTTGCAATGAGCGCATTTTTTGGTGATGGTTTTTCCTTCACCGTTACACGTGGAGCAAGTGGTGGTGGTTTGCATTTGCCCTAAAATGGTATTGGCCACTCGTGTAACCACGCCCGAGCCGTTGCACGTTTCGCACGTTTGCACGGCCGTGCCGTCCTCGGCGCCGGTGCCACTGCACGGCGAACAAGACACGTATTTTTTTACTTTAATTTTTTTATCAACGCCCTTAAGTATCTCTTTAAGACTGAGTTTTACTTTCACTCTCAAATCAGACCCTCGATTTACGCGGCGCCCACGTTGTCCGAATCCGCCAAAACCGCCGAATCCACCGAAATGGCCGCCAAAAATATCGCCAAATTGCGAGAAAATGTCCTCCATGGACATGCCGCCACCGCCAAAACCGCCGCCGGCGCCACCCACGCCCGCGTGCCCAAATTGGTCGTACCGCGCACGTTTGTTCTGGTCGCTCAACACTTCGTAGGCTTCCGCTGCTTCTTTAAATTTTTCTTCAGCAGCAGCGTCGCCCGGGTTTTTATCGGGGTGATACTGAATGGCTTTCTTTCGGTATGCCTTCTTTATCTCTTCTGCCGAAGCTGTTTTTGCAACTTCAAGCACTTCATAATAATCTCTTTTTGCCATAATAAATACGGTTGTGGGTCAATAGGGATCCAGTAGTTATTCAGTAGTTATTCGATTGTTATTCAATTGCTGTTCAATTGTTATTCTGGTGATATTGAGCTGTTTTTGTGAGTGCATCAACGCCACGAATAATTACCATTGAATAACGCGAAGCGAATAACTAACAAATTTAAGCCCATTGATTTTTTATTCGCCTACTATTACTTTTGGGAAACGGATGACTTTGTCGTGCATTTCGTATCCTTTTTGAATACAATCTATTACCATTCCTTGTTGCGACTCATCTTGAGCGGGTATGGTGGCTACGGCTTCAAATTTATCGGGGTCGAAGGGTTGGCCGATGGCCTCCACCTCTTTCACACCATGTTGACGTAAGAAAAGGATGAACTTTGAGTAAATCAAATCCATTCCTTCCAATATAGCTTCTTTGTCTTCGGCTTCGTGAAGCGAAACCAAAGCGCGGTCGAAATCGTCCACCAATGAAATGATGTCCAGCAACACGCGTTCGCCGCCGCTTTTTATGAGGTCGGCTTTTTCTTTAATGGTGCGTTTCCTAAAATTATCGAATTCCGCGTGAAGGCGCAGGTACGAATCGTTCAGTTCATTGTGCTTTTCTTGAAGCGCCGCCAACTCATCCGTTGTGTCGTCTTCTGTCAAATTGTCTTCATTGTCATCGATGAATTGATCCTCATCGTGACCAAACGTCATTTCATCGTCGTTTTCATCCCATTCTTCGGGGTTTGTATAGTTATAATCGGTAGGTTTCATATTTCTGATTTTTTGAAAATAGTTGCCAAAGCAGCCTGTGTGCTTGTTGTTTTATATCTTCACACAAACATACTGCAAATAGTTTGCCAAAAATTTAGAGGAAGGCAGAAAAAGCAAATAAAAGATATTTATTCGGAAATAGAAACAAGATGTGCAAGCCATCTACAAAAACATTTCGCACCACTCATCAAAAATTTCCACTTGATGCGAATTGTGTCTTTTGAGAGACTGACGTATTTTTTTTATCGGTTTTTCTCGGCCCAACGAAGATTTGGAATAAAACTTATCAGCAAAACAAATAATTTGTTCTTCAAGGCTTTTGGGCCGCATATCGCGATGAGGAATGGGCAATTTTTTGTTCAAGATGGTTTGTAAACTAAGCCCTGTACCGGTATGTCGCTCACACACCAAGCCGTGCTTTGGATAGCCTTCGGCTGTGAGGATCTCCCTTCCCAAATAACCGTGACAAATGTAAGGCATATCGCCCTCGCAGGCAATGTGTCGCGCTTTGGTTTTAAAAATACCGATATCGTGCAACATACAGGCCTCTTCCAAAAATTTCACATCGATGGCCAGTTCAGGGTGCTTTTGCGCTACTTGCAACGCCTTGTTGGTGACATCGGTTACGTGAGAAATATAAATATCGTAGAGTTTGGTGCCGGGTTGATAATATTTATGTATGATATCGAGTGGATTCATAAAAACAGATGGTTTTCGGCGATAAAGATACTGCTTTTTTATTGTTTACTGCACCCAAACGCATTTGAAATATTCGCGGAATATATCGGCAATTCTGTCTATTTCGTCGTAGTCGGGCTCTTTAATATCTTTCAGCTGATAATCCCAGCCCATGGCTTCGTATTTGTGCACGCCATAGGTGTGATAAGGCAGCACTTCCAGCCTCTCCACGTTTTCGAAATGCCCGTAGCGGCGCCCCAACAGACGAATATCTTCCTCAAAATCGCTGTAACCGGGAACCACCACATAGCGCAGCCGCACTGGCTTGTTGATATCGGCCAAATACTGAACCGTTTTTAGCGTTTGCGTGTTTTCTCTGCCCACCAGCTGTATGTGTCGCTCAGCATTGGGTTGTTTGCAATCGAGTATCACTAAATCGATTAATTCGTAGAGCTGCTTGGCATGATCGCCGAGGATGCTGCCGTTTGTGTCCAAACAGGTGTGTATGCCTTCGGCTTTTAGCATTTGCACTAGCGGTATCAGCGCTTTAGATTGCAGAGTAGGTTCGCCTCCTGAAAAAGTGACACCACCACGCCGTCCAAAAAATACTTTTTCCGATAACGCTCTGCGGAGCACTTCATCGCCGGGCGTTATTTTGGTGTCTCTGTTGAGATGGGCTATGGTGTCGGGGTTGGCACAATACAGACAACGAAAGTTGCAGCCTTGCAGAAACACCACCAACCGCAGCCCCGGGCCATCGAACGTTCCCATCGACTCGAAAGAATGTATTCGCAGATTTGGCAGCATATATTAGTGAAAAAATTAGGAGAAAATAAACGCACTGACAGTACGACACACTGTATGTATCGCATAATCAGCACCGTAAGCTGTGAAATAATTTGTAAAAGGTGGCGATACAGTAACTGTTGCATCGCTCACCTTATTTTTTTATCCTGAATGAAAACGCTTAACGCATTTTGCGATGGAAACTACGGGAAATAACCTCCAACTGATGCTCGCGCGAGAGACGGACAAAGTTTACCGCGTATCCGCTCACGCGAATGGTGAGTTGCGGATAGTTTTCGGGATGCTCCATGGCGTCTTCCAGTTTTTCCCGGTCGAGAGCGTTCACGTTAAGGTGATGCGCGCCTTTGGAGAAATACCCGTCCATCATGCTAATGAGGTTCTCGGTTTGCTCTTCCCGATTGGATCCCAGTGAGTGAGGCACAATGGAGAATGTGTTTGAAATGCCGTCTTCCGCGTCGCGATAATCAATTTTGGCTACCGATGTAAGCGAGGCAATGGCCCCGTGCTCATCACGCCCGTGCATTGGGTTGGCACCCGGTGCAAAAGCAACGCCTTTGGCTCGCCCGTCGGGCGTGGCGCCGGTTTTTTTGCCGTACATCACGTTCGACGTAATGGTGAGAATCGACATAGTGGGCTCCGCGTTTTTGTACGTTGGCAATTCTTTTAACATTTGCGAGAAAAGATGTGTTATTTCCGTGGCCATGCTATCCACACGGTCGTCGTCGTTGCCGAAACAAGGGTATTCTCCCACAGTGTCGAAACCTTCGGTTAGGCCGTCGGCATTGCGTTTGGGTGTCACTTGCGCGTAGCGAATAGCCGAGAGTGAATCGGCAACGATGGAGAGCCCCGCCGCGCCGTAAGCCAGGTTGATGTCGGGATCGGTATCGATGAACGCCATTTGCGCACGTTCGTAATAATATTTGTCGTGCATGTAATGGATAATGTTCATCGAGTCGTTGTAAACGCGTGCCAACTCTTTCAACACCAGCTTATAGTTGTGCATTACTTCATCGTAATTGAGCGGGCTTTGATGTTTCAATTCCGGAATTCCAGGCACCATCAGCGTACCGGTGTTTTCGCATCGGCCGCCATTGATGGCGAGCAACAACGCTTTGGCAAGGTTGGCCCGTGCGCCGAAGAATTGAATTTGTTTTCCTATTTCTTGGAAAGAAACGCAGCAGGCAATGCCGTAATCGTCGGAATTGCGGGTGTCGCGCATTAAGTCGTCGTTTTCGTATTGCACCGAAGAGGTATCAATGGATGCCTGAGCACAAAACTCTTTGAAACCCATCGGCAGGTCTTGGCTCCACAGAACCGTGAGATTAGGTTCGGGGCTGGGGCCTAAGTTATAGAGCGTTTGAATGAAACGGAAACTGGTTTTTGTCACCTTGTGGCGGCCATCGGAGAGGCGTCCGCCAATAGCTTCGGTTACCCAAGTGGGGTCGCCCGCGAAAATTTGATTGTAAGCGCCCATGCGTAAGTGTCTTACCATGCGCAGTTTAATCACAAATTGATCGATCAATTCCTGAGCGAAAGTCTCGTCAATCAATCCTTTATCTAAATCGTGCTGAATGTAAATATCGAGGAACGAAGATACGTTACCTAAACTCATCGCCGCGCCGTCTTGTTCTTTAATGGCGGCCAGATAAGCGAAATAAACCCACTGAACGGCTTCTTGAGCACTGTATGCCGGACGGCTTACATCGAATCCGTATTGCGAAGCCATCACCTTAATTTCTTTCAGCGCTTTAATTTGCTCGCTCACCTCTTCACGAAGCCTGATGCGCGCTTCCGTCATTGGGCCGCCCAAGTGCTTTTTGTCTTGTTCTTTCGCTTCAATCAAGCGGTCGGCACCGTAAAGAGCCAAACGACGATAGTCGCCAATGATACGTCCGCGTGCGTAGTTATCGGGCAATCCGGTGAGAAAGCCCAACGAGCGGAACGAGCGAATTTCGTCGGTATAAGCATCGAAAACGCCATCGTTGTGCGTTTTGCGATAGTGAGTAAATATTTCCTCCACTTGCGGGTCCAGTTCAATGCCGTGCTCCGCCAACGCTTTTTTCACCACATTGTGCCCACCAAAAGGCTTCATGGCACGGCGCAGCAACGCGTCGGTTTGTAATCCCACAATGGTTTCGTTTTCTTTGTCGATATATCCGGGCTCAAACGCCGCGATTCCCGAAATGGTGTGTGAATCGATAGAGCGCACGCCGTTGTTTTCTTGCTCTTCTTTGAGCGCTTTCATGCAGATATCCCAAATCTTTTTGGTTTTTTCTGTGGCGGGAGAAAGAAATGAGCCGTCACCGTCGTACGGGCGCACATTGCGAATAACGAAATCACGAACATTAATGCTGTCTTGCCAAATTCCGGGCTTAAAATCCAATTTATTGTCCATCATTGAAAAGCTGTGGTTTTTAAAGTTTTTAATCTTTCTACGTTTTGCGGGTGCAAAGATAAGCAGAAAATTTCAATTTTTATAATGCGCTAAAGACTGACGGAGTAAGCTAAATTTACCCATTTTTGGCTTGGTATATGGAGCACCCAACTTTTTCGGTCTTCGGACTTCGGACTTCCGACTTCCCACAATCATCCTCTTTTTTAAGTTGGGCTTACAGCCCGTTAATTGCAGGGCTCATTTTTACCCAACGCGTTGCATTGGGCTGAGGTAAGCCGGGCTTTCAGCCCGCGTGGTGGAAAGCTGGAATCGTTCAAGTTTGTAACTTGGACGTGAGAAAAGTCGATAAAAAGCCACATCATTTGGGTTGAGTTGTTAAAAAGGACTTTTAGCCGGAGAAAGCCACAAATAACACGAATATTCACGAATGTAAAATCGACTTTGTCGATTCTATTCCGTATTTATTTGTGCCATTCGTAATACTCAACATAGCTTCAAGGAAACACATGAAACGGACTGAAGGTTTTAAGTAAATGAAGTTCAAAAGAAGTACGCAGCTTCTTCGGACTTCCGACTTCGGACTTCCCACAATCATCCTCTTTTTTAAGTTGGGCTTACAGCCCGTTAATTGCACGGCTCACTTTTACCCAACGCGTTGCATTGGGCTGAGGTAAGCCGGGCTTTCAGCCCGCGTGGCGGAAAGCTGGAATCGTTTAAGTTTGTAACTTGGACGGAGAAAAAATCGATAAAAATCCACATCATTTGGGTTGAGTTGTTAAAAAGGACTTTTAGCCGGAGAATGCCACAAATAACACGAATATTCACGAATGTAAAATCGACTTTGTCGATTTCTATTCCGTATTTATTGGTCTCGCTCGTGAGACATAACATAACTTTAAGAAAATGTATGAAACAGATTGAAGGTTTTCAAGTAAATGACGTTCAAAAGAAGTACGCAGCTTCTTCGGACTTCGGACTTCGGACTTCCAACTTCCCACAATCAGCCTCTTTGTTAAGTTGGGCTTACAGCCCGTTAATTGCACGGCTCATATTTCCCCAACGCGTTGCATTGGGCTAAGGTAAGCCGGGCTTTCAGCCCGCGTGGCAGAAAGCTGGAATCGTTCAAGTTTGTAACTTGGAGGTGGGAAAAATCGATAAAAATCTACATCATTTGGGTTGAGTTGTTAAAAAGGACTTTTAGCCGGAGAAAGCCACAAATAACACGAATATTCACGAATATAAAATCGACTTTGTCGATTCTATCCCGTATTTATTGATCTCGCTCCTGACACACAACATAGCTTCAAGAAAGTGCATGAAACGGACTGAAAGTTTTCAAGTAAATGACGTTCAAAAGAAGTACGCAGCTTCTTCCGACATCGGTCTTCAGACTCCCGACTTCCCGCAATCAACCTCTTTGTTAAGCTGGGCTTACAGCCCGCTAATTGCACGCCCCATATTTCCCCAACGCGTTGCATTGGGCTGAGGTAAGCCGGGCTTTCAGCCCGCGTGGCGAAGAGCTAGAATCGTTCAAGTTTGTAACAGGGAGGTGGGTAAAATCAATGTAAATCCACATCATTTAGGTTGACTTGTTAAAAAAGGACTTTTAGCCGGAGTAAATGACGTTCAAAAGAAGTACGCAGCTTCTTCGGACTTCGGACATCGGACTTCCAACTTCCAACATCCAACATCCGACTTCAAAACTAAAAAAGCCACTACTTAGAAAAGTTCTAAATAACGATGTTGTTTTTGCAAAAAATAGTATCTTTGCCTCCTATTATGAGGATACGCATAAAAAGCAACAATTTTATTAAATGGGCGCTGGTTGTTCTGTTTGCGAGCTACGTAGGCGGAATAACGTTGTTTACTCATACGCACATAATCGATAAAGTGACCTATGTGCACTCGCACCCTTTCCATAAGGGCGAGCACTCGCACAGCGATGGACAGTTAATGCTGTTGCATCAGTTCTTTCACACTTCCATCACTTCATCGGTTATTCCTGAGTTCGATTTTTCCGATAAATCGGATGTACGCGCCATTACTTATCCTCGTTTTCACGGCTCCGAACACTTTTTAAAAGCCGTAAACAATCCACCTTTAAGAGCACCACCCGTGGCTGCTTAAAACCCTTTTTCCGTTATTCCTATCTGATTGATTGCTCCGTTTTTGAGCAACAAAGTAAGTGTCGTATGCATAAACAAGGCACAACAGACACATTTTTTAAAATACTATCCTCATAGCAATGAGGCATATTTGCCTATTAAACAACATCATCCGTAACGGAAAAACCTCCACAATAACACTTTAATTTACACGCGCCAGACGGGCATAAAGCCGTCAGGGGCCGGTGTAATCATTTATCTAATTTACAAAAAAGAATTTTCAAATGAAAAAAATATATTTTCTCATTCTAAGCCTGTTATCTCTGTTCGCATCGGTACAGGCAAACGAACCCGAAACTCGTGAAACCGACGCGCACATTCTCGGGCACGTGCTCGATAAAAACACAAAAGAGCATTTACCCTACGTTACCATCCGCCTCAAAGGCACAACCATTGGCATCACCACCGATGCCACAGGCCACTATTTTTTGCGAAACCTGCCGGTTGGAAGTTTCACGCTGGAGGCAAGCATGATTGGTTTTAAAACCGTTACAAAAGAGGTGATGATTGAAGCAAAAACTACGCAAGAAATTGACTTTGAGTTGGAAGACGAAAGTGTTTCGCTCAACGAAGTAGTGGTGTCGGCCAACCGAAACGAAACCACCCGCCGAATGGCACCCTCTCTGGTAAGCGTTATCGGGATGAAAACACTGGAAACAACCAACTCGCAAACGCTCTCCGACGGACTGAAGTTCCAACCCGGGTTGAGAGTGGAAAACAATTGCCAAAATTGCGGAACCACGCAAATTCGCATCAATGGGCTGGACGGGCCGTATTCTCAAATCCTCATTGATTCGCGCCCCGTTATTGGCGCGCTGGCAGGCGTTTACAACTTGGAGCAAATTCCCACGAATATGATTGAACGCATTGAAGTGGTTCGCGGAGGCGGCTCGGCGCTGTTTGGCGCAAACGCCATTGGAGGCACCATCAACGTGATTACACGCGAACCCATTCGCAATTCGGGAGAGTTTTCGCACACGTTATCGAGCATCAACGCCACCGGCGCGCTGGAAAATACTACCACTTTTAACGCGTCGCTGGTAAACGATACGCGTAACGCCGGTATTATGGTATTTGGCCAACATCGCCTGCGCGATGGCTTTGATATGGATGGCGACGGGTTTTCTGAACTTCCACAATTAAAAAACCGAGCGTTAGGGTTTCGTTCCTTTTTAAAAACCGGCGTTTACTCAAAACTCACAATGGAATATCAAAACATGCACGAATTTCGCCGTGGCGGCGATCGGTTTCATATGCAGCCCTTCGAGGCTTATATTACTGAACAGGTGGAACATTACGTGAATGGTGCATCGCTAAAATTCGATAAATATTCCGCGAATCAAAAAAATCGATTCAGCCTTTACACGGCGGCGCAGCACACCGATAGAAATTCGTATTATGGTGCCGGTGAACCATATAACGACGCGCTTCCCGATATACACCCCGATATGACACCCGAAGAAACGGAGCGCATCAACAACGCGATAGCAAACAACCACGCGCGCAAAAACTCGTTTGGCAAAACCACCGAACTCACCTATCAAATTGGCGGGCACTACGTGCATTCTTTTGACGATTTATGGTTTATGCCCGCCGATTTAACTACGGGCGTGGAGTATCTAGGCAGCCAGTTGAACGATGAGAGCGGGTATCGCAAAGCATCGATTTCGCAACAAACCAAAACCGCCAGCGCCTTTCTTCAAAATGAGTGGAAAACCGCCATGTGGAGTTTTTTAGTTGGCGGACGGGTAGACAAACACAGTTTGGTTAAAAATGCCATTTTCAGCCCACGGTTAAACATTCGTTACAACCCAACGGAAAACGTGAATTTAAGAGCAACATACAGCGAAGGTTTTCGTGCGCCACAGGTGTTCGATGAAGACCTGCACGTGGATATCGCAGCCGGTGAACAAGTAATAAGGGTATTGACAGATGATTTGCACGAGGAGCGCTCGCGCAGCGTCAGCGCGTCGGCCGACTTTTATTATCAAGTGAATGATTTTCAGTTCAACACGCTAATTGAAGGATTCTACACCCGGCTGAACAATCCTTTTACCGATGTGAAGATGGGAAACGAAATTCGCATAGAAAACGACACCCACGGCACTGCTGTGTACGGCATAAACCTAGAAGGCAAGCTGGCATACAAAAGCTTGTTTGACGTGCAGGCGGGCGCCACGCTTCAAAAAAGCAAATACGATAACGCGCGCAAATGGTGGGAGCCGGAAACCGAAGAAGAAAAGCCGCTTGACCAAGTTTCAGCCACACGCCGCTTGATGCGCACACCCAATGTGTATGCTTATTTTGTGGGAACGTGGAATATCGGGAGAAATGTATCAGCTACGTTGTCGGGGAACTACACGGGCAGTATGCTGGTGCCTCACGAAGCGGGATTTGGCGTGGAAGGTGTTGACCGCTTCTCAAAAGTGAATGTGACGGAAACCACGCCTTCGTTTTTTGAGCTGAATTTGCGCGCGGCATATACGCTGAATATTTACAACGACACGCAATTGCAACTGAATGCAGGCATTCAAAACCTGTTTAACGCGTATCAAAAAGATTTCGATACCGGCGCGGGCAGGGCTTCCAGCTATGTGTATGGGCCAGGAATGCCCCGTACGTTTTTCGCGGGATTAAAGGTGATGTTTTAATATGCAAGAGGGCGGCTGATTAAATAGCCGCCCTCTTTGTTTTTACAACGGAACCACATATTTTTTCATCGCGGTATCTTGCAACGATGTGGGTACAGCCGATTTCACTTCGTCTTCAATAATTTCGATTAACCGTTCACGCAAAAACTCTTTGCGTGTAATAAGGCTCACTTCCCGTACCGGCGTGGTGTTTTTAAACGGACGCACGTTTTTCTTTTGCGTTTCGTTCAAATTCATCACCGCCATTTCGGGAATTACCGTCAAGCCATCGTTTTGATCCACAATGTTGATAAGCGTATCAATGCTTCCCGCTTCGTAAGTAAAAATTGAGTTCGAGCTGCGTCTTTTCTTCAAGCTGCACAAGTGCAAAATCTGGGTGCGGAAGCAATGCACTTCGTCCAGCAGCCAGAGTTTGGCGTTGCTTAAATCGCTTTCATCGAGCGAGTTTTTGGCATATAAAGCCGTTTCGCGTGGCGACACATAAGCGAGAAAACGCTCATAATAAAGCGGGCGCTCGGTGATGGAGTCTTCTTTGAGCGGCGTGGCTAAAATTCCGCCATCGAGAGAGTCGTTCGCCAACGATTTTAGAATTTGCTCGGTGGTTAATTCGCTAATAATAATGCGAATATCCAACCGATTAGACGAGTGCACCTGCATTAAACCCGGCAACAAATAAGGCGACACCGTGGGGATAATTCCCAAACGGAAGGTGCCTTTTACAATGCCTTTCTCCTCCAGAATGATTTCTTTAATTTGATTCACTTGCGAAACCGCCATCCGTGCCTGATCGATAATGCGGCGCCCAATTTCGGTGGGCTGCACGGGCAGCTGCGAACGGTCGAAGATTTTCACGCCCAACTCATCTTCCAATTTTTGGATCATCATACTGAGCGTGGGTTGCGTAACAAACGACGCTTCGGCCGCTTTGGAAAAGTGTCGGTGGTTATCCACCGCGATGATGTATTCTAATTGTTGGATGTTCATTGTTGATAATTAGAGAAATACTTCATAAACTGCACCCGCTCGTAAAGCGACGGGCTTTCGATATTCTTATAATTTAGTTTTCCTTTAAAATCGGAAATGCTTTCATAATTATTTTGTTCCATCCACGCTTCCATGCAGGTAAGCATATTGCCAACCACATTCAACCCCTGCTCGTAAAGCACACTGCAAAGTTGTATGGCCGACGCGCCCGCCAATATCCCCTTGATGGAATCTTCCCACGTGTGAACGCCCGTGGAGCAAGCAATGTCCATATCGTGCACGCGCCCCGAAACAATGGCTGTCCAGCGCAATGTATCGTGAAAATCGGCGGGAGTGCTGAACACTGTTCCGCCCACAATTTCCATTTTGTTGATATCAATATCGAGTTGGTAAAAGCGGTTGAAAAGCACCACTCCATCGGCATCCAGCGCCCTCATTTTATCAATTAGCCCCGGCAAATTCCCAATATTTTTCGCCATTTTTACCACCACGGGAATTTTCACCGTTTTTTTTAATTGTTTTACAATGCTTAAATAGGAATTTTCCAAATACATATCTTCAAACTCGCCGGCATTAAGCAAAAACACGTTCAGTTCAATGGCATCGGCACCGGCGGCTTCAATGCTTTTGGCAAAATCGGTCCAGCGCGTGAGTTTGTAGCAGTTGATGCTCGCCACAACGGGAATGTTGCACTCGGCTTTCACGGAACGTATCAAGTCGAGATATTTTTCCACGTGGTTCATTTCAATGTAAGCGTTAATGTAATCCGCTGCTTCTGGATAATCGGAAATCTGTGTAAGTTTTTCGGTGTGGTTTTCAATTTGTTCTTCGAACAACGATTTGAGAACCACCGCGCTCACTCCGGCTTTCTCAAGTTCTTTTATTTTCGATAAAGAATTGGTGAGGCCGCTGCTTGCGGCAATAAGCGGATTTTTCAGTGTTAGTCCGGCAAAAGTTGTTTGTAAGTTAGTCATGTGTTTATGAAGTTTTTCTGTTTTTACACGTACGACAAAAATAAGGATTTTAATTGATAAAAGTAATGTATTAAGGGAAATTATTTGGGAAACTGATAGTTGTTCAATTATTATTGGATAGTTACTCGGTTGTTATTTTGTTGCGAGTTTATCTCTCGCCGAAAATCAATGTTCCCACCCGGATGATGGTAGCGCCTTCTTCCACGGCGATAGCGTAATCGCCAGACATGCCCATAGAGATTTCTTTGAAATTTTCGTCGTCGGCAAAATATTGTTGTTTAAACTCGTCGAACAACGATTTTATCAACCCGAACTCTTTCCTCACCTGCTCTAAATTGTCGGTATAAGTTGCCATTCCCATAACCCCCGCCAGTTGAATGTGGGGGCATTCGCGCCATGTGCCTTCGGCAAGAAACTGACGGCACTCGTCGGGCGAAAACCCCGATTTGGTTTCTTCGTCGGCCACATGAAGTTGAAGCAAACAAGCGATTTTCCGGTTGTTTGCCGCCGCTTGCTTTTCAATGGTGCGCATCAGCCGTTCGCTGTCTAAGCTATGAATGAGCGAAATAAACGGCGCGATAAATTTCACTTTATTGCGTTGCAAACTGCCCACAAAGTGCCACTCAATATCGGCGGGAAGTGCGGGCTGTTTTTCCGTGATTTCTTGCACACGGCTTTCGCCAAACACTGTTTGCCCGTTGTGGTATGCTTCCAAAATCTCATCGGTGGGATGAAATTTGGAAACCGCCACAATTTTCACGTGTTCGGGCACCGATTGGCGCAACGCGTCGATATGGGATTTTACGCTCATTGTCCCTCCACCTCCGGTTTGTTTTCTTGACTCTCGTATGGGAAAACATCCATAATGGCTGTTTCCGTTACCGCGGCGATGCTGTAATCGACCATCGTTTTTGCCATTTCGGTTTCCACCATTTCCACCGCCTCCTTCAATTCCGATGCCTGAACCAGCATATTCACGGCCGTTTTTTTCTCGGAGCCGCTTTTCTCATCCAACGTGATGAAATAGAGTTTGGCTTTGTAATATCTGTCCCCCGACTCGTTGAAAAAGCTATCGGAAAACTTCACTCTTTTTATGTCGGAAACGGTGAATTCTCCCGAGATAAAAGGCGTCATTTCTTTAATGATGCGCGCTTCGGCTTCGGTAAACGAAAGCGCGTCCACCAAATAGGGCTCGGTAACCGTTTTTATCATTCCCGTATCCAGGGTTTTATCGTATCTAACCTTGCATTCAAACCAATTGTACATAAATATTGTGTTTTAAAAATTGAAGTGCGAAATTAAGAAAAATAACCGATGTGGTCAAACTGCATTTTATTTTTCCTACATTTGTGTTCAAACTTTTCAGGCGAAAGATGAAAGCACAAAAACAACTCGGGCTTTGGTTATTGGTTTTTGTATCGCTCGGCTCCATGATTGGGTCGGGGATTTTTAATTCTCCCAAAGACCTTATTGGTGTAGCCAACCCAATGGGAACGATTATTACGTGGGCCGCAGGCGGATTGGGAGCGCTGACGCTGGGATTGGTTTTTATTTATCTTTCGGCCAAAAAACCGGAGCTCAAAAGCGGCATTTACGCTTACGCGCGCGAAGGTTTCGGCGATTATATGGGCTTCAACTCCGCGTGGGGCTATTGGTCGCTGGGCTGGTTGGGCAACATCAGTTATTTGGTGCTTTTCTTTAAAACCCTCAACGATTTATTGGGCGAACACGCACTGTCGCCGCTCACTTGCTTTATCCTCGGTTCAGCTATTCTTTGGGTTTATTATTTTATTTTGCTCTCGGGAATTCGCGAAGGCGCCATCCTTAATTTTGTGGTTACGGTGGCCAAATTGGTGCCCATCGTGTTGGTCATTTTGTTGGGGTTTTCGTTAATTAACCCCGATATTTTCAACGTACCCGATTGGCAAAACACGCTCGCGGCCAACGGACAACCCACCACGCCGCTACTGCAAGTGAAAGATGCCATGGCAGTGGTTTTGTGGTGTTTTGTGGGCATTGAGGCGGCGGCGATACTCTCCGGAAGGGCAAAAAGCCAACAAACGGTGCGGCGCGCCATTATCATTTCGGTGCTTTCGGTTTTGGGCATTTATATGCTGGTTACGTTTATTTCGATGGCAAGCATTCCCGCGGCGGAACTTGCCGCTTCCGACACGCCGCTTTCGCTGGTGTTGAGCAGGACGCTTATCGGCAGCGCCGGCTCGCTGATTGTGCAGGTGGGGATTATGATTTCGGTGTTGGGTGCCAGTTTGTCGTGGATTATTTTATCGGTGGAAACCATGTACGCCGCAGCGCGCGAAGGCGTAATGCCCAAGGCTTTGGCAAAAATCAACAAAAAAGCCACGCCCGTGAACGCACTGTTGATTACGCAATTGTTTACACAGATTTTTTTGGTTTCCATTCTTTCGCCCGCGTTCAACGAAACATATTTGGCGGTGATAACCATCGGTACCACTATGGTGTTGATTCCGTATTTGTTGTCATCGTTGTATGCAGTTAAAATTTCGTTTGGAAGTCATCGGGAAAAGATAACAAACAAGCTCATCTCCATTCTGGGCACGCTTTACGCCGCTTATGTAATTTACGCTGTGGGAATAAATTACCTGTTTCTGTCCATTGTTTTTTATGCGCTTGGCGCGTTTGTTTTCTTAAAAAGCAAACGCGAACAAAATCAAAAACCCAAACGCTGGGAATGGGCTTTTATGCTGGTGTTGATTGCAAGTGGAGCAGTGCTTGGGGTGTTGATGCTTATGGGAAAGATTGTCATCTGAATGGCCTGTCGATTGCAAAACTACGGTCTCTAGTTTCTAAAATCACAAGTATTTTGACATCACATGGTTATTGCTAATGAAACGAACTAAATAAATGGTTTCGTTCTTCTTTCGGTAAACATTAAAAAAAACATACCATTGTGTGGTTTTATTTTTCGTAAATGTAGCATACAGAAGTTTATCACCATAACGTTCAAAATATGGCGGTGCCGGCCGTTTTAGTTTATATGGCAAAGATGATTTAATGTCGGCGAATAATTCTTCCACGTATTTTTCGGCAGATTCAAGAAATCCGAAATAATCTTTCTCATACAATATTAGAGAAAGTTCATAAAGGTAAGAACGGACTTCGGGACTAACCAATACGCGCATTTTTCCCTTTTCTGTAAATTTCCGCTAAATCTTCTTTTACTCCAATTAACAACTCATCAAATGTAATGGCTTTCTTCAACTCGTCATCAGGCAAAAGAATATATTCTTCCCCCATAACCGCGTCTAAATCCGTGACGGGTGTAATTTTATAGGTTTTATTTTCATCCCTTTGCAAGAGAATTTCATCTCCACTATCAATCCTATCCAAATAGGTAGATTGATTGTCTTTAAATTCTTCTATACTGACAACGATCATATTCTTATCTTTTTTATTTCAAAGATAAACCAAAGAATCCACCCAGCCAAATGTTGTAAAAAAGACTTACAGGAATTATTTTCCCATAAGTCTTTCCACTATAATTTCAGAAAATTGTGTTGCTATATGCCCTTAAACACTATTGAATAACAACAGAATAACTAACAAAGAGCTATTGAATATCACCTACTTATCGCATACCGCAACGTGGCGCCAAACAACGGCGGAATGCCTTTCTGCACAATGGGGTTCACCTTTCCAGCCATATCCGAAACCTCAATATAGAAAGCATTGTACTGTGTGTTGAACAAATTCTTTGCCCAAAGCTCTACGCCGAAGGCGCCTTTTTGCACGGTAAGGCTTGCGTTGGTGGTTCCGTAAAACGGTTGATAAGCGCTGTTGTCTTCGGTCCAATAAATTTTTCCAACGCCAGTGTATTGCATGTTGGCAATAATACGATCTATAAAAGCGCCATAGGGCAGGTTGTACACGTATGTTGCACCCACGCTAAGCGTGTTACGTGGCGCGAAGGGAATAAAATTATCCGAATAATCTACCGGCACGGTGTTTCCGTTTTCTCTCCTTTCGGTGAGGTAATTTTTGAAGCGCGCGTCGGCAAAGCCATATTCGGTAAAAAGGGTAAAATTGTCCGTGGGGTTGTAACGCAAACTAAACTCCGCGCCTTTGCTGGCCGATTTTCCCGCGTTGGTTACGATACGCCCTGCCGTGCCTTGCTCGAGCAATTGAATAATCTGAATATTATCTACTTGCGTGTAAAAAAGCGCGAAAGTAGCAGCCAATCTTTTGCCGAACATTTCACAACGTCCGCCCAGTTCGTACGTCCAACTGCGTTCGGGCGCATAAGAAAGCTGCTCTTCCAACGATGGTGCTTGCGGCGCTGAAGGAGGTGTGGGAGCAGGCGCACCACCGCCACCGGGGCGTGGAGGCATACTACCCATTGCACTGCGCATTAGCGATTCCATCAATGAATTTTGGAGAATTTTGGAGAAAGCCTGTTCGTTATAGCCACCGGTTTTATAACCTTTAGATGCCGACAGATAAACAAACGCGGTTTCCACCGGTTGATATTTCAACGCAAATTTGGGAAGGATCTCCCAATAATTTTTGCTGAAAGCGCCTTGCATTGTGGTATCGCCGTTCACTGGCGGCAATTCCGCCGGCATTCCCGGGCGCACTTGTTTAAAACGGATGTTCACATCGGCACCACGGCTTTCGGTGAAGTAATCAATTTCGGTATGCTCATAATCGAAACGGATACCAGCAGTCGCCGATAATCCATTCAATCCAAATAAATTATGCAAGGTGGATTGGTGAAACAATGCCATTCCGCTCGATGGTTTTTTATACACACCCGGTAAATCTATTTGGTCTTTGGCGTATGAAATAAGCACGGGAATATTAGGGTTGTTTGCAAGCGCGTCCAAGTGTGCTTGCATAGATGCAATACCGTCTTTTTTAATGGAAACGGGGGTATCGATGGTGCGGTGGTCATAAAAAC
Source organism: Bacteroidota bacterium (assembly GCA_023388315.1). GTDB lineage: Bacteria > Bacteroidota > Bacteroidia > Bacteroidales > Dysgonomonadaceae > JAEWGM01. Next base: position 126,614 of record JAEWGM010000036.1, on the reverse strand, counting down.
CAAAAGCGCCCAATACCCATCGGTAATTGTTTTGTGTTTCGGATTTCACGGTAATCTCTTGGCTCAACGAATGTTGCGTTTGCTCCTGACGAATGGAAAAGACGGACAGCGGCGTGTAATCCTGGTCCATTTTCATATCGTCTTTCAAAAATTGGTATCCTGTGGTGGAGTTGACACTGAAGCCGTTGCCCATGTATTGCAACGATAACCCGTTGGTCACCAAATGGCGGTTGTATGACGATGGCTCGTTGAAATTTACCATGGAAGAATCTTGGTGCATATACGGAAACGCGCCTTGATCTACATAATCGTAATTCCCGAAAAGCATCGCTTTAAAGGTGGGTGAAATTTCCCACTCCAACTTCATTCTGCCGCCGGCATTTTTAGCGGCATCCACTTTTTTGCCGGTGTATCTGTTAATGAAAAAACCGTCGTCTTTTTTGTAATATCCCGCCACTGACAAGCCTACATTATCTGCTAATTTGCTGTAATTTGACACACTTGCTGCCAGCTGTCCGTAATTTCCGCCGCTCAACATTAGGCGTGTGCCTTGAAACGATAGTGGTGAAAGCGTATAAATATTGATAATGCCGCCAATGGCGTTTCGGCCATAGAGCGTACCTTGCGCGCCGCGAAGCACCTCCACGCGCTGAATATCCTGAAACTCAAAATCGAAAGCCGAAGGGTTAAAACTGGGTACATTGTCCACATACAAACTCACGGTTTGCGAACCCAAACGGGCGCCAATGCCTCGAATATAAATGGGTGTGGACACCTTGGAGCCGTACGATGGTATAAAGAAGTTGGGCACTTGCGCGCTCAAACTAGGAAGCGATTTAATTTGTCCGTCTTGCAATTGCTTTGGCGATAAAACCGATACCGCCGTGGGCAGGTTTTTTAGCGCGTTTGTTTCTTTTACCGAGCTGCTTACCACCACTTCATCCAAATAATAGACCTTGAGCGTGTCTTGTGGAGTTCCATCTTTATCAGGTTCATTCGCGTAGCAAAAAGAAAGGAGAAAGTTGCAGAAAATCAAAAATGTAATGAGTAGTCTTTTCATTTGATTGTTGTAAAATTAGTGAATTCTTGGAAATTGAAGTGCAAAGTAACGCAATAAGAAACGGCACGTCAATCACTATATTTAGTGATTTTATGCGTTTATTCTGGTTTGTTTGGGCAAAAAATGCCACTTTTACATTTTTTAAGAAATTTAATGCAACGTTTTTCCGAATTTTGCATCTATCAAGATACAGCTTCATTTTTTATCAAAACTTAAAATTGAAAATTATATGAAGAAAATCGTCTTAACCACTTATACCAAAATAATTGCGTGGTTTTTAAGTATCATCGGCTTCACAGCCGGTTGCGACATTATTCCCGCGGCAGAATATGGCACTCCCTCCGCAGATTTCAAGGCCAAAGGAACCGTAACCGATATTGAAACCAACAAGCCTATCTCCAATATTCGCGTGATAGGGAAATCCAAATACGACTACTTCGCAGACACTGCATTTACTGACGCGAACGGGAATTACAGCATTGACTTGCGAGGGATTATCGGTTTTCCGGTAAAAATATATGCCGAAGATGTGGATGGCGAAAAGAACGGCATTTTCAAACCCGATTCGTTGGAAATTGAACAGCGCGATACAAGACAAGTAAAAAAAGGAAGCGGTTGGTATCAAGGCGCTTTTGAAAAGAACGACGCGAATTTCAAGCTGAAAAACGATGCCGCAACGCCGATGTATGGCGTGCCAAGCGCTGAATTCAAAGAAAGAGAGCAATGAAAAAAACGGTTATATTATTAGCAATTTTTTCATTTTCCCTATATAGCCATTCACAATACAAGCATGAGTTGAGGGTTGGAATGGATTTAAAATCCGATTATTTTCTCTCATTTATAAACGCTTCATATGGATTTAAGCTATCACCAAAGTTTTCTGTGGGTGGAGGCGCATCTTACAATGTTCCAATGATGAATTATGGATCCGATGAGACAATTATTGGTTCATCACGTATTATTCCCGTTTATGCCGAAGCAGAGTATCGAATTTTTAAAGGATGGATTTCTCCTTTCGTTTTCTTAAAAACCGGAATAGAAAATATTTTCTTCAGTCAACGTAACCAAGAAAACAATACTGAATCCACCAAATATAAACTTCTTGGAGTAGCCTCGCCTGGAGTGGGTATAAGCTTGAGGCCTTTTAAAAACATAGGAGTTCGAATTAGCTACTCAGGAATTCTCCGCACCTCAGAAGCTTGGGATGTCTATCAAACAGGTGGTGCTGTATTTTTTGGATGTGAATTACTGTTTTAATAATCGTATATTACAAACATCATGAAAAAAAGATTGTTGCATTTTTACGATAAAATAATTATCGCTGCGTTGGTCGGAGTTTTAGGATTAATTAGTTGCGCCCGCAAAAACTATCCTGAAAAGCAACAGGAGCAATCCGAAACTAAATTAGATTCGCTTAAAATGTCGGACACGCTCCGCATTATTCGCGATAAATTCGAGGACCGCGTCATCGCTATGTACGGCGTGCGCCCCACGGAAGATGTAAAATAAAACCCTGTCCGCATGAATTTTCAGAAGAACCTGATTCTCTCGCTTTATAACGAGCACAAAAAAGCGAAAACAAAGTTGCACAAGCTCTCTTATCTGTTTTGGGAGTGCACTTTGCGGTGTAATTTCAATTGCGTGCATTGTGGCAGCGATTGTACCAAAGAAAACATTGTGCCCGATATGCCCAAGGAAGATTTCTTGAAAATATTGGCCGATATTCGTCCACACGTTGACCCTCACAAAACAATGATTGTCATTAGCGGCGGTGAGCCACTTGTGCGAAAAGATTTGGAAGAGGTGGGCAAAGCAATTTACAACATGGAATATCCGTGGGGATTTGTTACCAACGGATGGGGCTTGTCGCAAGAACGCCTCAACAGCCTTCTCGATGCTGGTCTACGCTCCGTCACAATCAGTTTGGACGGTTACACCGAAGAATCACACGACTGGTTTCGCGGCAAAAAAGGTTCATGGCTCAGGGCTGTAAACGCCATTGCCCGCGTAACGGGCACTCCCGGTTTGGTGTACGATGTGGTTACTTGCGTGAACAAGAAAAATATCGGCGATTTGCACAAACTGAAAGCATTGCTTATTTCTTTGGATGTGAAGCATTGGCGCCTTTTCACCGTTTTCCCGAAAGGAAGAGCCAAAGACAACCCCCTTCTAAAACTTTCCACCGAAGAGTTTGTGCAAATGATGGACTTCATTTGTGAAACCCGAAACGAAGGAAAAATAAAAGTATCGTACGGCTGCGAAGGATATTTAGGCGATTACGAAATGGAAGTGCGCGACACCCCGTTTTTCTGTCAGGCGGGTGTGCACATTGCATCGGTACTGGCAAACGGAGATATCAGCGCGTGCCCAAGCCTTCGGGGCGATTACATTCAGGGCAATATTTACACAGACGATTTCTGGACGGTTTGGAACACCCGCTACCAAGTGATGCGCGACCGCCGATGGACAAAAACAGGCAAATGTGCCACATGCAAATCGTATAAGTTTTGTCAAGGAAACGGCCTGCACCTGCGCGATGAAAAAACGGGCGAACTATTGCATTGCCACTTGGAGATGATGGGGAAACTGCAACCCAAAATAAAACAGCGAAGCGTTTTCTCGAGGGCGGCGAGTTTTTTTACTTGATTTTACTGATTTTTCAAATCAAGCTATTTGGAAATCGCTTGTCCCGATAGGGGTGTTTGAACTCAATTTCTTTTTCATTGTTATAATTCTAAAGCAGCAAGGCTTCTAAAAACAAAGAACAATGAAAAAAGCATTATTAATAGTAGACGTTCAAAACGATTTTTGCCCCGGCGGCGCGCTGGGTGTAGAAGATGGCGACAAAGTGGTACCCGTTATCAACAGCATAATTGATCAGTTCGATGTGGTGATTTCATCGCAAGACTGGCATCCCGAAGATTCTATTCATTTCGAAAAATGGCCGCCACATTGCATTGCCAACACGCACGGCGCCGACTTCCACCCCGATTTAAAAACCGAAAAAATCAACCTAAAACTACTGAAAGGCACAGAGAATAAAGACGATGGCTATTCAGCTTTTGAGGCCACCAACGCATCGCTGCCCGATTATCTCAGAGATAATCATATTATCAACCTCTATGTCTGCGGCTTAACCACCGATTATTGCGTAAAAGCATCGGTTTTGGATGCCATTAAAGAAGGCTTTCACACTTACCTCATTACCGATGCCGTGAAACCCGTGAACGCCCAGCCCGGCGACGACAAAAAGGCATTACAGGAAATGTTTCAAGCGGGTTGCATTTTAGTAAAAGCGGACGATCTACAAGAGGACAAATAATTGTATTTTTGCGCTAATGGAAAAAAACACATTTCTTCGCACGGTAACGGTTATGCGCTATATTTTGCCCCTACGTGAAGGCGGCTCATTGCCTGCTTTGGCCGAGGCCGATGATGATTTCAAATATGTGTTGAAGTTTCGCGGCGCGGGACACGGTACAAAAATGCTCATTTCCGAATTGCTGGGCGGACAAATTGCCAAAACCCTGGAACTGAATATACCCGAATTGGTTTTTGCCTATTTAGACGTTGATTTTGGCCGCACCGAAGGCGATGAAGAAATTCAGGATTTGTTGAAAGGCAGTGAAGGGTTAAACCTTGGACTACACTATCTTTCAGGAGCCATCGCGTATGATCCGTCTGTAAAAATTGATCCGTTCTTGGCATCAAAAATCGTGTGGTTAGACGCGTTTATCACCAATATAGACCGCACATTTAACAACACCAACCTGCTTTTGTGGCACAAAGAGTTATGGATTATAGATAACGGTGCCTCATTTTACTTCCATCACTCTTGGAAAGATTTTGAAAAGCATGCACTTAATCCGTTCCCTCACATAAAAGATCATGTGTTGCTCCCGCAGGCCTCTATGATTAACGAAGCGGATGCGTGGGCAAGAGAAAAATTATCGGAACTTTTTTTCGATGAACTCACCAAACTCCTTCCCGATGAATGGCTTCTTTGGCGCGACACAAAAGAAAACCCCAATGAAATTCGTGAGGTGTACCGTAACTTCCTTACAACGCGGCTTCGGAATTCTCAGAATTTTGTAAATGAAATTAAACATGCAAGAGGTTAAACTATACGAATACGCCGTTATTCGACTGGTTCCCAAAGTGGAACGAGAAGAGTTTTTCAATATCGGGCTCATTCTTTTTTCCAAAAAAGAAGCGTATATTCGGCTGGAATATCACCTTTGCAACAAGAAATTTGAATTAATGCAATCCAATTTAGAATACGAAGATATTCTTGATAACCTTTCTACATTAAAAGCTATTGCCGAAGGCAAAAAAGATAGCGGACCCATTGCTTTATTGGATATTCCGGAGCGGTTCAGGTGGTTAACATCGGTTAGGAGTTCGGTGGTTCAAACCTCTCGTCCTCATCCGGGAAAAACCACCGATTTAGAGAAAACATTCAACCGATTATTTAACGAGCTTGTCAAATGACCCACAAACAAACACAACAGCCTAACAAAAAAAAGACTTAACTTCAAATCCGCTCTACCCTTCAAACGAAATATTTTTTGTCAACTTCACCCCTATTCCCGGTAAATCGCTAGCGATAATTTTGCCGTTCTGCAATTGAGCGCCATCAAAACAATCGTTGCCGATTAACAGCGCGCCGTCGAGATCGGCAAAATCCATTCCCGCATACAGTTGCGATGCGGCGGAAATGGCACACGATGTTTCCGTCATACAGCCCATCATCACCCGCATACCCAGTGCTTCGGCAAAATTGCGCATTTTCCATGCTTCGCGCATGCCGGTGCATTTCATCAATTTAATGTTGATGCCCGAAAATACGCCTTTCAGGCGCTCGATATCGGCAAGGCGTTGAAGCGACTCGTCCGCGAAAATGGGAAGCGGGCTTTCTTCGGTTAGCCGCGCTATTTCGTCTAAATCGTTTTTAGGCATGGGCTGTTCCACCATCACAATGCCTTTTTCTTTCAGCCAGTGAATCATATCCAGCGCCGTTTGGCGGTCTTCCCATCCCTGATTGGCATCCACCGCCAACGGTAAATCGGTAACGGAGCGGATGGCTTCAATCATCCGTTTATCGTCCGGCCCGCCTACTTTTATTTTCAGAATATTGAAACGCCCCAGCGCTTCGCGTGTTTTTTCACGCACCACCTCGTCCGTGTCGATACCGATGGTGAAAGTGGTATCGGGAACGTTTGTTTTATCCAATCCGTACATTTTGTACCACGGCGCACCGATTATTTTTCCCGCCAAATCGTGCAAAGCGATATCCACGGCTGCTTTTGCCGCCGTATTTCCAATGGCGATGCCATCCACATATTCCAGAATTTCATCCAAATGTGTGGGGTCGGAAAAAGCGGACAAATCCACTTTTTTCAAAAACTCGATTACCGATGCCTGCGTTTCTCCCAAATAAGGCGGAAGTGATGCTTCGCCATAACCCACCAATCCATCATATTCAATTTTTGTGAGTACCACAGGCGTAGTTTTGCGCGAAAAGCCTGAGATGGTGAAAGTGTGGCGCAGTTGCAAGTCGTAAGGAGTCCAGAATAGTTTCATGCGGGTTGGTTTTGTTTGTTTGGTTTTGGAAAACGCTGGCAACGACGGCAACGATAGAGCCGCAGCCGCCATAGCGGATGATTTTATAAATTGACGCCGGGATTGTTTCATAGTTTCGAAAAGCGTATTCGCTTTTAATTTACTGAAGATTATTTTTTAAACAGTTGGGCAACATTGCAAGAAACGGTAAGCAACGATCGTAATTCAATTCATAAAAATTTACGCCCAAATGTATGTTGTCGTAATATTCGCGCTGATTTTTTTTGTAATATTCTTCTGATGGGATTTCCCAAAAGCGACTTCCCAGTTTTTCAGCGAGAAACCACTTTTCAAGCAAACGGGCAGCACGGCCGTTTCCGTCTCTGAAGGGGTGGATGTGCGCGAAACGCAAATGAATGAGCGATGCAAAGTAGAAAACTTCCGTTTCCGTTAAATCATTTTCCAGCAATTCGCTTATTTCCCTAAAAAACAGTCCCATTTGCTCGGCCACAAACTCCGGTTCTACCGCTAAGTACGCCATTCCCGAAGAGCCAAACACGCCAACGGGTTCAATCCGATATTTTCCGCGCTTGCTTTTTATAAGCAAAGGCTTGGAGAGAATTTCATGTGATTTCAGCAAGTTTTTTTCCGAAAGACTGTTCGCCTGTGCAAATTCATAGGCGGACACCAGTTGCTCGATTTCTTCAATTTCCTTTCCGGGTTTAAACTTATCTTTGTTGAGTTCATAATTCATGAACGAATTTAAGTCGATGCTATTCCCCTCAATATTAGACGAGTAAACGGCGGACACTTTTGTAAGATAGTCAAAACTCCGACGATTCTTAGAAAAGTCGAACCGGTCAATCAAATACGGAATTTGATTTCCGATTGAATCCATATAAGCTGCCAAATATTTTCGGTTTGTTAGTTGCATCAGCAAAGATTATTTATAAAACGCATTCTCCATAATCCGTTCAATCCCTTTTGTTCCTTCTTGGCCAATGATTCTTTTCGTGCGCAAATAACGGTTGGTGTTGAATTCATCGAAAAGCTCATCGGCAGGGTCAAAACTGCCAATTTGAATATAATCGGACGCGTGAATAAAGCGGTTATTGCCGATGTAAATCCCCACGTGAACCACGCGCTCTCTCGGGTTCTCGTCGCTGGCTTTGGTACCGAAAAACACCAAGTCACCCAATTGCAGTTGCCCAAAATCGCCCGTTTCATCGATTAATTTTCCGTTAAACACTTGTTGTGAAGCATCTCGGGGAAGAATGAGCCCGTGAAGAAAATAAACCAATTTGGAGAAACCACTACAATCCAATCCTTGTGCGGAAGTGCCACCCCAAACATAGGGAATTCCCATAAATTTTTTGGAGGCGCTCACAATGCTTTCTCGCGATAGAACGATATTTTCCAGCCATTTATTCTGCTCTTTGGCATCCGATTTTTTCAAAAAAGCTTCGCGCCCATCGGGATAGGCAATGTGAAAAAAATCGCCGCGCTCGCCCTTCAACTCCAACATATTTCCGACAGTCAAATTGGAAATTGTTTGCGAGTCCACATCCGGTTTTTCGTAGGAAAGCGCGTAAAGGCTGGTTACCACTATTTTTGGTTTTTTGTTATAGACCGCCAAATCCGCTTCCGTCATTGGTTGAATGGCGCCCGAAACCCACCCAATATATCCTTCGGGCGTTTGCACGCGTCGCCATCCGCCTTTTTTGTCCAATAACTTCACAGGCATCCCCAGCAGCACTTCGGTAATGGTTTCGGTGGCATACGAGTTGCTCGAATGCAACTTTTCAACTGAGTTGTAAATAACACCCCATTCTTTTTCGCCAATCACCTCATCGGGCAGCAGCCTTACGTTGGTTTTATCAACGCCGGACAAGCGCGTCAATTCTTCATACGCCTCGCGATGAGAGGTTTCACCTTCCAAAACAACGGTTCCATCTTCCTGAACTGCCGTTTTTATATTGAAAAGCACCACACGTTTATCGGGCGCATATTTTTCCTGTATCGACTGTATGATTTGATTCGCATCGTTGTTCTGAGCCATAAAAGAGAATGTTGTAAAAATCCACAAAGAGAATATAAAAATCAGTTTTTGCATATCTACCTGAAAATAAACTAAAGCGAAATTACGATAATTATTTGCAAATTAGAAATGAAACGTGTTATTTTTAAACGAATTCCTTATCTTTGATTTCTCAACAAAAAAGTAAACGAATGAAAACACAAGTAAAACACGCGTTTATAATCGTTTTAATGGTTGTTTTTTGTGGCGGATGCGTGCTCTGCGCATCCAACAACCAACGTAATCAACCTGCTAAACCTGAAACTGATATGACGAACAATACATCCCAAGACACCTATCCCGAAGCAAAAAAACTGGCCGAAAGTTTAAGAAAAAAAGGCATTTCCGACAAACGGGTTTTGGCGGCCATTGGCAATATTCCGCGACATTTGTTTATGCACAAAAGCCTGCGTGATTATGCTTATGACGACCGCCCTTTGCCCATTGAAAGGGATCAAACTATTTCGCAACCGTACACGGTGGCTTATCAGAGCGAATTATTGCGGCTGAAACCAGGAGAAAAAGTGCTGGAAATTGGTACGGGCAGCGGGTATCAAGCGGCGGTACTTTGCGAAATGGGAGCCGAAGTTTACAGTATTGAGAGATACAAAGAACTGCATTTACAGGCCAAAAAAGTGCTCAACAACTTAGGTTATCACCCACATTTATTTTTCGGCGACGGATATGAAGGATTGCCGGACGACGCGCCTTTCGACAAAATTCTAATCACCGCCGCACCCGAAAAAGTACCCGAAAAACTATTGAACCAACTGAAAATTGGTGGATGGATGGTGTTGCCGTTGGGCGGCCGACAAGGACAAAAAATGATGGTGATTAAGCGAGAAAGTGAAAACAAGTTTTCGGAAACCGAACACGGCAATTTTGTTTTTGTGCCGATGCAAGAGGGCGTGGAAGAGTAAAATGTTGACGGATGACAGATATTGGGAGCGAGAAGAATCATAACAGAGAAGGCGAAGTAAGCGAAAAAGCCGCCGAATTTCTCCGGCGGCACAACCATTGAGCAAAACAGGGAAATTATTTACCAATAGGTAATTTACTCAAGAGTTTTATATTCTTCACATCGGTGTAATCATACTGATAGATGCCGTCATCGGCAATCATCATCAACACGTTGTTAAACGGAATAACATCCAGCCCGTCCATCTCGCTGAAATGAGCCATTTCATTTGCCATGATGGTTAACGGATTTTTAGCGTCGAAAACTTTCAGCCCATCGTCGCAAACAAAAAGCGTTCCGTTGTCTATGCCCAAACCTTTGGGCCCTTTCATCGCGTAGGTGGCAATGGGCATCGGTTTTTTCACATCTTTCACATCAATAATCATCAGTTGATCCACATTTTGGCCGCAAAAATCGCCTGAACGAACCGTTACGTACGCAATATCGTCTTCCACCACCACCGGGTCGCAACCCAAAACGTGCACTACCATAGATTGGCGCTCGGGTTTTATGGGGTTTTCCATAGAATAAATAATCATACCCGTGGGCGTTCCCAAAAACATACAATCTTTATAACTAAAAATGGTTTCCACATTCAATCCCACATAAAAATCCTCCACTTTTTCGGGCGATTCGGCGGCAAGGTTGAAAATAGTCATGTAATTGTTGATAACGGAATACAGATTGTCTTTGTAAATGGCGAAACGCGACATGGAACCGGCTATTCCCACGTTTTTATTCGCACCTCCGGTGTTGGTGCCGGGTCCGAAAAAGCTATCTCCAAATTCCAAATCGGGCCTGTATTTTTGCACCAGTTCTTTCTTTTCCACCACTTTCCAACCAACAACAATTCCGTTTTTTCTATTCATTATTTTTTCGTAATCGTATCCGTATTGGTTATCGGTTGGGGGAAGGGCTTGCGGGAACACCTCTTCCTTTCGGCCTTTCAGAACGGGCTTGGCAGGGTTACTGATGTCGAACCACACCAAATCGATAAAAGAATCGGCATATAGTAAATTATCGCGCACGTGCATATCGGCATTTCCCAAAAGTTCGATAAAAGCGATGTTTTTTGGGTTTTTCGGGTTGCGGTTATCAATTACGTGAATGCCTTTACCTGGTTGCGAGATGTACAAATAGTTGTTGTAAAATGCGATTTTCCCCTGTTGTTCAATGGGCTGAGGAGCTTCTACGTTTACAGAACTTCTAAATTCCGACGCCGGCATAAACACGGGCTCATTCATTTTATAGGTTACATATTCCTCTACGGAATCTTTACAAGCCAGCAATAAAAACAATCCGGCAACGAAGAGTAAAAACGATACTTTTTTCATGTCATATGGTACTTTAAAATTGAATTCTTACACCCATGTTTAAACCAAATGTGAGCGGATTTTCGGTGCGGGCGCTCATCGGTTGGTTGTTGTTGAAGTAATAAATGATATGGGGTTCACCAAACAGGCGAATGTTTTTATTGATTCTATAATCGAATCCTGCGGCCACGTGCGATGAAAACTGCCATCCTTTAATGGATGTGCGTTTCACTAGATGGTGATCGGGGCCATTTTGATATTGAATGGTTTGTTTGTAAACGGAAGAAATTCCTTTTTCTACGCTGCCGCCACCCAATAAATACATTCGCCACAAATTGTTTTGAAACAAGTTCACTTTTACGTTTACCGGCACTCCCACATAGTGCAAACTCAATGTGCCGGTGTATATATTTCCGTTGGGCTTTTTGTATTTAGAGGACAAAAAAGAATACATCAATCCGGTTTCGATGCTCCACGTGTCATTGAGCGGAAATTCCGCCATGAGACTGAAAGATATGGGTGGCAAATGATGAATTTCTGAATAATCGGATGGTGTGAGTGAGTTATACTCACCTTTTGCATCGCTGCCCAATTCCGTTCCGATGGGCGCGTCGGCATACAATTCGCCTCGCGCGCTACCGAAACTACCGCCCAAACCTCCGGCACCTCCGCCTAAACGAGCGATTAAATTTGTTTCTTTTTTCAATTTATCTTCAGAGTCAATTACGGGAGCGGTTTTCGTTGATGTTGCCTCCTCTTGTTGTTCAAAGACAGCAATATCGCGAGGAGTTTCTTTTATTTCTTCTTGATGAGAAACAACAGGTGAAAGTTCCTCATGTGCATCCTTTTCTTTTAACCGATCGCGAAGATACTCCGCAATGAGTGACGGTTGTTGTTCGCTTACTCGTTGCTGCTCAGCTCTCACCTGTTTAGATGGCGCGCTTTTTTGTGCGTAAAGCGATGTGTTTTCGGTTTCAGCCGAAGACAGGCTCTCTTGCTTGCTTTCAGATAAAATTTCCGTTGGCGGCGCCGTTTTCGTGGCTTGGTGCCGGTTCGCAAACTCCTCGGTTTCAATCTCTCGCAACCAAAAAGGCTGAATCAAAAAGAGCAACGCGATAACTGCCGCCGCAGCGGATGCCGCCCACCACCACACGCCAGAAACGGTTCTCCTTGCCGGAGGCAGTTTCTCTTCAATGCCTTGCCACACATCGGCATCAACAGGCAATGTATGATTCTTTAACTTCTCACTCACGTGTAGGGAAAAGTCATCGAGCGAATGTATATTTTTATCGTCAAATGGCATTTTTTCCGTTCATTAAATTGGTAACACTCTCTTGCAACATTTGCCTCGCCCGATAAAACTGTGAACGCGAGGTGCTTTCCTGAATATGCAGCATGGCCGCAATTTCCTGATGCTTGTAACCTTCAACCGCAAAAAGGTTGAACACAACACGATACATATCGGGGAGTTCGGCGATGCACTCCATTAACTCATCGGCGGTTATATCGCTTAACGCGGTGGGTTTTTCTTCCCAAGCCTCGTAAAAAGGAACTTCCTTGTTTTTAATCCTTTTTTGACTCCGAAGAAACTCCAACGAGGTGTTCACGAAGATTTTTCTTATCCATCCGCCAAAATTTCCCGTTCCCGAAAATTGATCAATTTGCATAAAAATTTTCAGGAACCCTTCTTGCAGAATATCTTTTGCGTCATCGTTATTGCCGGCATATCGTTTGCATAACGACATCATCGTGGGGGCGTATTGTTCATACACTTCCTTTCTCGCCCAAGATTTGCCCTCTTTACAAGCTTTTATCAAACGATTCTCCGACATAAAACTTTTCCCTGTTTCTAATATGATGATTTATAAGAGCCAAACGTTGCAACCAGTATGTAAAATAAAGTTAAAATCAGCACCGATACGGAAACGTTCCTTTACAAAAAAACGCCCATATAAACAGGCGTTTTTTTCTCGTTATTATCATTGAAATTATTCGCTTCCTTTACTGTAGTTTGGTGCTTCGCGCGTAATCATCACACCGTGCGGATGGCTTTCGGTATAACCTGCCGATGTAATGCGGGTGAATTTGGCGTTGTGCAACTCTTCTATGCTGCCCGCGCCGCAATATCCCATTCCGGCGCGCAAACCGCCCACCATTTGATAAACCACTTCTTGCAATGGCCCTTTAAACGGTACGCGCGCTTCAATTCCTTCGGGAACGAGTTTTTTAATGTCATCTTCCACGTCTTGGAAATAACGGTCTTTGGAACCTTTTTGCATGGCCGACAGCGAGCCCATCCCACGATACGATTTAAATTTTCTTCCGTTAAAAATAATCGTTTCTCCCGGCGATTCTTCCGTTCCGGCCAGTAGCGAACCCATCATCACCGATGAGCCTCCGGCTGCAAGCGCTTTTACAATATCACCCGAATAACGCAATCCGCCATCGGCAATCAGCGGCACACCGGTTGATTTGAGCGCGTTGGCCACATCGTAAATGGCCGATAGCTGCGGCACGCCCACACCGGCAATCACGCGCGTGGTGCAAATAGATCCGGGGCCTATGCCCACTTTCACGGCATCGGCACCGGCTTCCGCCAAAAATTTAGCGGCATCGGCCGTGGCAATGTTGCCCACCACCACATCAATGTCGGGAAATGTTTTTTTCACCAACCGGAGCATCTCGGCCACGCCTTTTGTGTGGCCGTGCGCGGTATCAATTACAATGGCGTCCACACCTGCATCGATGAGCGCGGTGGCTCTCTCAATGGAGTCAGCGGTTACGCCAATTCCGGCGGCCACGCGCAAACGGCCTTGCTCGTCTTTGCACGCGAAGGGCTTATCTTTGGCTTTGGTAATGTCTTTGTATGTAATCAGCCCAATGAGTTTGTTCTCGGAATCAACCACCGGAAGTTTTTCAATTTTATATTGCTGGAGTATTTCCGCGGCCGCTTCCAAGTCAGTTGACTGGCGGGTTGTAACCAAGTTTTCTTTGGTCATCACTTCGTGAATGCGTTTTTCCATCGCTTTCTCAAAGCGCAAATCGCGGTTGGTGACAATTCCAACCAGTGTGTTGTCTTCTGAAACTACCGGCACGCCGCCTATTTTAAATTCGGCCATCAACGCCAGCGCATCGGCAACGGTTTTTTCGGGTGAAATACTGATGGGGTTCAGTATCATTCCATTCTCGGCGCGTTTCACCGCGCGCACTTGTTTGGCTTGTTCCTCAATGGTCATATTTTTGTGAAGCACACCAATTCCTCCTTCGCGGGCAATGGCGATGGCCATTGTGGTTTCGGTCACCGTATCCATCGCGGCGGAAACCATCGGAATATTTAATGTGATGTTGCGAGAGAATTTTGTGGAGAGGTCCACTTCACGCGGCAAAACCTGAGAGTAGGCGGGAACGAGGAGAAGGTCATCAAATGTGAGCCCTTCTTGAATGATTTTATCTGCAATAAATGACATAAGTTTTTACCTTTCTTTTTTATTGCATACAAAAGTACATATTATTTTATGAACTAAGCGAATTTGAGGATTTTTTTTGGGATAAATTGTGTTTTTTGTGTCACAAAAATTATAAAAACAATCTATCTATCATTACCAGCGGCAAATTTTATTTTCATTTTATAAATCAGTACCTTTGACAAGAAATTTTCTATAACAATTTAAAAATAAAGATTTATGGCAGTATTAGTAGGAAAAAGAGCTCCCGTGTTTTGGAGTCCGGCCGTAATAAACGGCAACGAAATAGTTGAAAACTTTAGTTTAGATCAATATCTAGGAAAAAAATATGTGGTGTTTTTCTTCTATCCGGCAGACTTTACGTTTGTGTGTCCAACAGAGCTTCATGCTTTTCAAGCAAAATTAAGCCAATTTGAAGAAAGAGACACCGTGGTGGTTGCCGCCTCTACAGACTCGGCGGTTTCGCACTGGAAATGGCTGCAAACTCCTAAAAACGATGGAGGCATTCAAGGTGTTACCTACCCCATTGTAGCCGACCCTTCGCTCACCATTTCTATGTCTTACGACGTGTTGGCCGGCGGATTCACCAGCGATAATTCAGGAAACGCAGTGTTTGAAGGAATTCCCGAAGCTTACAGAGGCTTATTCCTTATTGATAAGGAAGGTTTTGTGCGCCATCAGGTGGTGAACGATATGCCGTTAGGCAGAAGCGTTGACGAAATTTTACGTGTGATTGACGCGCTGCAATTTACCGAAGAATATGGCGAAGTTTGCCCTGCCGACTGGCACAAAGGCGACAAAGGACTTGTGGCTACACAAGAAGGCATTGCATCATTTTTATCGGAAGAATAATAACCGATATACGCATTTTTATACAGAAAAAGCCCTTCATAATTGAGGGGCTTTTTGTTTGCTTTACTTTTAAGTTAGTTTAAAACTTCAATATAAAACTACCTTGATTTCGGACTTTCCCGTAATTAGCGCACGAAGTGTTTTCTTAAAAATATTCACTAAATGTGTGAATTTATAGAAAAAGCATTATCTTTGTGTTGAACAACTATAAATTATGAAGATAAGGTTTGAGAAAGAATATCTGCGTGAGTTGTACGAAACGGGAAAAACAAAAGATAAAAAGCATCGTTTTCAACCACAAATAATTAAGGGGTATGTGAAATGTGTGAAAGCATTGCATACGGCTGAGCGTATGGCAGATTTATTCAATTTCAATTCATTGCGTTACGAAAAATTAATCGGCGATAAAAAAGGGCTTTCATCCGTCCGCATTAACGACCAGTACCGTCTGGAATTTAGAGAAATAGCCAATCCTCATAGTTTGGAAATAGAAATTTGTTCGCTAACGGATATAACCAACCACTATAAATAAAAATAATATGTCAGATTTAGGATTTCCGTTTTATCCAGTCCATCCGGGAGAGTTATTGAAAGACGAACTCAACTATCGTCATTTATCGCAGAAGTCAGTTGCAGAGCAACTTGGGTTACCATATACGGCATTCAATGAAGTGCTGAACGGAAAACGTCCGGTGACAACCGATTTTGCAATGATTATGGAGGCCGCATTGGGTGTAAGTTCTGCTTTACTTCTCCGGATGCAGACGGATTATAATCTGCAAGTAGCCCGGCAAGATAAATCATTGGCCAACAGGTTGGCTAAAATTCGTAAAATTGCAGCCGCGCTGTAGTTTCAGTAAAAGTTTTTTATAAAATCTCCAATTCTCTAAAAACCTGCTCAATATTGTCAACCGCATAATCAATTTGCTCCTGTGTGTGGGTAGCCATCAACGAAAATCGGATAAGCGTATCCGCCGGAGCAACCGCGGGCGGGACCACCGGATTCACAAAAACGCCTCGCTCGAAAAGCAGTTTGGTGGTGAGAAATGTTTTATCGTTATCTCTGATATACAGAGGAATAATGGGTGTGGCTGTGGGGCCTACTTCAAAGCCGCGTTGTTTGAATTGTTCAATGGTATAATGAGTTAACTCCCATAGTTTACGCACCCTATCGGGTTCGGTTTTCAGAATATCGAGCGCGGCCGAAGCCGCTGCCGTAGCCGCGGGCGTAATGCTCGCGCTAAAAATGTAGGTTCGCGCGTTATGACGCAAGTAGTTGATGGTGGCAAAATCACCGGCAATAAATCCGCCGATGGAAGCGAGCGATTTGCTGAACGTACCCATTATAAGATCCACTTTATTCAGTAAACCAAAATGGTCGCACACGCCTCGTCCGTTGTATTTTCTGCCCAAAACGCCTATGCTATGCGCTTCGTCCACCATAATATTGGCGTTGTATTTTTCGGCTAACTTCACAATTTCGGGTAAATTGGCCAAATCGCCCTCCATGCTGAAAACGCCGTCCACCACAATGAGTTTCACTTTGTTGGGGGCGCATCGGCGAAGTTGTTTTTCGAGCGATGCCATATCGTTGTGACGAAATTTATATTTCGTTGAAAAAGAAACCCTCAATCCTTCAATAATGGAGGCGTGGTTGCGCTCATCCCAAATGATATAATCGTCGCGTCCGGTGAGGCACGAAATCACGCCTTGGTTTACCGTAAAGCCCGTTGAAAAAACAATGGCATCGTCTTTATGCAAGAAATTCGCGAGTTTTCGTTCCAAATCAACGTGGATATCCAGCGTACCGTTCAAAAACCTTGAACCGGCCATACCTGTCCCATATTTCTTGGACGCTTCCATAGCGGCCTCCTTTACTTTTGGGTGGTTGGTGAGCCCCAAATACGCGTTGGAACCGAACATGAGCACTTTTTTGCCGTTGATGACAACTTCAGTGTCCTGATCGCTTTCAATTGCTCTGAAATATGGATAAATGCCCGCCGCTTTAGCTCGCTGCGGAGCATCGTATTTCATCATTTTTTCTCTTAACAAATTCATTTGAGGTATATTAAGAAAATCTGTTTAACCTAATTGTGAATTGATTGGGTTGCCAAATCAAGTGCACAAAGATAACAATAAATCGTCACATAGAAGTATCGGGCGTTTATTTTGAAAATTCTTCACGCAAAGAATGGCGCGATTGCCATGAAAATTTAAACATTTTGCGCAGATAAGCGTTTAAATTTACATTGAACACAACATTAAATACAATACATTATTATGGTAAGTAAAAAATTAGAAGAAGCAATTAACAAACAGATTAATGCAGAGTTTTGGTCGGCTTATTTGTATCTCTCCATGTCGGCCCACTTTTCAAACGAAGGATTGGATGGTTTTGCCAACTGGTTTAAAGTGCAGTTTGAAGAAGAACAAGACCACGCCATGAAGTTTATGAACTACCTCATTTCCAAAGGAAATAAAGTTGAGTTAAAACCTATTGAAAAAGTAGATACTTCGTGGAAATCCACCCTACACGCTTTTGAAGACACGCTAAAACACGAACGCGTGGTAACCGGGCTAATTAACGATTTGGTTGCATTGGCAAAAGGCGAGCACGATTACGCCACCGAAAATATGCTGCAATGGTTTGTGAACGAACAAGTGGAAGAAGAAGAAACCGCGCAAAGCATGATTGATAGTTTAAAACTCATCGGCGACAACGGATTCGGAATTTACACCATGGACAAAGAATTAGGCAAAAGAACGCACGCGCCTATCGACACCAGTGCAACAGCATAATTTCAGCACTTAAAATTGAACTTTGAAAGGGCGCTTGTGCGCTCTTTTTTGTTTTAGACAGCTCCATAAAAATAAACCATTTGCGCTGAGAACCATCCAATATCCCGAACTTAATTTATATCTTTGTAAAAAATTTCATATGGACAATAAATACAGAAAACTAACCAAATGCCTCATCTTAGATGCCATTGGCATGGCATCCATGGCCATTCCGGTAATTGGCCCCTTTTTAGATATGATTTGGGCGCCCATTGCCGCATCCATCAGCTATAAAATGTTTGGAGAAAAGCGCGGAAAATTCACATCGCTTATCACTTTTGTAGAAGAATTGCTACCCGTTACCGATGTGATCCCGTCGTTCACCATCTTTTGGTTTTTATTTGATTTTCTGGGAATAGGAAAAGACAGTAAAGCGGAAAATCAGCCTATTCATGCCGACTATGTAGAAGTAAAATAATAACATACACCTTTATGAATCTTAAACAAATCTTCAGCAGCCTCCTCGTTTTTATCGCGTTGGCTGCTTGCGCGAACGCGCCCGAAAAAGAAGCAAACTCGCTCTTGTGGAAAATATCCGGCAACGGATTGGAAAAACCATCGTATCTGTTTGGCACACATCACTTGGTGCCATTGTCGTTTATGGACAATGTCGCGGGCATCCACGAAGCGTTTGAAGCATCGGAACAAACTGTGGGCGAACTCGATATGAGTAAAATGACCGAAATGCAGATGCAGATTATGACAGCTGCTATGATGTCACCCGAGTACAATTACGAAACATTGTTAAACGAAGCAGACCTACAATTGCTCGACAAAACGCTCAAAGAACTCGTTGGTGTTGGCTTAGAGCAATTGGGAAGAATGAAACCGGCCATGTTGAGCAATTTAATTTCGGTTACATTATATCAAAAATATTACCCTAATTTGGCTGGCGCGGTGAGTATCGACCAATATTTTCAAGATGAAGCCGTGAAGCGCTCACGCCCGGTGAAATCGCTTGAAACCGCCGATGAGCAAATCCACGCCTTACTCAACTCACAAACCATTGAAAGGCAGGCCGAGATGTTGGCTTGCATGATTAATCATCCCGAAAAGCTAAAGGAGCAAATGGACAAACTTCAAACGGCTTATACCAATCAGGATTTAAGCGCGTTGAACGATTTGTACGAAGATGAATCACCCGACGATCCTTGCCCCAGCACGCAAGAAGAAAAAGATATAATAAACAAAGACCGCAACGTAAAATGGTTGAAAATTCTACCGGAAATGATGCAGAAGAAATCATCGTTTATTGCGGTTGGCAGCCTGCACTTGGTTGGAAAAGACGGGTTGATTGAAGGTTTGCGTAAATTGGGATATACGGTGGAAGCGGTGAAGTGAGACGAGAGAGACTTGGAGACGAGAAGACCTGGAGAGAGGGAGAAAAAGGAGAAAGCGGTTTGACCAAACGTTCAAACCGCTTTTTCTTTATTGCGTGAAGCGCTATCTTTCGCGCAGCGGAACTATCACCGCAGGCATATTAGCGTAGCTCCAAAAGCACTACATTTTCCACATGATGCGTGTGCGGAAACATATCCACCGGCTGCACGCGCGAAACCCGATATTTGCCGTCCAATAAATTTAAATCGCGCGCTTGTGTTGCCGGATTGCAACTTACGTAAACAATTCGTTTGGGTTCTGCAAGCAGAATGGCGGCGATAACATCGTCGTGCATTCCGGCGCGGGGTGGGTCGGTAATAATCACATCCGGACGACCGTGCGTGGCGATAAACTCTTCGGTAAGTACATCTTTCATATCGCCGGCGAAGAAAAGCGTGTTTTCAATTCCGTTGAGGCGGCTGTTCTCTTTGGCGTCTTCAATGGCTTCCGGCACGTACTCAATTCCAATAACTTTTTTCGCGCTTCGCGACACGAAATTGGCAATGGTTCCCGTTCCGGTATAGAGGTCGTAAACCAATTCGGTGCCCGATAATTGGGCGAAATCGCGCGCTATTTTATACAAATTATACGCCTGTCGGCTGTTGGTTTGGTAAAATGATTTGGGTCCGATTTTAAATTTCAAACCTTCCATCTCTTCCACAATATAATCGCGGCCTCTCCACACATACACTTCCTGGTCGGTAATGGTATCGTTGGCTTTTTGGTTGATGATATAGAGCAAGGAAGTGATTTGCGGAAACTTGTCGGCAAGATAAGTGAGCAGTCGTTCCCGCTTTTCGGTATCGTCTTCGTAAAACACCACAATCAACATCCACTCACCGATAGACGTGTTTCGGATAATGAGCGTACGCATCAATCCCGATTGGTTGCGCAAATCGAAAAATGAATAGTTGTTTTTTAGGCAGAATTCGCGAATGGAGTTGCGGATTTGGTTCGACAAATCGTCTTGCAACCAACATTTATCAATGTCCAGCACTTTATCGAATCTGCCGGGAATATGAAAACCGAGCGCGTTCATTTGGCGAAATTCCTTATCGGAGCCGATTTCTTCTTCCGTAAGCCAGCGTTTGTCGGAAAAAGTAAATTCCAATTTGTTGCGGTAAAAAGTGGTTTCGGGCGCGCCCAAAATAGGCGTTATTTCGGGCAGCTCCACTTTTCCGATACGTGTGAGATTGTCCGTAATCTGTTTTTGTTTGTATTTTATCTGCTCGTCGTAAGGCAGAATTTGCCATTTGCAGCCGCCGCAAATACCGAAATGCGAGCAAAAAGCATCGGTTCGTTTGTCGGAAAACGATTCAAACCGCACGGCTTTTCCCTCGGCGTAGTTGCTTTTCTTTTTGGTTAATTGTATATCCGCCACATCGCCCGGAACAACAAACGGAACAAAAACCGTCATGCCATCCACTTTGGCTATGGCTTTGCCTTCGGCAGCCACATCGGTGATGGTGATATTTTCTAAAATTGGGAGTTGCTTTCTTTTTCTTGCCATCTTTTTGACTTTTGGAGGTGCAAAGATAAGCAGAATTTACGATTTGGGATTTCGATTGACGATTTACGATTTGGGATTTACGATTTTAGATTTTAGATTTTAAATTGATTGTTGCCTTTACTTTAAGATAGTTAAAAGCATTTGTTTTACAAATGTTTATATGAAGAAGTTTATGGCAGCGGCAACAGCCTGAAAGGCTGGTTTACATTAGCCCAACGTGAAACGTTGGGTAAGTAAAATTCATTCCAGAACAAGCCCTGAATGGGCGAAATATCCCGAATACTGTTTAGTTTCTATCGTAAAAATGTATTTTTTTAAAATTAAAACGTCCTTGCAGGACTTGGGCGAACTTTTTGACTCAACCCCACGTTGCACGTGGGGCTGAATTAAAACCGGGCTTTCAGCCCTAACCAAAAATCGTAGTCACCTGAAAATTATACGTTTGTGCACGAATGCCCCTACTTTTAAGGAGTTGGAGAGGTAATTATCTCAATTTTAGCACCTCTCACCCCACTTGCTTTCGCTTCCAACACAATAGTTCCCGGTTTTTCGCCCGCTTGAACCAAAGCGGTGAGTTGTCCGCTAAACAGCTTCATTTTGGGCGCTTGAAAACTTTCCAAACTGGCAGGATTTCCGTTGGCCACCGCTTTGAATGTACCCGCGCCTTTTACGGTAAACGAAATTTCGCGCTCTTCGGTTGCACAGAAGTTTCCGTCTTTATCCACAATGCGGACGTTTACGAACGAAATATCTTCGCCATCGGCGTTCAGCGTTGTTCTATCAGCCTCCAATACAATACGGTGCGGCTTTCCCGCGGTATGCATTTCTTTTTCGGCAACGGCTTTTCCGTTTTCATCGTATGCCACCACTTTCACGGTGCCGGGTTCGTATTTAGTATCCATCCACATCAAGCGATAACGTTTTTGTCGCTCAAATGATTTTCTCGCTTCTTCCGTGTAACTTCCATCCAGCGGAATGGATAAATCTTTGGTGCGTTTTCCTTGGCTTTTTCCATTGATAAACAGCTCTGCCGATGGATAATTGGTGTACACAAAAATCGGCGTAACTTCGCCTTCGCGTCCCGCCCAATTCCAATGCGGCAGGATGTGCAAGGTTTCTTCGGACTTGTTCCAATGGCTGCGATAGAGATAAAACCGGTCTTTGGGAATGCCTGCCAAATCCACCGCGCCAAACAACGAACTGTGGCTGGGCCAATTACTGTAATACGGCGTTGGCTCGCCCAAGTAATCGATTCCCGTCCAAATAAATTCGCCAATGGCGTAAGGCAAATCTTCGTGCTGAATGAAATCGTCTTCGGGCAAGTTGCTCCAAGCGGCGTGCTCTACATCGTAAGACGAAGCTTGATGGTCATCGTATATCGCCATCGACCGTCTTTGCACAGGAAATTTATACACGCCACGCGAACTCAACGTGGAAGCGGTTTCACTGCCCAAAACAATTTGCTGCGGCAGGCGCTCATACGCTTCCTGATAGCGAAACGGACGATAATTGAAGCCGGCAACATCCATAATGGCCGCCATATTGTTGGAAAACACGTGATCGGGGCGGTCCATTCCGTTGGTCACAGGACGCGTGGGGTCTTCGCGATGGCAAATATCTTGCAAAAAGCGCGCGACTTTTGCGCCTTGTTTGTTGCTTTGCTCCTCCACTTCGTTGCCAATGCACCACATCACCACGCTGGGATTGTTGCGATAATGATGGATAACGTTGGTTAAATCTTTTTCCGCCCACTCCTCAAAATAACGGTTATAACCGTTTTTCACTTTGGGAATGGCCCATTCATCGAAAGTTTCCACCATCAACATCATCCCCATTTCATCGGCAATGCGCACATACTCAGGCGCGGGCATATTGTGCGATGTGCGAATGGCGTTCACGCCCATATCTTGCATGGTGCGAATCTGACGACGGATGGCCGCTTCGTTCACGGCGGCGCCCAACGGGCCCAAATCGTGGTGAAGACACACACCTTGGAATTTTATTTTTCTGCCGTTGAGGTAAAAGCCATCATCGGGGCGAATTTCAATAGTGCGGATGCCGAAAGCGACGCTTGTTTCATCTACCAACGTGTTGTTTTCGTACAATCTGGACACGGCGGTGTAGAGATTGGGTTGTTTCACATCCCACAGTTCGGGATTTTTTACGATTAAATCCTGAGAAAACGCTCCCGAATCGAACGCCGAAAGCGCTTTTTCTTGCGACGCGACCACATTATTGGATTTATCTCTGATTTCGGTAACCAATTTCAGGTTTTCGGGATTTTGAGAGTTCACTTTCGTTTTTATGTTTACGCGAGCAAAATCTTTCTCCACAACGGGCGTAGTGATGTAGGTTCCCCAAACGGGAATGTGTGTTTTGTGGGTTGTGATGAGATGCACGTTCCGATACAATCCCGCGCCGGGATACCAACGCGATTGCTCTTCGAAATTCTCTAACCGAACCGCCAGCGTGTTGTTTTTTCCGTTTTTGTTTAGCAAATCGGTAATATCGAAATAGAACGTATTGTAACCGTTTGGCCAAAAGCCGGCTTCTTTTCCGTTAACGAAAACGCGAGCGTTGCTCATCGCGCCGTCGAATTGGATTTGCACGCGTTTGTCGGCGGAAAAATCGGGAACAGAAAATCGCGTGCGATACCAACCGACTCCGGTGAACGGAAGCCCGCCCGTGCGCCCGTAATGCTCAATGGCCGTGGTTTGCCCGTCTTGCACGATTGCCATTCGGTGAATATCGTTCTGTTTATCGAACGGACCGTAAATAGCCCAGTCGTGCGGCACGGTTACCAACTGCCATTGGGAATCGTCGAAGTTGATATCCGATTGCGCCGGATTGTCTTCGCGGGTGAATTTCCACCCTTTTTTCAGGGTTGTTTGGGTGCGGGTTTGCGCTTGCATTATTCCTGCCACAGCAAAAATGCAAACGAAAAGAAGTACAACGGTTTTTCTCATTTCAAATTGTTTTAGTTTGTAACAAAGAAACAGTTTTTTATTGAAATGAGCAAGTGGATGGAGACTTCAAAATGTAGCTGAAAAACACAGGCAAATGAGTATCATCAAAATCCATCTGCGAAGAGGGCCAAAAGAATAGGCAGATAATCTTTCAGTTCCGTCCTTAATATTTCCAGCGCTTTACTTAACCGATAATTCACTGTTTGGGGCGAAACACCCAGTTGCTCGGCAATTTCTTTGTGGGTAAGTCCTTCTATTCTACTCATTTCAAAGGCTTGACGATACTTTTCAGGCAATTGAGATAGCGTTTTTTGAAAGAGAGAAAAAAGTTCGTTTTCAAGATAAAAATCAGGATCCTGAAATTGTTCTTCGTGTTTTTTCTGAATGGCTTGGAGGATGCGGTTTTTTATTTTTTGATGACCGGCAAGGTTCAAGCATTTGTTTTTAACAATGGTAAACAAGAGCGATTTTAACGATAATTCCATAATAAGCGACCGGCGATTTTCCCACAGCCAAAGCATGGTGTCTTGCACAACCTCTTCGGCTTCTTCGCCGGCAACATATTGCGTAGCAAAAGTATACAAAGAGGCGAAATAGTATTTATATACCATTTCGAAATGACTGCCTTCGTCAATTTTTAATAGACTTATGGTTTTTTCGTTATCGAGTGTTGTAATCATTTCAAAACACAAACTTTTACAACAAAGAAAGTATAAAAAGCCCATATTCCAAAAAAGAAAAAAAATTTAACAATATTTTTTTAGTAGCTTTTTGTTTTCATTTGTATTATTAGCAAGACAGCATAGAAAGATGGATGAAAATACGTTAATTTCATATTTAAAAGGCACACTGAGCAAAGAAGAACAAGCGCAGGTGGAAGAATGGGTGTCTTTGTCGGATGACAATTACAAGCTTCTTGAAGACTTGTATGTTATTCGGTTTATTGATGAGCGCATTCAGGCGAAGCATTCCATTGACGTAAATGAGAAATTCGCCGAATTCCGTCGAAAACACCTCTTGTCGCCCACCCGAAACACAAAAAACACCGTAACATTCCGGCGCCGGGTTGCTTCCATTGCCGCAATTTTTATCGGGCTGCTTCTTGGCGGTGCAACGCTCACGCTCTTCCTGCTCGAAAAAAACAACCAGCCACTTTTTGTGTCAACCAAATTGGGCGAAAGGGCACAAGTTACACTACCCGACGGCTCCAACGTGTGGCTAAATGCCTTCAGTAGTTTGGAATACAAAAAATCCTTTCTTTCAAGAAACCGCAAGGCGTTGCTAAAAGGCGAAGCCTATTTCGAGGTGGCGCCCAACAAATCGTTGCCGTTTGTGGTATATAATAATGCATCGGAAATAAAAGTATTGGGCACCAAATTCAACGTACGTTGCAACGACGACGAAAACTATATTTCCACCACGTTGATGGAAGGTGCGGTTTTATTCGCGAACAGCGAAAGCAACATAAACGTACAATTGAAACCATCGCAAGAACTCATTTTCGATAAAACAACCCGTACTTACAAATTAAGAGAATTAAACACCCCGAAAGAAATTTTAGGATGGATTGATGGAAAATTATTGTTCGAAAATGCCTCATTAGAGGAAATTGCCCAAAGTTTACAGAGGCATTACAATGTAAACATCACGTTTAAAGATGAAAAAGTTAAACACGCACGTTTTAACGCCGAATTTGAAATGGCCGACAACATTTATCAAATATTATCAATTCTTGAATTAACCAATACATTCACCTATGAAATTAATCAGAGAAACATATCGATATCATCTAAATAACATATTATTAACAAACTAAACAGAAAGCGCCCATGCAAATAACTTAATGTGTAACTAACCCGAAACAACACAAGACTGAAAAAACACAGTCTTATTATGAAAAATTAAACACAAAACATTCAATAATTATTTAATAATCTAGAATCAAACAAAAATGAGATGTAACATCACACGGGGTTACAATCGCAGATTTTTTTGGATGATCGTGTTGATTTTCTTTGCTGGAAATCAGCTTAATGCATCTGCTCAAAAACAATCTGTAACATTGAGAGCATCAAAAACCCCAATCAATGAGATTTTTAAAAGCATCAAAAACCAAACGGAACTATCTGTCATTTACAACGTTGACGATATTAATCCCGAAAGGCGAATTGATGTAAACGCAGACAACCAAGCAGTCGGCGAAGTATTAAACAACATCCTTCAAGCTGCAGGCGAGAATTTAACGTATGTTATCAAAGACAATTATATTGTGATAACAAAAAACGCACCCAATCAACAACCGCAGCAACCCGCACAGCAAAAACGCACCATTACCGGAACGGTGGTGGATGAGAGTGGCGAGCCGCTAATTGGCGTAAACGTAGTTGTGGAGGGCACAGGCACAGGTACCGCAACAGATTTTAACGGCACCTTCACTTTATCGGTAGAAAGAGACGCCAACTTAACACTTTCTTATATTGGTTATATGTCTCAAACCGTGAATGTTGCGGGCGCCACCACATTAAACATTGTAATGAAGGAAGACGGCGAACTCTTGGAAGAGGTGGTAGTTACTGCGCTGGGTATCAAACGTTCGGAAAAAGCGTTGAGTTACAATGTGCAACAAGTAAAAGCCGAAGAATTGACAACGGTGAAAGATGCTAACTTTATGAACGCTCTGGCGGGAAAAGTAGCCGGGGTAAATATTAATGCTTCGTCCGTAGGTATCGGTGGTGCCACTCGTGTGGTAATGCGTGGGCCAAAATCTATAAACCAAAGCAACCAAGCGTTGTATGTAATTGACGGTGTGCCCATTTTTAACATGAACAAAGGCGAAATCAACCAAGCTGGAAAATATGGCCAAGTTGCTGGCGGTGAAGGCATTTCGGACATCAATCCGGATGATATAGAGAGCATGTCCGTGCTGAGCGGTCCTGCCGCTGCAGCGCTCTACGGATCCAGTGCAGCACAAGGAGTTATTATGATTACCACAAAAAAAGGGAAAGAAGGTACGGTAAAAGTTTCGATTGCCAACAACTCGTCGTTTATGACCCCATTCATTATGCCAAAGTTTCAAACAAGGTATATGAATCGTCCCAACGAAACAGGCTCGTGGGAAACAACTCCGGGAGTTTCTCCCTACGGGAATTATGACCCAAGAGGATTTTTCAACACCGGAACAAATATTCAAAATACGATATCGCTGACAGCCGGAACAGAAAAAAACCAAACTTATTTTTCTGTAGGAACCACCAATTCTACGGGGATTATTCCAAACTCGAAATACAATCGGTACAACTTTACCATCAGAAACACTACATCGTTCCTGAATGACAGAGCAACGCTTGATTTTGGCTTCAATTACATCATTCAAGATGATAGAAACCTTATTGGGCAAGGTGAATATATGAATCCCCTCTTGCCGTTGTATTTATTTCCAAGAGGAGAAAACTTTGATGCTGTACGTACGTACAAGATTTGGAATCCTGCAAGAGGTATTTATGAACAAAACTGGATCGGATCAACCGACATGCATATGCAAAACCCTTACTGGATTGCGCATGAAATCACAAAAGAGAGTAAAAAGCAGCGCTATATGGCCAATGCAAGCCTTAAGTATGAACTTACTGACTGGCTTGACCTTGTTGGACGGGTGCGCATCGATAATGCAACCATCGATTTTGAAGATAAACGCCCTGCTACAACTGACGAGCTTTTCACTTATTCAAAATACGGCTACTACGGATACACAAAATCCGACGAAAGAGCATTTTACGGCGACGTAATGTTGAACGTAAATAAAATCTTCGACGAACTATCCATAAACGGCAACTTAGGTGTATCAATGGCTCAAGAGTACTATGATAGCCGCGGACAAAAAGGAGGGTTAAAAGCGCCGGCAAATATTTTTATGCCTTATGCCATTGATTATGGCTTCGCTACAAAAGAAAACGCACCCACCTTTACTCAATGGAAACACCGCACCAACTCTGCCTTTGCCAGTGCCGAATTGGGTTACAAAAGCACGTATTACCTCACGCTTACGGGACGTAACGATTGGGATTCGTCGTTAGCAGGAACCAAACACCAATCTTTCTTTTACCCGTCGGTAGGTTTTTCAACCGTTATTTCAGAAGCTGTAACATTACCTTCGTTTATTTCCTATCTCAAAGCACGCGGCTCGTGGGCATCGGTGGGTTCTCCAATTCCCAGAAACTTGTCCTCACCCTTTAAGTACACGTACGACCCTGCCACACAGGGCTATGTGAGCGAATCGTATTTAATGCCCGATGAGTTTTTTCCCGAACGCACTTACTCGTGGGAAGCAGGTGTAACTGCCAGGTTCTGGAATGGGTTACTGAATTTAGATGCCACTTTGTATAAATCGAACACGATAAAACAAACGTTCTTACGCCCCATTTCAGCATCGGGAGGTTTTTCGAGCAAATACATCCAAATGGGGGATGTGCAAAACAAAGGTGTTGAAGTTTCGCTGGGCGTGGATAAAACGTTTGGTAACTTAGGATGGAGTTCTTATCTGACGTATAGTGCCAACATCAATAAAATTGTAAAACTTATAGAAGACGACCCGGAGGAAGAAATCTTTAAAGGAGGATTTAACCAAATAGAGGTAATACTTCGCGAAGGAGGAACTATGGGCGATTTATATGTGAGAAACGATTTGGAAAGAGATCACGAAGGGCACATACTGCTCAACGAGAAAGATATGGTAGTTAAGAAAACACTTACCGAACCTCGCTTCGTTGGCAGCGTATTGCCGAAAGGGAACTTAGGTTGGAGAAACGACTTCCGCATAAAAGGTTTTAACTTTGGGTTTATGTTTGCCGCCCGTTTAGGTGGAATAAACGTTTCTACCACGCAAGCCGTGTTAGACCAATATGGAGTAAGTGAGCGTTCTGCCCTCGACAGAGATAATGGCGGAATTGATGTCAACCTTGGTAAAATAGACACTCAAGGCTACTATCAAGTAGTAGGTGGAGAGAACGCAGTCTGGTCAGAGTATATTTATAGCGCAACCAACGTGCGTTTGCAAGAAGCATACATCGGATACAATGTTCCGGTTCAACTTTTTAACAACAAAGTAAATCTCAGCCTAACACTTACCGGGCGCAATTTACTTATGCTCTACAACAAATCGCCTTTCGATCCGGAGTTAACCGCTTCAACCGGTACTTATTATCAAGGGTTCGATTATTTTATGCAACCAAGTCTTCGTAACTTCGGTTTCAGCGTAAAAGCTTCGTTTTAACAAAGCATTTTATTAATCAGAAAAACGAAATTTAAAATGATATTATCTAATAAAAACTTACGTAAAATCGTAAAACCGTTATTGACAGCAGTTGTGGGACTTCTCATCATTTCTGCTTGCACAGCCGGTTTTGACGAATTAAACAGACCCGGCGAAAAAATTGACCGTGAAATGCTGGAGCGCGACGGATATATGACCGGTAGTTTCTTTAAACATCTGACGGCTTATAGTTTTCCCGCGCAAGAAAACTTGTTTCAACACTTCGAATCCATTGTAGGTGGAATTTATGCTCACTACGGAATGTTTACCGCATCGGGCTGGTACGCAGGACACAACCCGGCAACTTTCAATATGCCCGAATCTTGGATCGATGAGCCATTTACGGCCAGTATGCGCGAGTTTTATAAAGAGTGGAAAAAAGTAGCCGACTTAACAGAGCTGCAAGGGATAGACGGAGCTTGGGCTACTATTTTACGCGCCCAATTAGTGCAACGCCTTTCCGATGCTTACGGTCCACAACCGTACTCGCAAATTAGTGCTACAAATCACGAAAACACTGCCTACGACAGCCAAGAAGAGCTGTATAAAGCGGTAATTAACGACCTCACAAAAGCAGTGGAAATGCTTGACGGTGTTGGTATGGCAAGTTCAATAGCCGAGTATGACGATGTGTATGGAGGCGACTTTTCAAAGTGGCGCAAATTTGCCAACTCCTTGAAACTTCGTATGGCTATTCGTATGAGCGCTGCCGATCCTGCTTTTGCACAAAAAGCCGCTGAAGAGGCAATTCAATCGGGAGTTATTGAGAACAACGATGATAATGCAGCCATTCGATATCCAAAAAACCCGCTGCACGTTGTATCTTATCCTTACAAAGACTACTGCGCCAGCGCCGACATTGATGCCTATTTAGCAGGTTACAAAGACCCACGTGCCGATAAGTTTTTTGTGAAATCGAACATCGAAAATGCGAATCGAGACATTGTCGGCATCCGTTTCGGAGCTCGCCCTGTGGATGATGCCAAGGCAAAAGATTTATACTCGCGTTTCAACGTTTCATTAACCGACAAATTGCTTTGGATGCCGGCATCAGAAATGGCTTTCGCCCGCGCTGAAGGCAAACTGTTGGGGTGGAATGTAGGCGATTTATCTGCAAAAGATTACTATGAAATGGGAGTACGCTTATCTTTTGAACAGTGGGGAGCCGGCGATGCAACAGCCTATCTTAATGACGATGTAAGCAAACAGGCCGATTATACCGATCCGGCAAACAGTGCACCCGCCATAGGCGCTGTAAGCGACATTACGATTAAATGGAACGAAAACGACTCGCGAGAAAGAAAAATTGAGCGTATCGCCACACAAAAATGGCTTGCTCTTTTCCCTCTGGGAATGGAAGGATGGAGCGAAGTACGTAGAACAGGTTATCCCAAGCTGTTCAAAAGTGCTACTACACAACGATATGATTTAGTAACCCCTAATCGTTTGCCTTTTCCACCGGTTGAAAACAAAAACAACAAGGAAAATTACGATGATGCGGTTTCTAAATTAAACGGTCCCGATAATTATACAACAAAATTGTGGTGGGATAAAAAATAATAATCAAAAACAAGTTAGGAAAAATGAAATCATTCACCTTTTCAATAAAAAACATACTGTTATTTGCAACTTTGGCATTCTGGCTTACGTCTTGCGAAGACGCGCTGACGCCGGAACCCATTGACCCCATAAAAAAAGTGGGAAGCATATACGAGGAAACCATCGGAACATCAGAAGATTATTACGCTAAATTGCGCGCGTATAAAGAAAGCGACCACGCTGTTTCTTTTGCTTGGTATAGCGAATGGACGGGTACAGGCGTCAATCTCCAAAACTCTATGCGAGGAT
The DNA here is from genome assembly GCA_023388315.1 of Bacteroidota bacterium. Taxonomy (GTDB): domain Bacteria; phylum Bacteroidota; class Bacteroidia; order Bacteroidales; family Dysgonomonadaceae; genus JAEWGM01. The sequence continues at coordinate 95,478 of JAEWGM010000036.1, read as the reverse complement.
TACCCGACAGCATTGATATTGTGTCGATGTGGGGAGGATGGAAAAACCCGGGAGAAGCTCGTCTTAAAGACTTGCGCTATTGCCAAGAAGTAAAAGGAGTTAAAGCCCTCGCCGTATTTGTTATGCTTGATATTGGCGACCAAATTACACCGGAAGGCGAAGACAAGAAAAAATTCTGGGGATGGATAGACGGCGATGAAGAAGCGAAGCGTTTGGCTTGCGAGAAATATGCCAATGCCATTTGCGACACCATCGACAAATACAATTACGATGGCTTCGACTTAGACTGGGAACCAAGCTATGCCCAACCGTTCCAAACTGAAAAGAACCTTAGAGGAACAGGAATTAGCTATGTTGTTAATGCGTTGTCCAAGCGCTTAGGCCCGAAATCGGGTTCAGGAAAACTGCTTGTTATCGACGGTGAGCCGGAATTAATGCCCGACTCGCTGGCCTGCGCTTTCGATTATTACATTTCTCAGGCTTATGCTTGTTCCAGCTATGCAAACTTGGATTCTCGTTTGGAAAAAATTTTTAGAGCTTTTGCAAACGCCAAAAATGTAGATGGCACACCTATGACCAAGGAGCAGATTGCAAGTAAATTCATCGTTACCGAAAACTTTGAGTCGTATGCGCTGAATGGCGGAGTTCCTCATACAACGAGAGATGGCAGAAGAGTGCAGTCGTTAGAAGGAATGGCGCTATGGAATCCGATAGTTAATGGAAAAACCGTACGCAAAGGCGGTTGTGGAAGCTTCCGGCCCGGATTTGAATACAGAATTGCAGGCACCCCAATCAATATGACGTATCCGGCAATGAGAAAGTCTATTCAAATAATGAACCCGGCCGTACATTAAAAGAGTGTTTTAAAAAAAAATAATTTTTGACAAAATGAAATATCTAAATAAAATATACTTCGGTGCACTTGTTGCTCTTTTCTCATTTTTTCTGGTTTCGTGTAATGATGCGGAGTACAGTGTGGAAGAGAACAATGTCTTTATCGAAGAAACCGGCGTGAAATCCAATCAGCGCAAGGTGTTTGTTATGGAAGAAGAGGCAATCAATTTGGTGTTTACGCCTCGTCTGACCAATGTATTGAATGAAAATGTAAAAATTGGTGTCGAAATCGATACTGAGTTTCTGAAAGAATTTAACGAAAAAAACGGTACCGCCTATGAAGCTGTTCCCTCGGATGGTTTTGAATTGGCAACAACCGAATTTGAGATTCAAGCCGGAAAAGTTGCTCCCAGCGTGAACGGAATAGTGCGAGTAAAACCGTTTTCTCAAGAAATGAAAGATAGTGGCAAGAAATATGCCCTGCCCATCAAAATCTCAAGCAAAGACGGCAAAACAGTAGCCATAAACGGTGCCGACCGCATTGTTTATGCGCTCGATTTGGTAAGATTTGCCTCAGTACCCGTGCTTGGAGCTGACCGCGTTACATATGCTCACCGAAAAGCCGCAGCTGTTTTTACAGATTCACCGTTCACTCTCGAGGCATGGACTGTAGAGTTCAGATTAAAAATGGACAGCTATAGCATCAACAACCAAGCACTTTTCAACTGTGGAGGCACGGGTGTAGAGCTGTATGTTCGCTACGGAGACGCTCCCATTCCATTCAACCAATTTCAGGTAAAATTTGGAGGTTCGCAAATAAACTCATTCATGGGCGAAAAAGATAAGTGGCATCATATTGCCATGACATACGACGGCACAGATATGAAAATTTATCTCAACGGTGTGTTGCAAAGCACAATGAACAACCCGGGAAAAATACTAAAGTTTGACGCAACAACAAGTATTTGCTCAAGTGGCCTTCAATATTTCCGCGCTCAAGCAAACATGAACGAGCTGCGTATTTGGAACATCGCACGAAGCGAAGCTCAGATAAAAGAAAACTTCTATGCGGTATCTCCCGATACGGAAGGGCTTATCAGCTATTGGAAAATGAATGAGGGAGAGGGCGTTGAGTTCAAAAACATGATTAAAGGCTCCCCTGTTATGCAAGCCCTTGATGCAAGCAACAATCCAGTACAAACACTTCGTTGGATACCCAATGTGAAAATGTTAAATGATTAATTACATTAGTATGGGTAAAATATCGAAAAAGACATCCCTCTTTTTCGATATTTACCCACATAAAAAACATATAATTATGCAAAAAACAGCAATATATCTATCTGTCGCCTGCTTATTCTTGACTTTTCTATTTGTGTCTTGTAATAAAGGCGAAGAAGAGGTAACTCCTCCCGGGGTTGTGTATGTGAGCAATCAAATTCCTCCGGTAAACGAGTACAGCTTCACAAATACATACAACCTAACAGATGACATCTCAGTATTAACAGGAGATACCATTATTAAATTTCCGGCAAGAATTACTATGCCGGCAACAGAAAAAGTAACGGTAACGTTCGATATCAACGAAGAGTTTGTAACAACTTACAACGAGGAAAACGATACACAATATACTTTTCTACCACAACAATTCTATACAGTTGAAAACGGAGAAGTATCTATCGAACAAGGCGAAGTAGAATCAAAAGATTCTGTAGTTGTTATACTTAATACAAAAGCAGATTGGAATGAAGCAAAAGGAAAACAATTGCTTTTCCCCATCCAAATTGTTTCGGCAACAGGGAAATCTGTAAGTATCAGCAAAAACATGAACACGGTGAAAGTTTTTGGTGAATTAAACAAAGTTCTTGCCAATATCGACTCTTCCAACGAACCAATCGAAGGAACAGAGTTTAATGACGGATTAACACTCACATCGAATAGGAATCAAAACGGTTTACCTTTTCTTATTGACGGAAGAAATTTCGGTAATTCTTGGTATCCGACTGCACCCACACATTACATTGATATTACTCTCGACAATGAGCAGATAATAAAAGGAATTAGATTCGACACCTCAAGTTCATATCAAATGGGCGGAGTTACCATTTCAACGCAAGGCGCTGATGGAGAGTTTGAGCAAGGCGTATTCTTTTCTGATAAAGTAACACAGGTGGTGTATGTGAAGTTTAAGAAACCCGTATCGATAAAAACACTGAAACTTATAAGTTTCAGAACTAGAAGGGGTGGTTATGACCCTGATCTTTACGAAATAAATCTTATCAAATAAGAAGCAAACCAAGCACTTTTTTCAATCTGCAAGAATAATCTCTTTCCAAAACCGGTAATTATTCTTGCAGATTTTTTATATTTGCCGACAAAAGTTTCACTAAAATATGAAACAAAAACAATTCTCCCCTACCCTTTGGGTTCCCACCGCCTATTTCGCTATGGGGCTGCCGTTTGTGGTACTTTCCGTTGCCACGGTAATTATGTTTTCCAATATGGGCATTTCCGACGGGCAAATTGCCTTCTGGACATCGCTCATTATGTTGCCGTGGACGCTAAAACCGCTTTGGAGCCCATTTTTGGAAATGTTTAAAACCAAGAAGTTTTTCGTGGTTTTTACCGAAATTTTCAGCGGCATTCTGTTCGGATTGGTGGCGCTCACGCTGTCGTTACCCCATTTCTTCGTTTACGCCATTGCCGTGTTGGCAATTATCGCGTTCAGCGGTGCGTCGCACGATATTGCTACCGACGGAGTCTATCTCACCGCGCTCGACTCAAAAAAACAAGCGCAGTACATCGGTTGGCAAGGCGCGTCGTACAACATTGCCAAAATACTCACCAACAGCGTACTCATTTACTTTGCCGGCTATCTGGAAGAAACCGTGGGCATCACACAAGCGTGGATAATTATTATGCTTTTGGTGGGCGTGCTGATGGTGATGCTCGGACTGATAAATATGCGTATTCTACCTACCGGAAGTCGCGTTACGAAAGAGATTACATCCGGTCGCGAAGCGATGCTTGAGTTGTGGGAAGTACTGAAATCGTTTTTTCAGAAAAAACACATACTTTGGTATATCTGTTTCATTATTTTCTACCGATTTGCCGAAGGATTTGCCGTAAAAATCGTTCCTCTGTTCCTAAAAGCCTCTGTAGAAACCGGCGGATTGGGACTATCCACAAAAGATATCGGCGTGGTGTACGGTTTTGGCGCGGGAGCATTTGTGCTGGGGTCGCTGTTGGGCGGATATTTTATCTCGGCGCTGGGATTGCGAAAATCGTTGATTTATCTCTGTTGCGCGTTCAATATTCCGTTTATTATGTATCTGATGCTGGCTGTGTTTCGCCCCGAAAGTTTGTGGTACATTGGCGGCGCGGTCGTGATTGAATACTTCGGTTACGGATTCGGATTTGTGGGACTGATGCTTTTTATGATGCAGCAAGTAGCGCCCGGAAATCACAAAATGTCGCACTACGCCTTTGCCACCGCCATAATGAATTTGGGCGTAATGCTTCCCTCAATGGCAAGCGGATATTTAAGCGATTGGCTCGGCTATAAGAATTTCTTTATCTGGGTGCTGATTGCCACCATCCCCGCGTTTTTGGTAACAATTTTTGTTCCGTTCGGACATCCCGAAGAAGACAAACAAGAAAATTAACAGTGAAAAAATTATTAACTTCAATACATTAATAAAATGAACAACAATCGTAGATCCGAAATCGTAAATTCGAAATCCATTCCGTGGCAAGACCGTCCCGAAGGATGCTCCGACGTAATGTGGCGTTACAGCCAAAACCCCATTATCGACCGATACGCCATTCCCTCGTCCAACTCTGTTTTCAACAGCGCCGTAATGCCTTTCGGCGATGGATTCGCGGGCGTTTTCCGCTGCGACAACAAATCGGTGCAAATGAATATATTTGCCGGATTCAGCAAAAACGGAATCGATTGGGAAATCAATCACGACCCCATCGAATTTAAAGCCGGCAATACCGAGATGATTGAATCGGAATACAAATACGATCCGCGTGTAGTGTGGATTGAAGACCGCTACTGGATTACTTGGTGCAACGGTTATCACGGCCCCACGATTGGTATCGGCTACACGTTTGATTTCAAAGAATTCTTCCAATGCGAAAACGCGTTTCTGCCCTTTAACCGCAACGGTGTGCTTTTCCCCGAAAAAATCGACGGAAAATACGCTATGCTCAGCCGCCCGAGCGACAACGGACACACGCCATTCGGCGACATCTACATCAGTTACAGTCCCGATATGAAATACTGGGGCGAACATCGCTGCGTGATGAAAGTTACACCGTTTCCGCAAAGCGCGTGGCAATGCACCAAAATCGGCGCCGGTCCGGTTCCATTCCTCACCGACGAGGGCTGGCTCTTGTTCTACCACGGCGTAATCAACACCTGCAACGGTTTCCGCTATTCAATGGGCGCGGCACTGTTAAATCGCGAAAATCCGTCGAAAGTGCTGTATCGCACGCAAGATTATTTGCTGGCTCCCGCCGCGCCGTACGAATTGGCGGGCGATGTACCCAACGTGGTTTTCCCGTGTGCCGCGCTGCACGATGGCAATAGAGTTGCCGTTTACTACGGCGCAGCCGATACGGTTGTGGGCGTAGCTTTTGGCTATATCGACGAGATTGTCGATTTTATGAAAAAAAGGAGCGTTTAATTGGATGCCGAGTGGATTGGCTCCAAATAAGCTACTTGATATTTAGCCACTTTATATCAATTTCCCTTTTTTTAATATCCTGCCATTGATTTTTTTTATAAGTTTGTCTTTTATATAAAATTTCAAGCAGAATGCTCACAAACTTTTCATTTAAACCCATTATTTTTCTTTTGCTCACAACCCTTGTTTTCGGCTGCAACACTTCCGGAAATAAAAAGGTCGATGAGCCTGTAACTTATTCCAATCCTTTGCCTGTAAAATTTGGCGATCCGTATATCCTATCGGCTTCCGACGGAAAATATTATATGTACGGAACCGGCGGAGTGGAAAAAGGTTTCGGAGCATACAGTTCCGAGAACTTGGCTGATTGGCACTACGAAGGGCAAGTCTATAGCGGGGACACGCCCGAGTCGTGGACGGAGAAGAACTATTGGGCACCCGAGGTGTATGAAATTGACGGTAAATATTACCTGTTTTTCAGTGCCGATTGGAAAGTGAATCCCACAAACGAATTGGAAAATTTCCGCATCGGCGTGGCGGTTGCCCATAAGCCCACAGGGCCTTTTAAAGAAGTGTCGGACAAACCGTTGTTCGATCCCGGCTACCCCATCATTGATGCCAACATTTTGCAGCACAACGGAAAAACGTATCTTTACTACTCGCGCTGCTGTTACAAAAATCCGGTGGAGAGCGAGGTAGCCGATTGGGCGCGTGCACAAAACCTTTTCGATGAAATTGAAGAAAGTTGGGTGTACGGCGTGGAAATTTCCAACGATTTCACTTCCGTTATCGGGGAACCAGTGCTGCTTTTGCAGCCGCCCTCCAAAATGGATGACGCGCAAACGGAGTGGGAAAGCCGTTCTGTGACCAGCGGCGAAGTCAACCGGCGATGGACGGAAGGCTCCTTCGCGTTTGAGCACGATGGCAAAATTTATATGATGTACTCTGCCAACTTTTTTGGCGGACAAAACTACGCTGTGGGTTACGCTGTTTCCGATCATCCGCTCGGGCCCTTTGTGAAAGCCGAAAACAACCCGGTTTTGGAGAAAAATACTGCCATCGGCGGCGATGTTACCGGCACGGGGCACAATATGATGTTTCGTGCCAAAGACGGACAAAAAATGTACACCGTTTATCATGGACGCACCCAAAAAACGGGTGATGAGCGAGTGGTTTTTATCGATGAAATGAAAATTGACGAAAACGGTGTTCTCAGCGTAGATGGCCCATCAACTTCGGAAAAAGAACTGTAATATGAAAACTTTTACAATAGAAGAATTAGAGCGCATCGAAACGGTTATTCGCTCGTGCAAGGTCTGTTATGTGGGAATGGCCGATGAAGAAGGCCGCCCGTATGTGTTGCCGATGAATTTCGGCTACGAAAACGAAGTCATCTATTTGCATTCCGCACAAGAAGGACGCTCCATTCGCACGATGGAGAAAAATCCGCGCATCTGCGTGACATTTTGCTCCGAGGCGGAACTTATCCGCCAGCATCCCGATGTGGCGTGCAGCTACCGAATGAAGGCCGGAAGCGTTATTTGCGAAGGCGAAGTGGAATTTGAGGACGATTTCGCCGAGAAAGAGAAAGCCTTGGACATTATTATGCGCCAATATGTTGATAAAAAATTCACTTATTCTGTGCCGGCTGTAAACAATGTGAAAATCTGGAAACTCAGGCTGGATAAGGTGGGCGCCAAAGAGTTCGGAATTATGAAACCTGGCAGTATTTCGTATAAAGACCGGGCGGAGTTTTAATTTTGACGTCAAGAATTAAACGTTGTGGATAAACTTTTGTCAGAACATTGTTGTTGAAGTAAAAAAAGAATATATGACTGGTGAAGCGCGTAAATTAAATTTTATCGAAGAATTTTTAAAAGTTACCGATGAAAATTTACTTACTCAAATGGAAGACTTGATGTTGAACGCGAAAAAAAAGAATCACGAACAACATCTCAAGCCAATGAGCATGGATGAATTTTTAAGAATGGCAGAAACTGCGAAAGAAGAAGTTGATGCCGGACTGGTAACTACTCATGAAGATTTAAAACGGGAAATCGACTCTTGGTAATGAAAATAATTTGGTCGGATCTTGCTAAAAGCCAACTAAAAAGCATCTATATTTATTATTCGTCTGTATCAAATAAGCAGATAGCTAAAAAGTTGATAAAGAAAATCATCGACCGAACCGATATACTCATAGACAACCCTTCCGCAGGAACAAAAGAAGCGCTTTTAGCTCATTTTGCAGAAAGCTATCGTTATCTCGTTGTAGGAAATTATAAAATAATTTATTGGGTTTATGATGAAACTATCGCTATATCATCTATTTTCGATTCTCGCCAAAATCCCGAAAAATTAAAAAGAGACATTAAAAAAACAGTATAAAAATCACAAATAAAAATGAAAAAAACAACTCTCATCCTCGTTGCTCTCTGCCTCGCGTTTACTGCAATGGCAACAGAGCCGAAGGTGAAAAAAACCGTCACTCCCATTTATATCACTAAAGCCGATTTCATAGAAAAAATATTCGATTACGAATCCGACGCCACGGAGTGGAAATACAAAGGCGATAAACCCGCCATCATCGACTTTCATGCCGTGTGGTGCGGCCCATGCCGAATGACCAACCCTATTTTGAAAGAATTGGCCGCCGAATATGGGGATGAAATTTATATCTTTAAAATTAATGTGGACAAAGAGCCGGAACTGGCTGCCGTGTTTGGCGTAAGCAGCATTCCCACGTTTATTTTTGTTCCGCTGGGCGAAACCCCGCAAATAGCGCAAGGGGCGCTTCCAAAGAAATCGTTTAAGGAAGCCATCGATAAATTTTTGCTAAAAAAAGAAGACGTAGCAGATTTGTAATCGCTCTCACCCGCCATGATAACCAGCCTGCAAAACCCTGCCATTAAGAACATTGTAAAACTCTCAAAAAGCAAAGAGCGCAAAGCGCAACAACTTTTTGTGATTGAAGGGGCGCGGGAATTGTCGTTGGCGCTTCAAAGCGGCTATCGCGTTGAGGCAGCGTATGTTTGTGTAGAAATGTTTGAGAAAACAAAATACCCTGATGTGCTCAATTCATTGCCCGATAGGGTTATCAGTGAAATTACCTCGGCGGTGTTTGAAAAAATTGCTTATCGCGAAAATTCCGATGGTGTGGTGGCGTTGGCAAAACCAAAAACGCACGGATTGGCGGATATAAAATTATCGTCCAATCCGTTTGTGATAATTTTGGAATCGGTGGAAAAGCCGGGCAATCTTGGCGCCATTCTTCGCACAGCCGACGCGGCCGCCGTTGACGCTGTTATCGTGTGCGACCCACAAACCGATTTGTATAACCCCAACGTGATTCGTTCGGGCGTGGGCGGATTGTTCACCGTGCAAACCGCCGTTTGCTCGTCGCAGGACGCGTTAGCGTGGCTGAAAGCCAATAACATTTCTTCATACGCCGCGGAATTGCAAGCCGCCGAGTTTTATCAAGAGGTTGATTTTCGCTTACCATCCGCCATCGTGATGGGAACCGAAGCCGAAGGCTTAACTGATTTCTGGCTTAAAAACGCGACTAAGCGAATCAAAATTCCCATGCGCGGAAAAATTGATTCGCTGAATGTATCGGTCTCCACCGCCGTGATTACGTTTGAGGCAATGCGGCAGAGAGGCTTATAAGGGCTGATTAATTTCTTTGTGCCAACTCAATAACACGTTCGTTGGGTTTTTCGCTGCGTTTTAGCTTTACTTCAATTTTTGTATCATCCATCAATTTAAAAGAAGGAGGCAAAAAATCCAACGCTATCCCGTTGATGATAAATTGCTCGAACTCATATCCTTCATCACAAACCAAAGAGCAGGCCAACTCCGTGCTTTGCGCAAATTCCGATCCGCTTTGTATGGCTACTGAATCGTTTAAAAGTGTTAGCGTGCCGTTCTTGGGTTGAGAAAAAGAAACGGTAAACTGGTAATTGGTCGGCACAAAGTGTTTAAAATCCTTCCACTCGTTCGCTTCCTTATATTCCTTAAGACTGCCGGCGGGAACAAAAACTTTGCATTTGCTTTTATCCACATCCGAAAACACGTATCCGTTTAATGGCAATGGTTTAACGTGATGAACCCGGATTTTTGATAACTGTTTGCACGGATAAAAAGCGCCGTGGCCAACGTATATAACCGTTGATGGCAGTGTGAGTTCTTTTAATGACGTGCAAAAAGAGAATGCCAGCTTATCGATGGCTCGTACGGTTGCCGACTTAATATTTACCTTTTCCAGCGATGTACAGTACGCAAAGGTACGCTCATTTACCACGAAAATGGACGAGGGAATATCGATGTTTTTAAGGCTTCTGCACTCTAAAAAAGCCTCTTTTTCGATGGTTTGCACCGATGCCGGAATGGAAACTCCCTTCAGTGAGCCGCAATGCGCAAAAGCCTGTTCTCCAATAAAAATAACAGAAGGCGGTATATCTACCGACTGCAACTTTGAGCAATACCAAAAAGCTTTTTATTTATCGACATAACACCATACGGTATTTTCACCGATGCGAGCCGGGCATTATAAAACACACCTTCAGGAATGGTTGTGATGGTAACCGGAATATCGTAATGTCCTTCTCTTCCTGCCGGAAATGAAACAATTTCTGTTTGATCGGAATTGAATAAAACACCCTCTTCCGACATATAATTGCGATTGAAATGCGCTACTTCTATCCATTTTAATTGTGTGTTTGCCCCAAAAGCATTTTGTCCGATATGCATTACGTTTTCAGGAATCCGTATGGTATCGAGAGCCTCACAGTGGTTGAAAGCCGAAGCGCCAATATATTCTACTGAATTGGGAATATTGAATTTCTTCAACGAAAAACAAGATGCAAAAGCATTATCGCCAATCTTTTTTATTGTAGTGGGTAAAACAACTTCGGTTAGTTTCGTAAAAACAGCGAAAGCGCTTTGTTCAACTTCGGTTACGGCATATGAATTATTTCCATACGTAACCTCTTCGGGAATGCGCACAATGCCCGAATATTCGCTTTCGCTTCTTGTAACTGCTACTTCATTCGGTGAAATAATGTTGTAGTAAATATTTTTCACCACAAAATCGTGTGCATTTACTTGCAGAGTTACCAATAACAGCAGAGCCGAAATATATTTTTTCACAAAGCTTGTTGTTCTTCTTTCCTTTTATGGAGAATTACACGTTCCCAAAGTTCGGGTATCCATTGATCAACCGCGGTGTTTTTCCACATCATATACACAGCGTTGTTTTCGCTGTTGGGTACAAATTTATATCTTAGTTCCGATTCGGTATTGTCCATTTGCGCATTACCGCTATGCTTGACAATGTGTTCGGTGAATGTGCTGTCGGAAGTAATGGCGTAAGTGCCGTATAAATTGATGGTTGTGGCGGCATCGTCCGGCACATTGCTATAGGCGCCCCACGTGATAAATGTGTAAAATGTACCATCGGCATTTACTACCTTGTATATGGGAGATTTAACGGGAACAACCACTCCCACGTTGTTCTTTGACATTGCCACCTGTCTCCATATTCCTACCAACGATTTGGATTCAGGAAGATGTTCCTGCGCGTGTAATGTGCCTGCAATGGCGAAGCAAAAAACAATGAATAGTGTTTTGCTTTCATTTTGAAATGTTTCGTAGTTTGTGTTTTGTTATTTTGTGGTGTTTATTTCTGAATTAGAAGGGAGGCTTCAACATCTATCACTTCTCTCTTTTGGACACTAATTTCATCTGTTTTAAAATATACAGTTTTTTCAAGATACTCCAATCCTTTCTTAAAAAAGTAGAGACGGGTACTGGATGGAGCAAAGGAACACGACATTCAATTGGTGGGAAACAAGCCCTATAATTACAACAGACAAAGTTATTGATTTTTCTTGTATTGCAGAAGGTTTTATAAGCAAAATGTGGGTTTAAATTATACCCACATTTTGCTTCCAGTCCTGATTATAACTCAATAACGCTTCCGTTCGATTGTACTGCAAATACTTTACAATTATCATTCCACCAGCCGTTGGGCAAAGTAAACGTGAATTTATTGGAGAAGAAAATCACTTTATCACCATCTCTCACCTCAAAACAAACAGCTTCATCACCGTTTGAAATGGAAATGGTGTTGTTGCTTCTGGTGTAAGTGATGTTTTTGGTGATCTTTTTCTGTTCTTGAAATTGTTTAATTTTCCCGACGTTTCCATATTTGGGGTCGCTTCTATCCTCTATATATTGAATAGGATATGTTGGTTTGGGATATCCTTTCGATTTCACGTAAGCAATGGTTTCGTCTATCATTGGCTGCGTAATTTTTAAACGCGCTTTGTAATACTGATTAATTTCTATATCAATAGGCCGGAAAAATCCCCAAAACTCAAAAAACTCAGTCAAATCTAATTTAGCCGCGTCGCTGGCGTTGCGCACATAGTTGAGCATACTCCACCCCGGATTGTCTGCTATGGGGCGCCGCCCTGCTTCTCTTGAAACAGAAAAGAGTTTAGGGAAGAACCGCTCATCATTTTTCAGCCAATGAAAGTAACAATAGAGTTGCCAGTTCATTCTTAGTGAGGCATATCCTATATCGGCTCCATCGTAAATGCCTACATTGGTAAACACGCGCTTCTCAACCAGCAACGCCTGTACGTTTTGCTCGATGCTTTCACCACGTGTGGGGAACGAAGTCATTTTGTGATGAATGAGATTGGAAAACAGGTTATTAGAAGTTTCCGTATTTCCAGCCCAATTAATCGCCCCTTGGTTCATATGCCCTATTTCATGCGCCGGCCCCCACGGATCATCTTCATTCTGAAGCATCACCTCAGGATTTAAGATTTTGTGCAATGCGCCCTCTCCAAAATTTGTTTGATAATCTTGTGCCGACATATACCCTTCGGGCATAGAACGCGCATACATTCTGTTGTTCATTTGTTCAGGATAAACCCCTTCCCATCCCATAATGCTTTGTTGCCATTGCACCATTTCGTCCCAGAAATTAATGGTTGCAATTATGTTGTTGGGAACATATTTTCGGAAACCGTTATCGGTTGAAAACTTCAACATCATATGATTGCCTTTAATTTCGAAATAAGGATAGGTGGCAGCGGCCAATAGTTCTTTGTACTTCTCGTCGGTTTTGTGTACGTTAATATCCCAATACCCGTTTACCTTTCCACACTGCATAGGGAAATGCACGGTAATGGGCTTAGCCGATGGTGATTGAATGTTGCTAACGTTATACATAATGTAAAAGAGCCCACGGTTACGCAAGGTGATTTTATTCACTCCTTCTTTGAGCAGATAGTTATCTCCATCGTAGTTGCCATCTTCAATGCATCGTAAAAGCAGTTGATTTCCATGCGTGTTACCTACCAAAACAATTATCTCCTCGTGGGTTTCTCCGTAAATACCGGTACAATTATCAAGCACGCCTCGCTTGTTGATTAGCAGCCTTTCGGCCCACTCCTCAGTGATGCTATACGGCTGGTACTGAGCAATTCGGAAATCGCGAGGATAATCATTATTCTTCAAACTTGTGGCAATATTGCCGAAAAATGCAGGCAACGCGTTTATTTGTTCATCCGTTACACCTGCTCTCAATTCTGAGCAGGAAGTATCGGTAAAAACGCCAAGCAGTTGAGCGGTTAAAGCATCTTCTTTGTTTGTTTTGAAGAACTCCATTTCGTCGCAACTGGCAAAACCGCCTAAGCCCGATAAAACTTCAAATTTAATTTTGGTGGGATTTTTTAGTCCGTCTTTAAAGGTAATTCTTGAAGGACTGCTGGTTTCTTTAAAATCATAGTCGCCGTATAATTCATAATCGGGTTTTTCTTTTGTGGCAACATAGAGCTTGAGTTTGCCGAAATTGCCGTTTCCCGAACGGGTGTGATACACCAAATAGTCTATCAGTTCCGGATTGTTATTGAAGAAATACTCCAGAACAACCGGCATTTTTGTGCCATCGGCCCATGGAGAATGATAGGGTGTGCCGCCGAAAACACCATCGAATGTGTTTTCAATATTTTGCCCTGGTTGAAATTGATTGGCCTTTCCGCCTGTAGGTTGCACTTTAATGTCCTTTGATGCAGGCACTTCATCAACAGTACCTTTCACTGCTTTTTGTGTTACCAGCAAGGTGTCTCTCACCAAAGCTTCTTCCGCCGGGTTAGTCGATTTAAAAATAATGAGTGCTGTGCGTTCCGATAAGTTTTTGCTTTCAGCAGCGACAACAGAATAAACCCCGGGCGTATTTTCTTTTGCGGTGCACGTTAGCCAAGCAGCATCCTCAGATTCAATATCGAATGCCACCTTATCTAAATTTGTAGTAATTACAACATCTCTGGTTTCTCCGGTAAATGGGATATACAATGAGTCAGGAGCTATGGCTATTGCCGGAGCGCTGCCTAATTGTTCCACTGTGATTGTTTCCGTAAATTTATCGGCAGTCACTATTATTTCCCCTTTTCGTGTGCTTATAGAAGTATTTTCCAGTGCCTGAATACGAAGCGATGAAGCGCTGCGTTTTGCCACCAGCCACGATTGTGCATCTTCCTTTACCGTGGCTGTCCATGAAGTGGCGCTTGTTTTTATTACAATATCTTTGGCTTCTGCCTTATTGGTAAAGTTTACGGTTTTTGAATCCACCGTGAGAAAAGCAGGAGCTTCATTTTCTTTACAAGAAAAAATGATTATTCCAACAATAAGAAAAAAGACTGAGTGTATAATTGTTTTTTTCATTCAAAAAAAATCGTTTACTTGCTAGATAGCGATTATTTGTTGCTCAATTGGCTTAGGGCTACTTAAAAAAATAATGAGGTTTCACTTTCACAACTGAATGTAGAAAGTAAGAGAGAAAGGGTATAAAACGTGGTATAATTCTCAATAGGATTAAAATCTACCGGAAGCAATACGCGCTTCCGATAGATTAAAAATGAGAGAATGAAAAGTAGGATTATTTTCCGTACATACTAAACTCTGCCATATTGAAAAAAGTAGGCGCACTTCCACTATTGGTCCTGTGGACTTCAAAGCGGAAATAGCTGAACGGTTGAGCAGCATTCAATACGGAAGAAGTGTATGTTGAACCGGGGTCGGTGGGCAATCCCGTGTCAATTCGGGTGAGCTCTGTCCAGTTTGTACCGTTGTCGCTTACCAAAATTTTAAAATCCTGAGGCTTTCCGTTGGCATTAATTCTATTTTGATAAGTAAACTGAACACGTGAGATGGCGGTTGGTAATTTCACTTGGAAATAATGTGCGTCGGCAATGGCGTAAGACCAAGCTGTATGGAAGAAGCTCGCGGGATTATTGTCAATAAGATTGGCAATGGGGCCTTCATATGGTTCTTGCGCATTTGTTGACAGCATTTCTTCCGTTATTTGTATCTTATTAAAAGCTGTATTTAACAGGAAGTGGTCGCTCGGAAAATCGAAACCGGCCATAGATGTTGATGTTACTTTAAAAGGAATTACAAAAGATGCCCCAAATAAGTTACTATTATCTACTTTCACATTTAATGGTTCACTCAATCGACTTCCTGTTTTGAATTGCACTTTGCCTTCGTTTTCAATAGTGAACAAGTTTGATGGCACCAATGAGTAACCCGCGGGAACAGCATCGGGGTCCACAACAACCGATACTTCAAAATCCCAAAGGCTCACAAACGGCAACTCTAAGTATAGTTGGTAAGTAGAGCTCTCGCCGCTAACGTTGAGTGTGGCGCTATTTACGTGATAAGCCACAACGGGTGTTACTACTCTGGGCCTCAGTATAACCAAATCTTTTTCAGTATTAACGGAGTCGTTTGTACTGATGAGCCTCACGGGCAACACATAATTCGATGAGGGATCCGATAGAAGCAATTCATCGATAAGTGATGTTTTTAAAACAATATTCCGATGCAGATATTGTTGGCTTTCAGCGAAACTAAGCACACCATCTTTTAATTCATACACAGAAGAGGGCAACAATTTATAATCAGCGCCTACCGATTGAGAATGCAAAGCTAATTCTGCCTCAGTCAACACTTTCACTTCGGCTTGAGCAGTAGCCATAGGATTATTGCCGGCTTTTAAGATGGTGAACTCGTAATTTCCATCTTCTCCGGTGTTATAGAGAGTAATGTCTTTAACACCCGATTCTTTCAATAATAATATCTTGTTGTAGTCCTCAGGAATCAAGTCATCGTAGTTTAAACAAGAAGTTCCTAATAGCAGTAAACTACCTAAGAGTATCGAATATAATATTTTTCTATTCATTGTAATGTTTGTATTAACGATTTATTTATAATCCGGTGCCTGAATCATATTCGGGTTTTTATTTACCTCAATGTAAAACAAAGGCAACAAATACATACGATTAGTCCACACAAAGGGCTGGTCTACAGTTACAGGGGTGTTAAACTCAGCAAACGATGGGTTTGTTTTGCCGTAGGCGTTTAATCCCTTGCGCACACCTTTCGCCATGGTTTGCGGGGCAATCATCCATCGGCGCACATCGTAATAACGGTGTCCTTCACCCCACAGTTCAATAAAACGCTCGTTGCGAACCCAATCAACGATAGACATTTGTCCGCCCACATCTGCGTTTGTTAATGCAGGCACTCCTGCTCTTTCTCTAACTACGTTTAAATTTTTTAGCGCTTCGGCAGTTTCGCCCAATTCGGCGTTACATTCGGCCAAATTCAGGTAGAGTTCCGCCAAACGAATTAGCGGACGCGGCTTAGATTCTAAGTTCCAGCTGTTGCTTGGTGTCCACGCTAAATTAGGCATAATGAATTTTTGTGAAAAATAGCCGGTAACGTTATTGTCTCTGTTGTATTTTGCAGGGTTGAAACCTTGTTTCTCAGCGTTTCGCAACTCAATTCTCAGCGGCGAACCGTTATTTATTTTGTTGCTATAATCTCCCCCGTCGAAAGCAAACCATGCATAGAAACGCGGTTCTCTGTCAACGTTAAGGGTAATAATATCTGCTCTTTCGGGTATTCCGGCAGATCTAAACCACGTGTCTTCATTTGGGAATTGACTGTCAAAAGCCGGACGTTTTCCGTTTTTAGTGTAGAAATACTCAATAGAAGTGTTTAAAACCGGTGACACACCGCTGTACCCGCCTATAGGAGAGCCGTTACTGTGCGACAATACAAAGTGAGGCAGAGAGCCTATTACCATGTTTCCTTGATCGGCGAGTCCCCAAATAATTTCTTTGTTGCCTTCTGTGGTTCGTGTGGTGACTAAATAACGCATGAGCATTACTTTCTTTAAGAATGCTTGCCCTTCTTCGGTTGATGCATTTACACCCGGCACAAAAGGCAGGCCTACGTTTTCGCGTGCGTACAGTTCTTCATCTGTGTATAACGCGTGGCCTCCGGAAGAGGTGGCAAAATTCAATGCTTCTTGAGCTGCAACTTTGGCTCGTTCCCATTTAGCGCGATCATACGTTAAGCTTACCAATTCTTTGCCATATCCCGGTGTTTCATATGTTGTGTTTTTCCAATCGGGATAAGGAAACTTGCCATTCCATAGCGGAGAAGCTGCATGAATCAATAATCGAGCTTTTAAAGCTTTCGCCATAGTTGACGTAGCGCGGCCCCATTGTTCTTGTGAGCGTGAAGCCGGTAAAACAAGCGCCACCTCGTCAAATTTTTTCACAATCCAGTCTGTTACATAATCAAAATGCGAGCGGCCGGGATATTCCGAGGGCGATGCATTCATAGAGATATAATGGTCGTTGATAGGGCAAGGGCCATAAAGCATCAGCGTCATCATATGATAATAAGCAATCATAAAATTGGCTTCTGCCTCCCATTCTTTCATCTGCGCTTCAGTTAACCCCTTTGCATTGGGTAACTGTTGTAAAAACAAATGACACTGGCCTATGTAACGGTAATAATTCCCCCATCTCCATTCAGCTGGGCTGGAGGTAGGATTTAGGTCATAAAGCATCCGATGCATCGCTTCGTTCCACAGAGGGGGAAGCACCCATTCATCTGAAGCGGCTTCTGTTGTTGAATAATTCATTGGGTTTCTTATCCCCGAATAGCAGGAATAAAGAAAATTCAATGTAGCGTCGTAATCTCTTGTGGCGTCAGATAATTTGGCTTGCTCCGGCGGAACAACGTCCAAGTAGTCGCACGAGGTAAAGAACGTCCCCATTAATAAAATGGCTACGACCAATATTTTTATTGAATTAAGTAATTTCATTTTTCTGTTCCTTTAGTTAAAAGTTAAATTGTACACCTAAGTTAAAAACTCTCGATAATGGGTAAGCGTTCCAGGCGAGTTCCGGATCCCATTGCTTGAAAGGGCTAAATACGGCCAAGTTGTCGCCGGTAAAGTAAACGCGCCCGAAGTTAAATTGATAGCCAATTTGAAGTGTTTTGAAGCGGACAAAGCTTCCATTGCGCATCCAATATGTACTGGCGTGGCTATTATTGGCCGTTTCTGAACTTTGTATTCCCAAACGAGGATAGGCTGCATTAGGATTAGGATTGGATTCTGTCCAACGGTTGTCGGCTATAAACTGGAAAACGTTGTTGTCGTTTTGTCCAAACGGGGCCATTAATCCCGACATGATGGTGCGCTTGGCAGAGCCGTTAAAAAACACACCTAGGTCGAACTTTTTATATTGTAAGCTCGCGCCCAAACCAAATTGAATGCGTGGCATACCGCCGTAGTCAGAAATCATTGTCATGTCGTTTGAGTCAATGATTCCATCGCCGGTAATGTCGCGGTATTTAATATCGCCGGGCTTGGGCGTACTACCCAAGTTTTGTGTAGGGCTGTTGTCAATTTCTTCTTGCGAAGAGAATAAGCCTTCGGCAATGTATCCTTCGGTACGGCTGAGCGGTTTGCCTGTGCTTGATTGCCAAGGATATCTGTAAGCGGGGTCGTCAACATCCACATACTTGTTTTGTGTGTAGGTGAAGTTTCCTCGCAATTCCATTACCCAATCGGGAGCCAATTGTTTGTTATAGTTGGCGCTAAATTCAAATCCCCAATTATCCACTTTCCCTTTGTTAGACCAAGGTTTAGCAGTGTAATAACCCAAAGATTCGGGCCACGCTTCACGGTGCAAAAGAATATCATACCGTTTGTCGTAGAAATAATCGGCTGTTACGCTTAAACTTCGGAATAACTCCATATCCAAGCCAAGATTTAACTTTTTCACTTTTTCCCATCCCGCATTTTGAACGGCATAGTTAAGAACAATAGGGCCTTTCCTTTGGAATCCGAGGTTTTCGCCGGTAGTAAATGCATTACCGTCTTCTATTAATTTAATTCTGTCGATATACAAAAAGTGTTCGGCGCCGGCAGCTAATCCGGTTTCATCACTTCCAATTATTCCATAAGAACCTCTCAGCTTCAAAAAGGAAATGGCATTGCTCAGCGGTGAAAAGAATTCTTCTTCACTTAATACCCAACCTAAAGACATAGCTGGAAAGAATTCAAAACGAGCTCTTTTCGCCAAGCGCTCCGTACCGGTATAACCAAAGTTTACTTCAGCTAAATACCTGTTGTCATAGGCATATGTGAAACGGCCCGAGAATCCTTGGTTACGGCTTGGAAGCACGTTGTTTTTATATTCTCTTTGGGTGTAGAGGAACATACCTCCCACACTATGTAAATCGAAAGTACGGTTGTAATCAATAGTACCCTGTACAAAAAAAGTTTGATCTCCACCCTTGGATATATCAGATTGGGCTATGTATTCTGTTCCTGAAGTTCCTAAGCGTTCCAGTTCATATTCTCCGGTATCGGGGTTGTAGCTTCCGTCTTTAATTCGATATAAATAAGGCTCAATAGACCTATCGTACGCGTTAAAGGAATAGTTTTTAAAGTTCACCAATAAAGTGGAGCTTAGACCTTGGGTTATAAAATCAAAGTCTTGTTTAACCTTCAACGATGTGTTGATTGTATTGATTCTTGTCTCCTTAAATGAATTCAACATAGAAGCATAGGGGTTTTCTCTATAATTTGTACCTGTTAACACAGAACTACCAAATTTAATGTGCTTGTCACCTTCTTCTGCAGGGTAAAATACAGGGAAGTTGATTGGATTGGCCGCTTGCATTTTTGCAAACAAGTCATTTGGATTGTAGTTCCCTCCTTGGTTTTGGCGAATTTGAGCGTTCATTCGCAAATCAATCAATGTAGAGGGCGTTAATTTATAGGAAATATTGTTCTGAAAATTATATCCCCAGTTATTGATGTTGTTGTTCCACGAGTGGGTTTTCCTAGAGTTAAGCATTCCCGCATCGTGGTTTGCCTGAATACTCATATAGTAGGTAGTTTTTGTTCCACCCCCTTGAATGTTAATGTTGGCGCGCTGGCTCATCGCCATATCTCTAAAAATCACTTCTTTCCAATTCACATCCGGATACATATATGGATTTACTCCGGAGCGGGTAGCGTCAATCACCTCTTGTGAATATTTTTGATCTGCATTTGGATTACGAGCCAGGAGCGCTTCGTTGTAAAGCTCCATCCACGTTGCACCATCCACAAATTCGGGGAAATTCATGGGTGTATTAATGGAGTTTTCAAGAGTTACGTTTACTCTTGTTCTTTCATTTTCATTTCCGTTTTTGGTCTTAATAAGCATTACACCATTTGCTCCTCGGGAACCATAAATAGCCGTTGCCGAAGCATCTTTAAGAATAGAGAAGCTTTCGATGGTTTCGGCAGGGATATTGTTTAAATCACCAGCGCTAATTTCCACATCATCTAACATAATCAACGGGGTGGCTCTTCCACCAAAAGTGCCAACACCTCTAATATAAAAATCTGATGTTGAACCGGGTGCTCCACTGGAAGTTACAGAAATTACCCCGGCAAGTTGACCAGCCAAGGCACTTGTGAGCGAAGAAGAAGGAACCTTTAACATGGAACCTTTCACACTGGTAATTGAACCGGTAACACTTACCTTTTTTTGTACGCCGGCACCTACCACTACCACTTCATCCAGTGTAGTGGCATCGGTTCTCATTTGTACATCAATTACAGCAAGATTTTCAACGGGAATTTCTTGTGAAGCAAATCCTATATAAGAAAATTCTAAGATATCTCTGGAGTTTCGGATGTTTATAGTATAATTTCCGTCTAAATCGGTTACAACTCCGATACCTGTGCCTTTAATCCTGATGCTTACTCCAATTAAAGGTTCTTTGGTTGCTGCATCAATAACAGTTCCGGTAACGGTCCTTTCCTGCTGTTGGTGTGCTTCCGTTACAGGGTCTGTTTTTTTGTTGAGAGTAATAATTACATTGTTGCCTTTTATCGACACATCGTATCCGGCAAAAATAACTGCCGCAACTGCTTCAATACTAACATTTGTTGCATTTACATTTACTCGGCGCGATACATTCACATCGGCATTGTTATAGACAAACTTGTAGGTTGTTTGTTTTTCTACTGCTTTTATTGCTTCTAAAACAGTAATGTTGTTTAGTTTCATATCTATTAGTTCATTCTGAGCCGTTGCGTTAGCTTCTAACGATAAGAATGCGAATAAACCAATAAATAGGAAACAGAGCTTGTCTGTCGTTTTTCTTAAAAACGACGTACGTACGGGTTCCATTTGTTTATGCATGTTTTTTATTAATGAAAAATGTTTAAAAATTAGATTATTATTTTTTAGTATGGTTTTTTTAGATTAAATCGTGGCTACTGTTTCAAGTTTCATAAATCTCTTTTTTATTTGTGGTATCCATGAATTCATAGGCTTGAAAATGGTGTTAAAAGATTAATATTTTATGGGTTGTTATTCTTTTCCAGTTAATAGATGTAATATGTTGTAGCAGATCCAGCACCTCTTCAATACCTTCTTCGTCAACCGTTAAAGAAACAGGTATTTGCAGCAGATCTGCATTGGTACAAGTAATTTCAATATTATACCATTTTTCTAATTGAGTAAAAACTTCGCTTAACATATTATTCTCAAAAACAAGGCTTTGCGCTCTCCAACTCGTATGATTGGCAGCATTTACCTCATGTAAAGAGGCTTCTCCGGTAGTTCGGTTGTAAATGACTTGCTGGTTAGGCTTCATTTCTATTTTTTTATCCAAAGAATTTATTGTTAAACTCACCAATCCCGACTCAAGAACTGTTTCGCAATGTGTAGCATCTAAATAATCTGTTACAACAAAAGATGTTCCTTTTACCTCAACGATTAAATTTTCGGTATGAACTAAAAAGGGTTTTTTATCGTTTGATGTCACATCAAAAAAGGCTTCTCCGGTTAAAAAAACGTTGCGATTGCGTTTAAATTTAGAGGGATACTTTAAAGAACTATTCGAGTTTAGCCAAACGATTGTGCCATCGGAGAGAACTATTTCTTGTTTGACGTTTCCGGAGTTTGCGACTAACAAGTTTTCACCAAAAGAAAAATCAGAATCAAACAACAAAAAACCGGCAAAAATAAAAATTGCAACAGCGGCTACGCTCATAGTCCATCTGTATATTTCAATTCGTTGTTTTTTAATTCTTTGCTGATAATACTCTCTTAAACTTAGTCTAGCTTCTGCTTTATCTTGAAGTTCGATAATGGATTTCTCCCACGTTTTTGAAATTTGTTTAAAATAATGGTGATTCTCTTCAGATGAGTGTATCCAATCAAGTAAAACATCCTTTTCCTCTTGCGATATTTTATTGGAGTCCAAATATTTTGCAATCAGCAAGTCATAGTCTGTAGCCTGTTTCTCCATATCTATTTTAATAGCGTTTATTATAACACGACTATCTATTGAATTACCCTACCCTCTTTTTCAAATTTATTTAAAAACAATGCTTAAAGTGTGGCTTTTTATTAAATAGGGGTTCCGCTATTTTGCCAAAGAGAACGATTGGAAAGCGTTGATATATGAAGTTATTGCAGAATGGAGACGTATTTATAGAAATGACTTAAAAGAAAATGGAGCTAAGAATAATTAGGAATTCGAGCAGGTAGCCTGCTTTTAAAAGATGCTCTCTGATTTCTTGCAACGCTTTAGAGATATGTTTTTCAACGGTTTTTATGCTTATGTCTAACTCTTCTGCAATCTCTCTGTTTTTAAGGCTGTTGTGACGGCTTAGTATGAATACTTGCTTGCATTTCTCCGGTAGCAAATTAATGCAATTGATTATTTCTTTACTTATTTCGTCAGTATGCAGCTGATCATCTTGGATAAATGTTGAATAAAAAAGATTGTCAAGTTCAGATATCCCATCTCCTATATTCAAGTTTTTATTATCCAAGCGTTTTAAAAAATCGAGACTGCGATTGTAGGTCAATTTATAGAGATAAGGTTTTATGGAGGTTGAAGTATCAATTTTATTTCGTCGAGACCAACATTCGAAGAATACATCTTGTACGATATCTTCTGCTGCAGAAATATCGCCGACAATACGTGCTGAGAAAAGTGATAGCACTTTGAAGTATTGAAGATATATATGTTCAAAATAATCTTTTTTCATTTACATCAAGTTGGCATCGAAAGATGTTCTTCAAAGATGCAAAATAAAATGAAAAAACGATTATAATATAATTTTTTAAGAAATAAATTGTATTAAAGCTCAATACGGACTCTCCCCACCAGCAGCTAATGCGGCAGAGAAATTTATAAATTCTTTAACTGCACCGGCGATTTATCGTGAATCCGCCTCACGATTTGCATCATATTGCGTTGCGATTTCATTAGGTTTACAGACTGAAGCACAATGGTTTTGGTTTCATTCAGTATATTCATATACAAAATACTGTTGCGTGTGCTGCATTCTTTTTCCTTCACGCGCTTAATCTGCTTTTTGGTGAGTTTTGAACATTGATCGATAATTTCGTCGCGTATTTCAATGATCTGAGAAAAATCGGAATAATCTTTTTTATCCATCATTTCAATGAACAATGTGTACATATGGGTCACTTTCTCACTCAAATCTTCTAAATCGGCCTCCTGCGAATCGTTAAATCCTCTGTGGTTGTTTTCGATATACAATGAACTTTCGGAAGTAATTACCCGCAACGCTTTGGAAATTTCATACGTATAATCCACAATTTGAACGTATTCTTGCTCAATATCAAGCTCTTTCAGCGTGATGGATTGAATTGTTGGCACCACTTCGTACGTCCTTTTATTTTTGTAACGCAGATAAAGTTCTTTGGCTTCCGATGAAATATCCCTCAAAAGCGACCGGTCTTCGTTGGTTAATCCTCTTACATTCTGATGATAAATTTCCAACATATTGGTGATGGATTTTTTCACATCGGTGGTGCAGGTGAGCACGATGCCGTTTTCGTCTTCAATTAAAGTAGCGTTAGCTTTTTCGGTAAGTGTTCTTTTTTTGTGGAGTTTAGACGATTTAAACAATAAAAACGCAACCAATGCCAATGCGACAAAGATGGCTATTTTACCTCCCCAACTCAGAAACATTGCTACCAGCCACGCTGCCGAAAACGCTACGATGGCTGTGATAAACCATCCACCAATTACGGTTAACACGCCGGTAATTCTGTAAACGGCGCTTTCGCGCCCCCAGGCGCGGTCGGCAAGAGATGTCCCCATCGCCACCATAAAGGTTACGTAGGTAGTAGAGAGCGGAAGTTTGAGCGAGGTACCAAGAGAAATCAACAGAGCGGCGATGGTCAGGTTCACGGATGCTCTGATTAAATCGAACGAGGCACCGGAAGTTTCCACCTCTTCGGGAAATGTAAAACGGCTGTTCAGCTTGTCCCGAAATGAAGGAGTGACCAATTTATTCAAAAAGCGATTGGAATCCACCCCCCAGCGAACAATAGAGCGCGATAACGGTGTGGAGGAAAATCGCTCCAATCCGGAGCCTTGGCGCGCCAAATTGACTTCGGTTTCGGTTACAGAACGCGATTTTTTCGATAACCACAACGCAAGAACCATCACAAATCCTGCAGCGAGCAATATTTTGATATCTGCTCTCACAGGGCCTTGCAGCGCATCCATATATAATGTATCAATGGAGCCGCCAGCCGCGCTTACGGCACTCGCGTATTTAAACGCGTCTAATCCGGCCAAAGGAACACCAATGAAGTTCACCAGGTCGTTACTCGCGAAAGCCAATGCCAACGCCATCGTCCCGGTGAGTACGATGATTTTCAGAATATTTACTTTAAACAGGAATTGCAGTAGGGCCATAATGGCTGTCCAAGCAACAAATGTTATTAGCAAAGTATTCAGGATGTTTTCTTCAATCAAACTCAGAAAATCGGTTGCCACAATGGGGCTGCTTCTTAAACCTTTGAAAACAATAAAATAAGTCATTGCCGTTAAGGCGAATCCGCACCACAGGGCACCAAAATAATTGAAGGCTTTTTTGTATTTAAACGAAAATATCAACCGTGTAACATACATCACCAAACTACCTACGACAAACGCTACCGCCACCGACACAAAAATCCCCGAAATAATTGCCAGCGCCTTTCCAGTATTAATGTATTCCACCAGTTCGCCGGTATTTGTTTGCCAAATGGTGAAAAGAGCCACCGCCACGGCAGCGCCTAGCAATTCAAAAACCAGAGAAACAGTTGTGGAAGTTGGTAGTCCGAGTGAGTTAAAGACGTCTAATAGGAGTACGTCTGTAATCATCACGGTTAAAAGAAGTACCATAATGCTGGGAAAGGAGAACATTTCGGGATGGAAAACCCCGCTACGAGCGATTTCCATCATTCCGCTCGAAAACATGGTTCCCAGCATCACACCCAGCGAGGCTACCAAAAGGATGACCCATAATGGCGCTACTTTTGACCCGATGCTTGAGTTGAGAAAATTTACCGCGTCGTTGGCCACACCCACGGATAAATCCAGTACTGCCAACACGAGCAATACGATGACAATAATAAGATAGATAGAATCCATAGTTTCTGCAAACGTTTATTTTACAGATAGTTGTTTGTTTCGTGTTTAAATATTATTTGTATTGTGTGGCAAAATTAATCAAATTGTTTTTCAGCACCAACGAAAAACTTTCGCCGGGGCAAAACTTAATAAAAACGTAACAAAATGGAGGAGATGCAGTTGAATGATGGGTGTTTGATGCAAGGTGATGGGTGCCTTGATGTCGGATGTTTCTTTTCTCACTTGGCGAAGTGAGGTTAAGGAAGATCGATTTCTTTCACCATCTGACCGATTAACGGCCTAATGGATTAAATAAGGGCTTTTATGCATCAGACGGACTTTAAGCCGTCAGATGCAGGATGACA
Organism: Bacteroidota bacterium; assembly: GCA_023388315.1. Lineage (GTDB taxonomy): Bacteria > Bacteroidota > Bacteroidia > Bacteroidales > Dysgonomonadaceae > JAEWGM01. Next base: position 69,752 of record JAEWGM010000036.1, on the reverse strand, counting down.
AAAAAACGGATTTAGTGCTTCTTAGCGTCTTTGCGCCTTAGTGGCTATTCTCGTAATGCGCATCCCGAGCTGGAAAATATCTGGTATCAAGTGTCAGGCATTTCTACTCCTCCAACTCATAGCCCCACGACTTGCCTTTTTCCGTGGCTGGCACACCACGCGTCATCCACACGGGAGCGGGCGCGCCTTTCAGATAATGGTCGAAAAATTGTTGCAAACGAATGGATAAATCTTTGGTATTTCGTCTGTGCACCAAATTGTGGGCTTCATCGTTGTATTGCAGCATCCAAACCGGTTTGCCAAGGCGACGAAGCGCCATAAAATACTCAATTCCCTGATACCAAGGCACCGCGCCATCTTTATCGTTGTGCATCATCAGCAGCGGAGTATTCACATTATTGGCAAAGAAAACGGGCGAATTGTCAATGTAAAGCTGCAACGAGTCGTTCATCGTGGCACCGATACGCGATTGCGTTTGTTCATACTGAAATTGGCGGCTTCGTCCCGATTCCCATCGGATACCCCCGTAAGCGCTGGTCATATTTGAAACGGGCGCACCGGCGCCAGCTGCTTTAAACATATCGGTTTGCGTAATTAAATACGCCACTTGGTAGCCGCCCCAGCTCTGGCCTTGTATGGCCATGTTTTCTTTGTCAACCCACGGATTTTCCGCCAACGCTTTGGCACCCGAAACAACCGCGTTGTAGGCATCGCGTCCGGGATTTCCAACCGTATAATGAATGTCGGGCGTGAAAACGATATACCCGCGGCTCACGAAAAACGGAATATTGATGATGGAACGGCTGGGCGCCGGCGCGAAATAATTGTAGAGGTTGTCGGAATGTTTTTCGTAGAAATAAATCATTACCGGATATTTTTTGGCCGGATCGAAGTCTTCGGGCTTATACACAATTCCTTGTAATGGAATGTTCGCGTAAGATTGCCAATGAAACAGCTCCGCGGTTCCCCAGTTGTAATCGCGCATTTGCGGATTTATATCGGTTAATTTACTAGCGGAACTCCAAACATCGGAGGTAACATACAGGTCGGGCGATGTATTGAAATTACTTCTCTGAAAAACAAACCTGTTCGCGTCTTTGGCTTTGTTTACCGATGAAAACGTATAATTGTCCAGCACTCTTTTTTGAAGCGGGCGCCGACTGTTCAGCTGCAAAGTGTAGTACCCTTTCTGTTTGCTGTTTTTGTCGAAAGCCGAAAGTAACAGCATATCTTTGTTTTCAACATATCGCTTCTCAGGATCCGTGTTGATGTATCGGAAGCGAACGGAATCTTTTCTTCCCACGCCTTGCGTGATATTTTCGGGTTTCTTTTTTCCAGCAGGGTCAATTTTCCATATATCAAACGCATCGTTTAGGAGCACAAATTCATCGTTTTTTCCCCACGCGGCCAAGCCGTATGAACCGGGTTGAAAGGGCACATCGTTTTCTTCATCCCAGAAGTTTACGTTGATGTTTTGGGTGAGGCTTCGGGTTGTTTTGCTTCTGTTGTCATGCACAAACCATTGTCGTTGAGCGCCGTCCCACCAAACAATGTAGTTCCCGTTTTCCGAAATTGACGGACGCGCGTTTAAAGCCTTTGCGATTAAATGCCGGCTGTTGCTTTCAAAATCCCACAGCCAAACATCGGTTTTTGGAGAAATATCCCATTGGCTTTCCGCCCGGTAAGGACGGTCGGTCCACAACAGTGCGAAACGTCCGTTTTCTTCATCGGAAATGGAAGCAAAAGGCATTTCTTCATTGGCAAGCACAAGGTAATTGTTGGGTTGACGGGGATTTATAACGCCGGTGTACACGCGGTTTTGCTCACGTTTTAGCTCTGCCAGCTGCTGAGGCGGAATTAGCGGGTCTTGCCAATTCCAGATATCCAGTTTAGCCATTTCAAAATCCACAATGGTGGTGTCTTTTGGTGCTTGTTTCGGCGCCGCGCCAATGATGATGCGCTCACCATTTTTGCTGAACCGCGGAGCGGAGAATTCATTGAAAATCCAATTTTGTGGCAGCCCTTTCGCGTTTTTGTCGGCAAGGATGATGGCTGAGTCTTGAGTTGGTTTAAAATATCGTACATCAAATGCTTTTTGTTCAATTTTCGATGTGTCGCGTGTGGAAAGGTACACCAATTGCTCGCCCTTTTCATCGAAAGCGAGCGATTTGTATTCCGCTTTTTCGTTTGAAATGCGTTTTTGTACGTTTCGGGCGAAATCGAAAAACAACACTCCGGGCGTGTCCGTCGTGTCTTTTTTTTCAGGTTCAATTACCACAGCCAGCGCGTTCCCAAATTTGTTGAAAGTGTAATCTTTCGCGTTTTTGACCGTATCTTCTTGTCGCGTGAAAACATTTCTCACAATAAGTGCTTGTTTCGGTTTTTTGGTTTGTGTTTTTGTTTCAACGGTGTCGTTTTTGAGCGTGTCATTTTTGGTAGTATCCGCGCGCAGGGTGGTGATGTAGGCTATGTGCGACGCCGGTTTTTCGGGCGTTTTATACGATTTAACATCGCTTATTTTTTGTATATCAAACGTTTCGTTTAGGATAATTACCAGCGAGTCCTTTGGCATTTCATCCGCTTTTTTCTTTTTAATACGCGCTTCGCGCCGTTCGGCGAAAGGCGCCTTTAATAATCCCATGGTGAATTTTCCATCGGGCGAAAGAGTGTATCGCCTCACCCTTTCAACGGTAACTGAGCGATTGTCTTTGAGGTTTTGGATAAACAATGTTGTATCGCCTTCTTGCGGGCTGATTAACGCGCTCACCCACTCGCCATTATCGCTTATGGCGATGTTCGATAAACTCTTCCATCCGTCATACACGGAGTGGTCGAGCGGTTTTTTCTGGGAAAATAAACTAAGAGTAGAGATAAAGAGAAAGCAAAATGAAAATAAACTATTCTTACGCATAGAAATGACACTTTTTTTAATTGCGGATGTTAAATAGCAAAAATACAACTTTTTTCGTTCCAATTTCTATTCCAATGGTTTAAATAAAAGCAATGAACCACTTTTCTTTTTATTTGTTTTAGATGATATGGTTGAAAAAAACATGTTTAACATTCATCTGGCGCGTACTCCTCAAGGCCCGGAGCAATTGATGCAATCCGTGGCAGGAGTATCTTCATTTCAAATAGATGATGGCGCATCTTTGGTTTCTTTTTCCATAGAAGAGAAAAAACTAGACGATGCCGCCGATATTATTCGCTCCATTGTGGCAAAAATCCGCGAGGCGGATGGAGAAGTTGTGTGGGAAAAACAATCGTTTCCCGTGATGCATATGACATGCGCCGCTTGTGCCTCCAGTTCGCAAAACATTTTGGGCTTTGTGCCGGGAGTGCTCAGTGCTTCGGTAAATTACGGCAATGGAAAAGGGAATATTGAATACCTTCCTTCGATTACCTCACCCGAAAAAATGAAATCGGCGTTGCAGCAAGTCGGATACGATATGCTGATTGAAGAAGAGGAGGCTTCTTCCGAAAATTTAGACCATCTTCAACAAGAACAATACAAAAAGCTTCGTCAACACACCACTTGGGCAATTATCTTGGCGGTCCCGCTCATCGTCATCGGGATGTTTTTTATGCATGCACCTTATGCCGACCTTATGATGTGGGTGCTTTCAACCCCCATTTTGTTTATTTTCGGGCGCAGGTTTTTCGTGGGCGCGTGGAAACAAGCGAAACATCGTTCTGCAAATATGGATACGCTGGTCGCGCTCAGCACGGGTATTTCCTATGTTTTCAGCGTTTTCAATATGCTTTATCCGCAATTTTGGACCAGCAGAGGCCTTGAAGCGCACGTATATTTTGAGGCGGCGGGCGTCATCATCGCGTTTATACTGGTGGGCAAATTATTGGAAGCGAGGGCGAAAGGAAACACGTCAAACGCCATTAAAAAGTTGATGGGGCTGCAACCGTCCACCGTGGTTGTTTTCAGGGATGGCCGGTCGCAAGAAATTCCCATTGCCGATGTGGAACTGAACGATATTGTGTTGGTGAAACCGGGCGAAAAAATCGCTGTAGATGGCGAAGTGACAGAAGGCGCTTCGTTTGTGGATGAAAGCATGATTAGCGGCGAACCCATTCACGTGGAGAAAAAGCCGGGCGCGAAAGTGTTTGCGGGAACCATCAATCAGAAAGGAAGTTTTCGCTTCAAGGCGCAAAAAGTTGGCAAAGACACGCTGCTGGCTCGCATCATTAAAACGGTGGATGAAGCGCAGGGAAGCAAGGCGCCGGTGCAAGGTTTGGTGGATAGAATAGCTGCTGTTTTTGTGCCGGTTGTTATTGGCATTGCCGTGTTGAGCTTCATTGTTTGGCTGATTTTTGGTGGCTCCACGGGGTTTGTTTATGGTTTAATGGCGATGGTAACCGTTTTGGTTATCGCTTGTCCGTGCGCGTTGGGGCTTGCCACGCCCACAGCCATTATGGTAGGAATTGGGAAAGGCGCTGAAGAAGGCATTTTAATTAAAGATGCCGAAAGCCTTGAGTTGGCCAAACAGGTGGATGTGGTGGTGCTGGATAAAACCGGAACCATTACCGAAGGCAAACCGCAAGTTAGCGACATTCATTGGGCTGACAACGCAACCGATTTGCATAAAAATATTTTGTACAGCATTGAGCACAGTTCGGAGCACCCGCTGGCCGATGCCATCACGGCCGAATTGCAGTCGTCAGCGCAACTGCTGGAAAACGTCTCGGTGGAACAGGTGAGTGGTAAGGGAATTGAAGGCACGTATGAAGGACAAAAATATTTTATCGGCAACGAAGCGTTCATGCAATCGCAAAATATCCGTATTTCCGACAAACTGCAACAGCATATCGTCGATGAGTTGGAATCGGCTCACACCATTGCCATTTTCGCCGATGAAACCGACGCTTTTGGTGTGGTGGGCATTACCGATAAAATGAAGCCTACCTCCAAGCAAGCCATCGCCAAATTGCAGGAAATGGGCATTGAAGTGGCCGTTTACACGGGCGATAACGAAAAAGTGGCCGCGGCGTTGGCTTCGGACTTAGGCATTACCGATTTCAAAGGCAATGTGCTTCCGCAAGATAAAGCCAATTACGTGAAAGCATTGCAAGAAAAGGGGAAAAAAGTGGCTATGGTGGGCGATGGCATCAACGACAGTGGCGCTTTGGCGCAGGCCGATGTGAGCATCGCGATGGGCCGTGGCAGCGACATTGCGATGGATGTGGCGAAAATGACGATTATTTCGTCGGATTTAATGAAGATTCCGAAAGCCATTCATTTATCGAAAGAAACGGTAAAAACCATTCGCCAGAACCTGTTTTGGGCGTTCATTTACAACGTTATCGGCATTCCCATCGCGGCGGGGTTGCTTTATCCCGTGAACGGATTTTTGCTAAACCCAATGATTGCCGGAGCAGCCATGGCGTTGAGCTCTGTAAGCGTGGTAACCAATAGCTTGCGGTTGAAATCAAAAAAAATATAATGCCCTAAGCGAGGTTAAATTCATTTTTTGTATGTTTGTCTTTTACTATTTTTTATCGCGATGGAAAACAATTCTTTACTTGTTATTGAAAACAAAATTTACGAGATAAGAGGTGCGAAAGTGATGCTTGACTTCGATTTGGCAGAAATGTACGGAATGGAAACAGGGCAACTAAAACGCTCTGTAAGGCGGAATATAAAACGATTTGAAGGGGATGATTTCATGTTTACGTTAAATCATGATGAAGTTAAGTCATTGGAATACAGCGTAAGATGCCAAAATGGCATCTTACCTCCCGGAGGATTTAAATACGCCCCATTCGCCTTCACGGAATTAGGCGTGGCAATGTTGTCCAGCGTGTTAAACTCCGAAATTGCAATTGAAATTAACAGAAATATTATGCGTGCTTTTACTGCCATGCGGCAACTTCTTCAAACTCCGCCTGATATTGATGTGAAAACTCTTCGAAGCGAATTGCAAGCGCTCAAAAAGCAAATCGAGGAAATGTTTGCAGATCAAAACGATATAAACGAAGACACCCGGATGCAAATGGAACTCATAAACGAAGCCATTGCCGAATTACAAGTAAAAAATTTATACACCAATAGAAACGAAGTAGGCTATTTGGCCACATTAAAAAGAAAAAAACAAAAACAATAGAAATGAAAACATTCACATTCAAAACCAACATCAACTGCGCCAATTGTGTGGCGAAGGTTACGCCTTTTCTCGACAACAAAGAAGGCATTCACGCATGGAACGTAGATACCGAAAACGATGACAAAATCCTAACGGTGGAAACGGATTTAGCGGAAGAAGACATCGAAAAAGTGATACAGAGAACAGGGTTTGAAGCAACATTTTTGGAATAAATCAATAAAAAAGAAAGAAATATTTGGTTTTTATTTTCAAATGTCTTTTCTTTGCAATCAAAATTAAGAAAAATGAATCTTTTATTTACAAACGGATATTGGTGGCGCAACTTACAACTCAATCAGTCGTAAGGGAACACAGCTATGTCCATAATGTAAACAAAAAAACAATAATACAAAAAGCCTGTCGCACCTGCGGCGGGCTTTTTTACGTTACATGCAACGGCATCACAAACAAACAGACAATATGCAAAAGTTTTCAGTAGATAAATCAGGGTTTTACGGTGAATTTGGGGGGGCGTATATTCCCGAAATCCTTCACCGATGCGTTACCGAACTTCAGGAATCGTATCTCGATATTCTGGAAAGCCAATCGTTTAAAAAAGAATTTCAGCAATTGCTTCGCGATTATGTGGGCAGGCCGTCACCCCTTTATTTGTCAAATCACCTTTCTCAAAAACATGGGTGCAAAATCTACCTCAAGCGCGAAGATTTAAACCACACCGGTGCGCACAAAATCAACAACACCATCGGGCAGATTCTTATCGCGAAGCGATTGGGTAAAACCCGCATTATTGCCGAAACCGGCGCGGGGCAACACGGCGTGGCAACCGCCACCGTGTGCGCACTCATGCAAATGCAATGCATTGTGTATATGGGGAAAACCGATGTGGAGCGCCAAGCCGTGAACGTGAAGAAAATGGAAATGCTTGGTGCCAAAGTAGTTCCGGTAACTTCGGGAAGTATGACGCTCAAAGACGCCACCAACGAAGCCATTCGCGATTGGTGCTGCAACCCGGTGGATACGCATTACATCATCGGCTCCACGGTTGGCCCCAGCCCGTACCCCGATATGGTGGCGCGGTTGCAATCGGTTATCAGTGAGGAAATCAGAAAACAACTGCTTGAAAAAGAGAAGCGTGAAACTCCCGATTATCTTTTCGCCTGCGTAGGTGGCGGAAGCAACGCGGCGGGCACCATTTATCATTTTCTGGATGACGACAACGTGAAAATCGTGCTTGCCGAAGCCGGCGGAAAAGGCATCCACAGCGGAGAAACGGCCGCTACCATTCAAAGTGGCTCAGTGGGAATCATTCATGGATGCAAAACATTGGTTATGCAAACCGAAGACGGACAAATCACAGAACCCTATTCCATTTCCGCCGGGCTGGATTATCCCGGAATTGGGCCCATTCATGCGCATTTGGCCACGCAAAACCGCGCAAAGGTGGTTGCCGTAACCGATGACGACGCGCTCGCAGCCGCTTTCGCCCTCACGCGCTCCGATGGCATCATTCCCGCGCTGGAGTCGGCCCATGCGCTGGCCGCGCTCGATAAAATTAGCTTCAAACCATCGGATGTGGTGGTGCTTACGCTTTCGGGAAGAGGCGATAAGGACTTGCCAACGTATTTTAAACACATTGGAGATTGAAGGGAGATTGATGAAAGATTGATGAAGATTGCTGAAGACTGAATGAGATTGAAGATAGATTGAAAAAGATTTAATGAACTGATGCACTTGACGAAACTCACAAAAAACAACACAAAAATATGACATATAAATTTACAACCAACTGCAAAAAAGTGATGGGCGATTTGCATACGCCGGTAAGCCTTTACCTGAAAATTCGCGACGCGTTTCCGCAATCGGCTTTGCTGGAAAGTTCCGATTATCACGCTAATGAAAACAGCACATCATACATTGGGTTGAACCCCATTGCCCATATCGATATAAACCGCGGCGAATGCATTGAAAAGTATCCCGACGGAGAGACTGTTACCTCCGGTATTTCCGAGGAATTCACAATTTCTGACGCGCTAAATAATTTTATTCAAAATTTTAGTATACAAGGAAGTAACAGTGAAACATTGGGACTTTTTGGCTACACCACGTTTAATTGCGTGAAATATACCGAAAACATCAACATCAAGGAAAGCACCGAAGGCCGCAACGATGCGCCCGATATGCGCTACATTTTGTATAAATACCTGATGGTTTTTAACCACCAGAAAGACGAATTACTGCTTATTGAATTGCTTTCAGACGGAGAAGAAAGCCAGCTCTTCAAGCTAGAAAACCTGATTAACGCCCGAAATTTTGCCACATACGATTTCTTTATAGAAGGCGAAGAAAGTAGCCCCATCACCGATGAACAATTCAAAGCATACGTGCGCGCGGGCGTGGAGCATTGCCACAAGGGAGATGTCTTTCAAATTGTGCTTTCGCGGCGCTTCGCGCAAGGGTTTTCGGGCGATGATTTTAAAGTGTATCGCGCGTTGCGCACCATTAACCCGTCGCCTTACCTGTTTTATTTCGATTTTGGCGGTTTCCGCATTTTTGGTTCTTCGCCCGAAACGCATTGCCAGATAAAAGGAAAAAAAATCAGCATCGACCCCATCGCCGGAACCGCAAAACGCACCGGAAACTTGCAGGAAGATGCCGAAGCCACCGAGCGCCTGATGCGCGACCCCAAAGAAAATGCGGAGCACGTGATGCTGGTTGATTTAGCGCGAAACGACATCAGTCGAAACGCGCACAAAGTGCAGTTGGATTTTTACCGCCAAGTGCAATATTATTCGCACGTCATTCATTTGGTGTCGCGCGTGAGCGGTACGCTGGACGATGACGTAAATCCCATTCAAGCGTTTTTTGATACATTTCCTGCCGGCACGCTCTCAGGCGCGCCCAAGGTGCGAGCTATGCAGTTGATTTCCGAGATTGAGGAGCACAACCGTGGCGCCTATGGCGGCTGCATTGGTTTTATCGGTTTCAACGGCGATATAAATCAAGCAATTACCATCCGCACGTTTGTAAGCCGTAACAACCAACTCTGGTATCAGGCCGGGGCCGGAATCGTTTCACAAAGCATTGATGAGAACGAATTGCAGGAGGTGAAAAATAAATTGCGCGCGTTGAAAAACGCCATCGATTTGGCTGCCACATTGCATAACTAAAGGCACTAAAGAAGTATCAAACTCCCTCTCGATTTCAGCGAGAGGGAAATGGTAACACGTCTGAGACGAGAAACAAAAAGTCCCTCGTTACAAATGAGGGGCAGAATGAGGAACAAAATGACAAATTAAAATAACATCTTGAAATATGAAATACATTATCACGAAACTGTTAGATTACCAGTACCTCAATCGAAACGAAGCGAGCTCTCACTCCCCCTCGATTTCAGCGAGGGGGAAATGGTAACACGTCTGAGACGTGAGACGTGAAACAAAAAATCCCTCGTTACAAATGAAGGGCAGAATGAGGGAAATAACAACACGTCTGAGACGTGAAACAAAGAGCCCTCGTTGCAAACGAGGGGCAGCTGAATGAGAACTTACATAATTCCTAAAAACAAATGAAAATTCTGATATTCGATAATTACGACTCCTTCACGTATAACCTGCGGCACTTGATTAAAGCCATTGGTTATAATGACGTTGATGTTGTACGAAACGATAAAATGAAGTTGGATGAGGTGGAGAAATACGACAAAATAATTCTTTCGCCCGGTCCCGGAATTCCGGAAGAGGCGGGCGATTTGCTTCCATTGATTCATCGGTTTGCTGACCGCAAAAGCATATTGGGCGTTTGTTTGGGGCATCAGGCTATTGGCTTGGCTTTTGGCGCGAAGCTGGAAAATACGGCTATGGTGCATCACGGCGTGCAAACTACCATAGAAATTATTGGTAACGATTACATTTTCAACGAAATTCCTCCAGAAATGGAAGCGGGGCGATACCATTCGTGGATTGTCTCAACGGAGAGTTTTCCTTCCGATTTGGAGATTACCGCAGTGGATGCTTCCGGAAACATAATGGCGCTCAAACATAAAATATTGGATGTTCATGGGGTGCAATTTCATCCGGAATCGGTGCTTACACCGCTGGGCGAGAAAATCATCAAAAACTTTCTGACTTCCTCTCGATTTCAGCGAGGGGAAGATGGTAACACGTCTGAGACGTGAAACAGAAAGCCATTTGTAGTACCTTATAATGATGACAAAATCTCTCTCCCCCTCGATTTTAGCGAGGGGGGAAATGATAACACGTTTTAGACGTGAAACAAAAAGCCCCTCGTTGCAAACGAGGGGCAGAATGAGGAAAACAGAATGACAAATTAAAACAACATCTTAAAATATGAAATACATTCTCACAAAACTGTTAGATTACCAGTATCTCAATCGAAACGAAGCGCGCGAGTTGTTGATTGCCATTGTGAAAGGCGAAGTGCCCGATACGCAAGTTTCCGCCATTATCACCATCTTTTTAATGCGAAGCATTTCGGTGGATGAGGTGATCGGCTTTCGCGAAGCATTGCTTGAAATGCGCGTTTCGGTGGATTTGGGCGAATATAAGGCCATTGATATTGTGGGCACAGGTGGCGATGGAAAAAACACGTTCAACATTTCCACATCGGCCTGCTTTGTGGTGGCGGGAGCGGGCTATCCCGTTGTAAAACACGGAAACTACGGCGCCACCTCGGTGTGCGGGTCGAGCAACGCAATGGAACGACAAGGCGTAAAGTTCACCACCGATATGAATGTATTGAGGAAAAGCCTCGAAGCGTCTAATATCGCCTATCTTCACGCGCCTTTTTTCAGCCCGGCACTCAAAGCGGTGGCATCGGTGCGCAAAAGCCTTGGTGTGCGCACTTTTTTCAATGTGTTGGGTCCGCTCATCAATCCGGCCAATCCAGAATATCAGCTTCTTGGCGTATATGATTTGGCCATGTGTCGCCTCTACAGCTACATTTATCAGGCGAGCAAAAAGAGGTTCGGCATCGTTCACAGCTTAGACGGTTACGACGAAATTTCGCTTACAGGACAATTTAAAGTCGTTTCCAACAAAGGCGAACAACTGTTTTTGCCAGAAGAATTGGGTTTTGAGCGAGTAAAGCCTGAAGAAATTTTTGGAGGAAACACGGTAGAAGAAGTTGTTTCTGTTTTCAACAACGTGATGTGGTGCGAAGCAACTCCTGCGCAAATGAATGTGGTGCTGGCCAACGCGGCGTTTGCCATTCAAATTATTGAATCCGAGAAAAACATCGAAGAATGTGTGGAAATTGCGCGTGATTCGTTGTACGGAAAAAAAGCGTTGAACGCCTTGAAGAAATTTGTTGAAATAAATAAGTAATTTGCTCTTAGTTTTGTGTACTCAGCTCACACTTAGGTGGTCAGAACTCAAAACTGCAAACTCAAAATTAAAATGGAAGATGTTTTAAGCGAAATAATCGCACATAAAAAAATTGAAGTAGGAGCGCAAAAAACGAAAGTTTCCATTCAGGAGCTTGAAAAATCGATGGAAAAGCTCTCACGAAAACCGCGATCGTTAAAAGAAGCGCTACTGCAATCGGAAACGGGTATTATCGCGGAGTTTAAACGGAAATCTCCCTCCAAAGGATGGATAAACCAACACGCGATAGCGGCGGAAGTGGTGCCGGAATATGAGAAAAATGGCGCTGCTGCCATTTCGGTGCTGACCGATACCGATTTTTTCGGTGGCTCAATGAAAGATTTGTGCGCGGCGCGCGAAAAAGTATCGGTTCCGTTGCTGCGCAAGGAGTTTATTGTGGACGAATACCAAATTTTGGAAGCCAAAGCGCACGGCGCCGATGCCATTTTGTTGATTGCCGCCGCTATCTCAAAACATGAAAGCCTTCGTTTCACGGAATTAGCTCTCAGCTTAGAGTTGGATGTGTTGCTGGAACTCCACGATGAAAGTGAAATCGATTATATTTCACCCGAGAACAACATCGTTGGCATTAACAACCGAAATTTAGGTAGCTTTGTCACCGATGTGAAGAAATCATTCAATATGATTCCTCTTCTTCCGAAAGAAGCGGTTTTAGTATCGGAAAGCGGGATTTCTCATCCCGAAACGGTAAAAGAATTGCGAAGAGCCGGTTATAAAGGTTTTTTGATTGGAGAAAACTTTATGAAAACGGAGAAACCGGGAGAGAGTTTGGGGGAGTTTGTAAGGATGATCCGATAGTTAGTCGGTAGTTATTTGACTGTTATTCAGTAGTTATTCAATAGTTATTTACCGTGATTGTTAAAGTTTGCGGAATGCGCGAAGCGCAAAATATTTTGGACGTGGAAAAGGTAGGCACTCAGTGGATGGGATTTATTTTCTATCCTCAATCACCACGTTTTGTAAGCGAAGTGCCAGCTTATCTTCCCAAAGATGCTAAGCGAGTGGGTGTTTTTGTGAACGAAACAAAAAGAAAAATTTTGGAAACGGCATCGCGTTTCGGTTTGGATTTGCTACAATTACACGGCAGTGAATCTCCCGATTTTTGCGATGAAATGGGCAAAACCGGACTAAAAATCATTAAAGCTTTCAGTATCGACAATTATTTTCCTTCGGAATTCGTAAAAAACTACCACACTGTGTGCCATTATTTTCTTTTCGACACAAAAACAGCCGCTTACGGCGGTTCGGGAAAGAAGTTCAATTGGGAAATTCTTTCTGATTATCAAGGCACAACGCCATTTCTGCTTAGTGGCGGCATTTCCCCTGAAGGTGTGGAAGAAGTGCAAAATTTTTCTCATCCACAATGCATTGGACTTGACATTAACAGTAAATTTGAAATAAAACCCGGATTAAAAAATGTGGAAGCCGTGAAGGAGTTTATTCAACTCGTAACCCGTAACCCGTAACCCATAAAAAAATATGAACAGAATAGACCAACTTTTTCAACAAAAAAACAAAAACATTTTATCGGTATACTTTACTGCCGGATATCCCAATTTGAATGACACCGTTCCCGTGATTCATGCATTGGAAAAAAACGGTGTGGAATTAATAGAAATCGGCGTGCCGTTTAGCGATCCGATGGCCGACGGCCCCGTTATTCAAGCATCGGGAACGCAAGCGCTGAAAAACGGAATGACCCTTCGCGTGCTCTTCGAGCAATTATCATCGGTACGCGATTCGGTGCAAATTCCGTTGGTGCTAATGACTTATCTCAATCCCATTCTTCAATTCGGGTTCGAGAAATTCTGCATGGAGGCGCAACGCTGCGGTATTGACGGCGTCATCATTCCCGATTTGCCTTTCTACGAATATATGGAGTCGTACAAATCGGTAGCCGAGAACCAAGGTTTGCATATGGCTATGCTTATCACGCCCGAAACATCCGAAGAGCGCATCCGGTTTATCGACCAAAACACCGGCGGATTCATTTATATGGTTTCATCGGCAGCCGTAACGGGCGCCAAAACGGCTTTCGGCGATGAAAATTTGCACTATTTCAGGCGCGTGAATGCCATGAATCTAAAAAATCCGCGCCTTATTGGCTTCGGAATTTCCAATAAAACCACGTTTGACGCTGCTTGCGAAAACGCGTCGGGCGCCATCATCGGCAGTAAGTTTGTTACGTTGCTCGGCAGTGAACCATCTATAGAAAAGGCCGCAGAAAAACTCATTCAGGCAATTCGGCAGGAATAATTTTCTAAAAACATATTTTATCTTTAATTTTACGGTCTTTTAATCCGATAATTAACTCAATCAGTAGGAAAGAACTATGCAAACGGGCGGCCGTTTAGGAACATTTGGCGGTGTTTTTACACCCTCCATCTTGACCATTTTAGGCGTCATCATGTACTTGCGCTTCGGCTGGGTGGTAGGCAACGTGGGGTTGGTTGGGACACTCATTATTGTTACTTTATCTACGTCCATTACTTTTCTCACCGCTTTGTCCATCGCTTCCATCGCCACCAACGCTCCGGTGAAAGGCGGTGGCGCGTATTACATGATAAGCCGCTCGTTGGGCCTGGAAGTGGGTGGCGCGGTAGGCATCCCGTTGTTTTTGGCGCAGGCATTTTCCGTGGCGTTATACATTTTGGGGTTTTCGGAAAGCATGGCCAGCATATTTCCGTCTCTCAATATGAAGTTGGTGGGCATTGTTACCACCGTTTTGTTGAGTTTGCTTTCCCTTTTTTCAACGCAGGCGGCGGTTAAAGCGCAGTTTGTTATTCTTGGAGTGATTGCCTTATCGCTTATTTCTTTTTATTTTGGCAAGCCGATAGAAAACTCTTCCATTGAACTTTGGGGCGTTCCGGCTGCCGAATCGGAAAGTTTTTGGATTGTATTTGCCGTCTTTTTTCCCGCTGTAACGGGCATTATGGCGGGCGTGAATATGTCGGGCGACTTGAAAAACCCTGCCAAGGCCATTCCGCGAGGCACTTTTATGGCCGTGGGCACAGGATATTTAATTTATATGACCATCCCTATTTTTCTGGCATTGAGGGCCGATGCAGCCACCTTGGTGAGCGATACGATGATCATGCAAAAAATCGCCTTGTGGGGCGGCGCCATTTTATTGGGCGTTTGGGGCGCCACGTTGTCCAGTGCGGTGGGAAGTTTGTTGGGCGCGCCCCGCGTTTTGCAAGCATTAACGGTGGACAAAGTGTTGCCGAAGAAATTTTCGTTTTTGGCAAAAGCTTCCGGCAAGGAACAAATCCCGCGCGCGGCTACCATTGCCACTTCCATTATCGCTTTGTTTTTGGTGATTGTGGGCGATTTAAATATGATAGCGCCCATTCTGACCATGTTTTTCTTAACCACTTATGGCACCTTAAACCTCACCGCCGGTATCGAAGGCCTACTGGATAGCCCCTCTTTTCGCCCCAAATTTAAAGTTCACTGGATTTTCTCGTTTTTGGGAACCATCGGTTGTCTGGTGGTGATGTTTCTCATCAATTCAATTGCCACCATTGTCGCGATGGTTATCATCATTGGCATTTACGTTTGGTTGCGCCGCAGAAGGTTGAAAACAACGTTCGGCGATGTGAGAAACGGTGTGTTGATGCAAATTGCGCGTTATGCCTTACTGATGCTCAGTTCCAGGGAGATGGACGCGAAAAGCTGGCGCCCCAATATTTTGGTTTTCTCGGGAACGCCTACCAAAAGATGGCACCTTATCGATTTCGCTTATGGCTTAGTGCAGGAAAAAGGATTGATTACCGTGGCTACTATTTTGCCCGAAACAAATGTTTCCTTGCAGCGAGTAAGCGATTATGAAGAGAAAATCGCGGCTTACTTAACTGAAAAAAACATCAAAACGTTGGTGAGGGTTACGCGGGCGAAAGACCCGTTTTCGGGAGCGGTGCAACTGGTGAGTTCCTATGGTTTAGGCTCAGTAACGCCCAATACAATTCTACTTGGCGATACGGAAGAAAACGAACACCTGAAGCCCTATTGCGATATGATAAGGCACTTTTACGAATCCAAAAGAAACGTGATTATCCTGCAAAACGATTTTAAACTGGATTATGAGGACGAAAAAACAATCGATTTGTGGTGGGGCGGGCTCAAAGGCAACGGTGGTTTGATGATGATTATGGCACACTTAATTAAAAGCAGCCCGCATTGGCGAAACATAACCGTGTGCGTGAAAATGGTGGTGTCTTCTGACGAAGCCGTGGAAAGCACTCGCGAGTTTCTGCAAGACATTCTCGATACGATGCGTGTTTCATTTAGCCACAAGGTGATTGTGTCTCACGGCAAAAAGTTTTGGGAAATCATTAACGAAGAATCTAAAGACAGCACCATGGTGATGATGGGGCTGAAAGCGCCCGATAATAATTACGCTGAATATTACCAGCAATTAAAAAACAACACACAACCCATTAAAAACAAAGTCTTTTTCCTTGCCTCGCAAGACATCGAATTTGAAGACGTACTGAGCTGATTATAAACCATATGCCTTTTCAATCACACATTGGCGAGATAGCCTCGTTGCTCACCGCGGTTTGCTGGACATTGAGCGCGATTTTTTTTGAGAAAGCGGGACGCAGGGTCGGATCGCTTTCCGTGAATATTATCCGCATATTTTTGGGAATCGTTTTTCTGGGGTTGACCACTCTCATCACGCGCGGCATGTTTTTCCCGATGGATGCCACGCCGCACAATTGGCTTTGGTTGGGCATTTCGGGCATTATCGGATTCTTTTTGGGCGATTTGTTTTTGTTTAAATCCTATACCATTATCGGTTCGCGCACCTCGCAACTTGTGATGAGCCTCGCGCCTATGATGACGGCGGTTATCGGATGGCTGTTTTTAGCGGAAGTGCTGTCCGTAAAAAGTATTTTGGGCATTGTGGTGAGTGTTTCGGGCATTATGCTTGCCGTAGCGGGGAAAGGGTTGAAACTGAATGTTCCGTTAAGAGGTTTTTTGTATGCGCTGGGTGGCGCTTTGGGACAGGCCGTAGGCTTAGTACTCAGCAAAAAGGGAATGGGTGATTACGACGCGGTGGCTGCCACGCAAATTCGTGCGATTTTCGGGTTTGTGTGCTTCGCGCTGCTGGTCACTTTTGCAAGACGGTGGAACCGGGTTTTCAAAGCCTCCACCGATAAAAAAAGCATGGTGCCCATCACCATCGGCACTATTTTTGGCCCGTTTGTGGGCGTGGCGCTCTCGCTATATGCCGTGCAACACACCGATACCGGCATTGCCGCCACATTGATGGCACTTGTGCCGATTTTCATTATTGTGCCGTCGGCCATTATGTTCAAAGAAAAAATTACCGCCCGCCAAGTGATTGGCGCAGTGATTAGTATTGCGGGCGCAAGTGTTTTCTTTTTGTAAGTTTTCTAAAATTTCTCAACCCTCTATTACATAGTTTCATAACACATAAAATATAAACTGCTTCAATTCTTTAAACCAAAAAAACGCGACGGAAACATCTTTTCCCGCCACGTTTTTTCAGTTTTTATCCTTTATTATTAATGGTAAGAGCAATTGGGTTGCGTTACCACTTCAAAAAAGTCGTTTCCTTTATCGTCCACCAAAATGAATGCCGGGAAATCTTCCACTTCAATTTTCCAAATGGCTTCCATTCCCAACTCGGGATATTCCACACATTCTAAGCTCTTGATGCTGTTTTGTGCAAGCACAGCCGCCGGGCCGCCAATACTTCCCAAGTAAAATCCGCCGTACTTTTTACAGGCATCCGTTACTTGTTGGCTACGGTTCCCTTTAGCTAACATAATCATACTTCCGCCATGCGACTGGAACAAATCCACGTATGAGTCCATGCGCCCCGCGGTGGTCGGCCCCATTGAGCCCGACGCGTAACCCTCGGGCGTTTTTGCCGGGCCTGCGTAGTAAATGGGGTGATCTTTAATGTATTGCGGAAGGCCTTCGTCACGATCGATGCGTTCTTTCAGTTTCGCGTGCGCGATATCTCGCCCAACAATAATGGTTCCGTTGAGAGACAAACGAGTAGAAACCGGATATTTTGAGAGTTCGGCTAAAATTTCGGGCATTGGGCGATTAAGATCGATTTTCACGCCGCCACCTTCACCCGCTTCTCGCATCGATTCTGGAATTAAGCGCGTTGGGTTGTCTTCCAGTTTTTCAATCCAAATGCCTTCTTTGTTGATTTTTGTTTTGATATTGCGGTCGGCTGAGCACGAAACACCCATTCCCACAGGGCACGAAGCGCCGTGGCGCGGCAAGCGGATTACACGCACATCGTGAGCAAAATATTTCCCGCCGAACTGCGCGCCCAATCCCAATTCTTCGGATGCTTTTTTCAGCTTTTCTTCCATTTCTATATCGCGGAAGGCTCGGCCGAATTCATTTCCTTGGGTGGGTAGGTTGTCGTAGTATTTTGTGGATGCCATCTTAACGGTCTTTAAATTGGCTTCGGCAGATGTGCCGCCGATAACGAACGCCAAGTGATAAGGCGGACACGCAGCGGTACCCAGCGATTTCATTTTTTCAATTAAATACTCTTCCAATTTTCCCGGTGTTAGCAACGCTTTTGTTTCTTGATACAAATAAGTTTTGTTGGCCGAACCGCCGCCTTTTGCTACGCAAAGGAAGTTGTATTCGTTGCCTTGCACGGCATATAAATCTATTTGCGCCGGCAGGTTTGTGCCGGTATTCACCTCGTCGTACATATTGAGCGGCGCGTTTTGCGAATAGCGCAGATTTTCGTTTACAAACGTGTTGTACACACCGCGTGAGAGGGCTTCCTCATCGTTTCCGTCCGTCCACACTTGTTGGCCTTTTTTGCCCATAATAATGGCCGTTCCGGTATCCTGACAGAAAGGAAGAATGCCTTTCGCCGATATTTCGGAATTGCGTAAAAAGGTAAGCGCCACGTACTTGTCGTTATCGCTGGCATCGGGGTCGGTAAGTATTTTTGCTACCTGCTCCTGATGTTCGGGACGAAGCAGAAATTCCACATCGCGAAACGCAGTTTGTGCCATCAGCGTAAGACCTTCTTGGGAAACTTTCAGTATTTCTTTTCCTTCAAACTCAGCCGTAGATACATGTTCTTTGGTTAATAAGTAGTATTCGGTTTTGTCTTCCGACATCGGAAAAGGTTCTTGGTAATGAAATGGTTTTTTTGCCATAAATGTATTAATATGTTATAAGTTAAGCATCGCAGAATTATCGAGAAAGCAAAGATAATAAATTTTGATTTCACAAAAGACGTTTCCTTCAAAGGATTGATGATTCATCCTCGTTTATTACTTTATTTGTAATGGTATCTCATTGAAAGAATATGTACTTCTATTTTTTCTTCATCTACCGAATAAACTATCCGATGTTCGCTGTTAATTCTTCTCGACCATTTGCCGGATAAATCATATTTTAACGGTTCGGGCTTTCCTATTCCCGTGTAGGGATGGTTTTTTATATCTTGCAATAAGGCGGTAATCCTGTTCATTATGGCTTTATTGCCGGTTTTCTTCCAGTAATCACGGTCTTTTAACGCCTGCTTGGAAAAAATTATTTCCATAATTCATCCATATCAATTTTAACGCCTTCACCTTTCGCTATTTCTTTTTCACCTCGTTTAATGGCATCCACCATTGCCGGAGAGCGCATAATGTATTCTGTTTCTTTGATGGAATTGTATTCTTCGAGCGAAATCATCACTACGCCTTTGCCGCCTCCACGATTAACAACCACAGTTTCCGCGTCATTAATCACCGCATCGATGTAAGTTTTTAAATTGGCTCGAAGATCTGTATAATTTGCTGTTTTCATAATGTAATCTATTTTTTTACAAAAATACGTACTTATATTGGTACATCCAAATATCTCATTAACGGATTCTAAATCTTGATTCTTCATTCATAAAAAATCTTTTATTTATACCGATTATAAATAATATCCCCATAAAAAGTCGCTTTTTAGGCAAAAAATGCGTTTCTTTGCACCGCAAAAGGAGAATTGTTTTTATGCGTCTTTCTGAACTACAAACCGGAGATAAGGCATACATCATAAAAGTAAACGGCTCGGGAGCGTTTCGCAAACGCATTCTCGAGATGGGATTTGTGCGCGGACAAGAAGTAAAAGCCATTTTGAACGCACCGTTGAAAGACCCCATCAAATACGGCATTATGGACTATGAAGTGTCGTTGCGAAGAAGCGAGGCCGTATTGATTGAAATTTCAAAACTAAAAGAAGACCTTTTACGCCAAGAAGATGTGGACGATGAGATTTCTGACGACGAATTGCCGGAAGAAGAAACGCACGAAACGCATCACGTGAAAGACACGCACAAAAAAATTATTCGCGTGGCGTTGGTGGGAAACCCCAATGCGGGAAAAACATCCATTTTCAACCTGGCGTCCGGCGCGCACGAACATGTTGGCAATTACAGCGGTGTTACCGTAGATGCCAAAGAAGGAACGCTAAAACACAACGGCTACACCTTTAAACTCACCGATTTACCCGGCACCTATTCCCTTTCAGCTTATTCCCCCGAAGAACTGTATGTGCGCAAATATATTTTCGAAGAAAAACCCGATGTCATCATCAACGTGGTGGCGTCATCGGCATTGGAGCGAAACCTGTATCTCACAACTGAGTTGATTGAGCTGGAAAAACCCATGGTGGTGGCGCTCAACATGTACGATGAACTGGAAAAAAGCGGCCGCAAATTCGATTACGAATCGCTTTCGGAAATGCTGAATGTGCCTTTTGTGCCCACGGTTGGCAAAAAAGGCTTAGGCATTCCCAAACTTCTCGAAACGGTCATTGATATCTACGAATCCGAAGAAGAAAACAACAAGGTGAAAATCCCTTATGGGCGGGTTTTAGAAAAATCAATCGCCATTATGGCGCGCGAATTATCCACGCGCAACCCGGCGCAATTGAACATGCCCAAGCGGTATGTGTGCATTAAGTTGTTGGAGGGTGACAAAGAGGTGGAAAAAGCGGTTAAAAAACTTCCCAAAGCAGAGGAAATAATCGCACGGCGCGACAAAGAGTTGGATTACGTGGAAAGGCTGCTGCGCGAAGACCCCGAATCGGCACTAACCAATGCACGATATGGTTTTATTGCCGGCGCGCTCAGAGAAACACTCACCGAAAAGACTAACTTTTCGGACACCACACCCCTACTCGACTCTATTCTCACCAATAAATACGTGGGGCTGCCGCTGTTTTTCGTATTTCTGTGGATTATGTTTGAAGCCACCTTCCGCTTAGGCGCCTATCCTATGGATTGGATTGAGTGGCTGGTGGCCGAAATTGGCAACTCCATTCGTGGAAATATGGCCGAAGGCCCGCTCAAAGACTTGATTGTTGATGGCGTGATAGGCGGCGTGGGTGGCGTGATTGTTTTCTTGCCCAACATTGTAATTTTGTACGCTTTCATCGCTTTTATGGAAGACTCGGGCTATATGGCGCGAGCAGCTTTTATTATGGATAAATTGATGCATAATATCGGGCTGCACGGAAAATCGTTTATTCCACTAATTATGGGCTTCGGCTGTAATGTGCCGGCGGTGATGGCCACACGCACCATTGAGAGCCGAAGCAGCCGCATGATTACTATGTTGATTGTGCCGTTTATGTCGTGCAGCGCGCGGCTTCCGGTGTATATCTTGTTCGTGAGCGCGTTTTTCGCCAAGCATGGCAGTTTGGTTATGTTGGGATTGTATGCCGTGGGAATTTTGGTTGCCATTTTAACCGCGCTGCTGCTACGCAAAAGATTCTTTTCGGAAGAAGACACTCCCTTTGTGATGGAACTTCCACCGTATCGGATGCCCACGTTTAAGTCCGTTATCATTCATATGTGGGAGCGCTCAAAACAATACTTGTTGAAGATGGGCGGCCCCATTCTTATCGCATCCATAATTATTTGGTTTTTGGGATATTTTCCGCAAGACAACCAAATCGACGCGAAATTCGATGCGCAAGTCACACAATTGGAAAGCGCTTCATTGCCGCAGGCAGAGAAAGACAGCTTGCTAGTGGAAGTGGAGCACGCGCGCAATACTGAACATCAGGTGAATTCGTATATCGGCAGAATAGGGCATTTTATGGAACCTGCTATGCGCCCGCTGGGGTTTGATTGGAAAATGTCGGTAAGCATTTTGTCCGGTATGGCGGCCAAAGAAATTGTTATTAGCACTATGGGTGTGCTTTACACGGGCGACAGCGAAAATCAAAAATCGCTGCAAGAACGGTTGCTATCCGAAACGTATGCCGATGGCACGCCTGTTTTCACTCCACTGGTAGTGATTGGTTTTCTTGTGTTTATTTTGATTTACTTTCCTTGCATTGCCACCATCGTGGCCATAAAAGAAGAGTCGCACACGTGGAAATGGGCGCTTTTCAGCGTGTTCTACTCAACCGGTTTGGCGTGGTTATTGGCACTTTTGATACATCAGATTGGCAGTTTTTTCATCTAATCTATTCGCGATGAAAATACAACACTACCTGATTTTATAAATTGTTAAAAAACAATTTTAACTGTTTTCTTGTTTCACCTATATGAACATTCAATTATTCATTGTTATTATTATCGGTATTATAGTAGGCATTGTTGTGCTTAACAGCATTTACAAATTCTTTTTCACAAAGAAAAACAATTCCTTCTGTAGTGGCTGTCCGGGATGCGATATCCCAGATGAGTTGAGCAAAAAGGCAATCCGACAATAAAACTCCTCCCTATTATCAAATTGAATTTAATTATATAAAACAGAGACAGATATGACAATTTTGCAGAAAATAGAGACATTAGCTCAAGAAAAAAGCACCCCATGCGTAACCATTTCTATGAATACGCACAGAACTCATCCCGACAACGAAAAGGACAAAATATTATTGAAGAACTTGCTCTCGAAAGCCGAAAATCAAATCACAGAAGAATTCGGCAAACGCGACGCGGCCGGTTTATTGGAAAATATAAAAAACGTGGCCGATGAAATTGATGTACGCTTCAATTTAGACAGCCTGCACATTTTTCTTTCAAACAACACAAAAGAATACATCCGCACTTCGTGGCCGGTTGATAACGACACGGTAAGCATTTCCGATTCGTTTGCCTTGCGGCAAGTGATAAAAGCATACAACCGCAGCGATGAATACCTTATTATGGTACTCTCGCAAGGTGGCGTAACACTTTACGAAGCGCTAAACGACGGCATTACCCGCGAAATAAAAAACAGCGACTTCCCATTCTCCGAAACACCTTATTATGTGCCTTCGGCAACAAAAGCAAGCGATCCCAAATACGTGGATAACCTTGTGCGCGAATTTTTAAACACGGTTGATAAAGCATTGGTTAAAGTGGCTCAGAAAAAGGAGTTGAACTGTGTTGTTATTGCAACGGAAGACAATTACAACAAATTGCAGCAAGTGGCAGATCAACCCCAAGTGTATAGTGGGTTTGCAGCTATCAATTACAACAAAGTGGAACCGCACCAAGTGGTGAAACAAAGTTGGGAGGTGATAAAACAACTTCAGGAAGAGCGCAAGGCAAAAGCCATATCCGAAATGCAGGAAGCGGTATCGCAAAGCAAAATGGTGACCGATTTGCAGGAGATTTATCAAGCCGCCATCGATGGCCGCGGCGATTTGCTTATCGCCCGTCAAGATTATTCGCAAGCGGTAAAAATGAAAGATGAACGCACGTTTGAGCGCGTTGACAATCAAACCAAGTCGAGCGAAATTGTGGATGACATTACAAGCACCATCGCTTGGGAAGTCCTTTCCAAAAAAGGGCGCGTTGTTTTCACCACGCATGACGAAATTAAAGAGTTGGGAGATATTGTACTGAAACTGAGATATTAAAAGCCAGCATCTATAGGCCTGTCGAGCATAACGCTCACGCTCTCATATAAAGAAATGGTGGAAACATCATTTCTTTCTTTTTAAAACAATTACACAAGGTTCATATTCATGCATTTTTTATACCTTTGCGCCGCATTATGAATTTAAGGAACGCAATACGTCAAAACAATACAAACGACCCGCATCTTTTGGGACGGGGCGATATAAAAAAACTCCTTCTTCAATACTCGCTTCCGGCTATCATCGGCAATATCGTAACATCGGTTTACCATATTGTCGACAGTATTTTTATTGGCCACGGAATTGGGGCATTGGCTATTTCGGGAATGGCGGTTACTTTCCCCATAATGAACATTTTGGCCGCTTTCTCCATGCTTATTGGTGTGGGAGGCGCCACGCTCTTGTCCATAAAATTAGGACAAAAAGACGAAGCCAGCGCGCGCGATATTTTATGGCACGTGCTGATTGTGAACACTATTAATTCGGTGATTTTAGGGGCGTTATCGCTCATTTTTTTAGACTCCATTTTGCAACTTTTCGGCGCCACCGAAGCACTGTTGCCTTATGCCCGCGATTTTATGTCGGTATTCATTTACGGTATTCCCATCAATTTTGTGTTTCTGGGCCTCAACAACCAAATGCGCGTTTCGGGTTATCCACAAAAAGCGATGCTTTCGTCGTTCCTCACCGTGGCGGTAAACATTGCGTTGGCGCCCATTTTTATTTTCGTTTTGGGCTGGGGGATGAAAGGTGTGGCTTTGGCCACTGTTTTGGCACAATCCACCGGGTTGATTTGGGTGTTGTCGCATTTTATCAGCAAAAAAAGTTTTCTGAATTTTGGAAACACTTGCCCCAAAATCTCTCATAAAATGGTGCGCTCCATCATCGCGATTGGCATCTCGCCGTTTTTGATGAGCCTTGTTTCCAGTTTAGTGATATCGGTTATCAACGCCGGTTTGATTAAACACGGCGGCGACTTGGCCGTAGGCGCCTACGGAATCATCAACCGCGTGCTCATTTTGTTTATTATGATTGTGATTGGCCTCACGATGGGTATGCAGCCCATTGTTGGATATAATTATGGTGCCAAGCAAATGAGCCGTGCATTTAAAACACTCAAATACACCGCACTGGGAGCCACGGCCATTACCACGTTTGGTTTCTTAATTTCGCAACTTTTCCCGCGGCTCATTATCAATATGTTTACCACCGATGTGGAATTGGTGGATATTTCCATTATGGGGCTCAGAATGGCCACCATTATGTTCCCGCTTGTGGGCGCGCAAATCGTGATCAGTAATTTCTTTCAATCGGTGGGCAAGGTCAAGATATCCATTTTTCTATCGCTCACCCGCCAATTGATTTTCCTGATTCCGTTTTTGTTGATTCTGCCCAATTACCTCGGGCTTCGCGGCGTATTTTTAAGTATGCCGAGTGCCGATTTTATCGCATTTTTCGTTTCTATCCTCACATTTCTGCATCAGTACAAACGAATGAGAATGGTATAAAACCGGCAATCTTTCACCGTACGGATTTAAACCACTCCTCGTATTGTTTGCCCAAAATGGGAAGCGGTTTTTCTCTCCTGTTCACGGCGTTTATTATCCCCATGATGTTCATATAGAGCAAAATAAACATCCCGACAATGCTAACAACCCAGCCTAAAATGGGAATTACGTTCACCAAACTCAACGCAAGGCCGGTAATGTTTAAACCGAGCGCCTGCCGGATATGGTAACGCGCGAAGGGTTGTTTTTTGTCGTTGTTCACCACAAAAGCTATTATCAACCCGATAAGGGTAAGGTAGGAAATAATGGCAATGCCATTGTCCGTTTGGGTAGCGTGCCCGTTTTCTTCCGCAACCGATACCGGGGGAATAGGGGGTTGGTTTTCTGTTTCCATCATTGTTATATAAGTTGAGGGTTAAAAAAATTGATGTATTTGTTTTTACCTGATATAAGGGCAATATTATTCTTCATAATGGTCTTTGGTTTCAAGACGAATGTCCAATGTGGTTTTCAACCGAATTTCATCGTTTGAGAGAGTTCTCTTATTATCGATTACCTTTTTGGCGGTTATTCTTCTGCCCACGTTTTCCATTTTGCTTTGTTCATATGAATATCCACGGGAGTCTTTCAATTCAAATTCTTGGCCCTCCTCACCCATAGCCACAATAAAAATCGATCGTGCGGGCGCCACGGGAAATTTAAACACTTTTACCTGTGGTATTAGAACTATCGGGTTGGTAGCGACAACAATAAGCCGGAAAGATTCCGTAGTACCCAACTGATTGATCAACGCTTTATCGTCAAATTTTAGCAGCAATTTTTCATCCTTTACCACACCTTTTACTTTCACGCGAAAATTTCCGGGAATGATTGTTTCGGCTCGTCCAAAAGTAACCTGCCTCTCTGCACTATAACTCGAAACAGGATTGAGAACTTTCTGATACAGAATGTAAACATCTTTCGGTAAGGGTTCCACCTTTAAAATATCTGTCCAAAAATCATAATCCGTATAAGTTCCTCTAAATTCACCGCTTACGGTAAAGCCGATTTTAGAATTGCCCGTTTTACCATACCGCAACACCAACTCCCCTTTCATCCCTATACTGTATCTTTCCCAAACACCTTGGGCATCGCCGGCCTCAAATTCAGCAAAAAATTTGCCGGTAAAGGGGCCTTTCAGTTCTTCACAAAATTGGTCATACATTTTTTGAGCTAAATGCTGACTGATGTCAAAAAGCAATCCCAATGACAATGCAATCGGATTGGACATCCGCGCTGCGCCGTTCAGGGCTAATTCTGCAGCTGCGTTAAAATCTTTATCTTCTATCGTTTCATCCACCACCTTAGACCTTAGCGCACTTTTGATGCAGTTATCAATTGTGCCTATTATGGACGCCTGAATGTTTAACAAAGAAGAAGCAAAACCCAACGCTTCAATGGCAAAGTCCAAATTATCGCAGGTAGAAGCTAAATCTTGGCTTCCGGCGGATAGTTTCCATGAGAATTCTGTCGCTTTCATTTCCATTTCACCCAACTGACTTTCCAATTGAGGAATATATGTGTCCACTTCGCCCATCACTTCCGGCTTGTCGGCGGCAATATCCATGAATTTCACAAAGTTGGCTTTCATTTCACGCAATTGCCCGTTCATTTCTGCTAATTGCGCGGCTACTTCTATATATTTCCCTTTGAATTCTTGCCTGGCTACCGAAGGCGGCATTCTGCTCACGATAATGTTTGACGTTTCCAACCCTTTCTGAGCCAGCATTACCGGTTTATCGAAATGTTGAGCCAAAGCTTTGCTCACCCCCACCGGACTGACGACCACAAAAGACACCGTATCCGACATTTTACCGTCGGCACCCGTTACTTTGGCTTGATAGATGCCTTTATCGGCGGGCGCTTTTCGGGTAATTTGGTATTTCC
Source organism: Bacteroidota bacterium (assembly GCA_023388315.1). GTDB lineage: Bacteria > Bacteroidota > Bacteroidia > Bacteroidales > Dysgonomonadaceae > JAEWGM01. The sequence continues at coordinate 42,944 of JAEWGM010000036.1, read as the reverse complement.
CGGTAATTTCGGTTGCCACATCTTCCGTTTCCAATACAGATGAACGGGATAAAATTTCAACTTTTATATTGAGCGACATGTTGCCGGTTTCGGTCTGCCCGCTTAGGGTATACTCTTGTTGAGGAGCGAGGTATTTCGACGAAATTTCCACCGAAATGGGTGCTCCTTCCGTTTTATCTTGCGCGAGCGAAACGCCCGCAAAGAACAGGAAAACGATTATACAATAAACTAACTTATTCATAAAATATCAATCTTTTACTTCCCAGTTTTTCGCGAGGGCTATTTGTTTCTGTTCTTCGGTACAATTGTTCTCTTCGCCATCTTTCCAGCCGCCCACTATGATTGCTCCCTGCTCCCTGCCTGCGCGATTGGGAAGGCTTTTGAGCAAAGCGGCCATCTGTTTGCCACTGATGCTGTTGCCCGCACACGATATCCATTCCAGCGTGTTTGTCTTTTTCACATCCAGTTTAGTGAGCAAGTTTCCTGCGCAACTCAACCGCTCAAGGGCTTTCATTTTGCCGGTTTTTAGCAAAGCGAGGTTGTTGTTGTCACAAATTAAATCTTTCAACAAGTTGCAACGGCTTACATCCAACTGGGTAATTTGATTGGATGAACAATTCATTTTTTCGAGAAAAGAGAAATTCGATGTACTGAGTGCCGTCAGGTTGTTGCCGGAACAATCCAATTCCGTAATTTTGCCATACAGGGTAACGGTTGGCGCCTGGATGACATACGTTGCGCGTTCACCATCAAGAAGCGTTATTTCTTCGCCCGCCTCTTTTTGTTTGTTGTTGTTGAGGTCGATCCACACGCCATCTTCATAGCCCTCCAACGCTTTTATGCCCAACCCGATGGTTGAGTTTGGGGTTTCGGCTGTGGTAAGGACAACAAAAAACGCGTTATTTTGAATGTCTATGGTGCGCTTTTTCCCTATTTGGCGGGTACGCACAATGGTAACATCGGGGTTTTCCTGCGCGAAAACGCGCCCGTTACATTCTAAACCAACCGTGCCAAACGCCAAAACAGCGGTAGCAAGCAGTATTTTGAGATTTGTTTTCATATGCCTGTTATTGGTTTTAAGGCGACGGAAGGACGAAGCCTTCGGCAGCTCTAATTGTCTTGTTCCAATGCTTCTTGCATAATGGAGTCTTCGCTCAACGATTTGAGCATTTCTTTCAGTTCTCCCCCCATTTTTTTCAATTCTCCCTCAAAATCATTGAGGCCAGCTTCATCCATTTCCGATGCCATATCTTCAAACATCCTGGGCCCGTATGCGGCAGCCCAGCGGGTAGTGAGTGCGAGGAGTTTTACCTTGCCGGTAATCCCCAATTCGTTTTTTTCGGCAGCCTCGTTGGCAATTGCCTCTTTTTCCTGAAATTCTGCAAACAACTCTTTCCATTCTTCCGCGGAGAGTTTGTCTTTGTTCTTTTCCGCTTTTTCCACAATTTTTTCCAAATCACGAAGCGCGCTCTTGCCTTCGCTGCGTCCACAAGAAACTAATGCCATTACTGCGAACGCTATGACAAATAAATACAGTATTTTTTTCATTTCCTTATCGTTTTGTTTATATGACTTTTAATTTTTCCTCTTAGCGATTACGCTTTTGACTTTTAGCACTAACGCCGTTTTTTGTTCAATTTTAATCTCACACCCGGTTCACCCCAAATATTTTTTCTCACCCTGTAAATCACCTCAAAATCTGTGAGTTCCCAACAAATTGGGTCGGGCATTCCCCACGCGTAATTGCAAGTTCCAATTAGATTTCCCTCCGTATCGTAAATGTGAGAAGCCGCGTCATAAGCGTTCAAAACCGCTCTATAAACGGTTTTCCCTTTGTATTTACATTCACTAATTTCTCCGTTCTTATACTCTTTGTAGAGCATTTTTATCGTTTTAACGTTCCTAACGCTGTCTTTTTTAGGAATAGACGCTCCGCACAAAACGAGTGCGGGAACAACAACCAAGAGTATCATTATTTTTTTCATTTTGTTGAATTTTTAAAATTTAACCGCGTGAAAACAAAGATGTGAAGTAAGGCTATACGATTGTTTTTAAACATTTCACTCACCCATCGAACCTCTGTTCAACTCAATCGAACAAGACTTACATTAAAGGTAAGCCAAGTATGCCGGAGTCATTTATACTATCTGAGCAAAAATTTGTACAAATCACGCATTAACATTTGTGCCTACTTGTATTATCTGCGCATGCAATAAGGATAAACACCTGATTTACTGATAAAAAAAAGAACAAACAGAAGTTGAGGCTTATTTTGACTATCGTTCAACATGAAAACGTTGCTATTCCAAATTGGTTAAAAGCGTAGTGCCTTGAAGTTTCCCTTTTTTGTCGTACGACACCGATTTAACTACCCCCATTCCTTTGCCAATCCATACCGTGCCGGACGAAACCTGCTTGCCGATAAGCGGCAACTCCATCTCCACACTTTGGTTTATTTTGAAGCAAACGAATTTGCCAATAGGTGTTTCTACACTTTCTGCTCCTATGGCTTTGCGGTTGAACACCCGGACAACAATAGGAGGAAGAGCCATTGAATCGCCATCGCCTTTCATTTTTATATTGAATTGCATTTCGGCTTCGGGAAGCACCTGCCCGGGCGCCAGTTTTTCGGGAATCATCATTTCCCTGCCAGTAATTTTCGCGTCAAAATCAGCATTTTCCAATCCTTTTGGAGGCATCATACTTAACAAATCCACATAAAAACTGCCATTTTGGAAACGCAGCGATAAAGTGGCTGACCCCAATTCTTTTCCTTTCGCGTTGGTTTCTGTTCCGGCAAGCACGGCCGTTATATTTCTCCCGTGTCGTTGCATTTCTATTACTTTGTTTTTCACGTAACTACTCACTCTGCCTTTTCCATCGTAGTTTGTGTACTCAACTACACCGCCTTTCTTCAGGGCGTAAAAAGGTTCGCCGTTCTCCCAGTCGGAGATGTTTTGCACGTCCCCGGGTAAAGCGGGCGGAAGACTGTATTCGTCGGTAACGTCCTCTTCAATTATTTCAAAGTTTTCGTTCACCGTTTTTTGTTTGCCGCGTTTTTGTCTGGGTTCTTTTTGAGATGTTTTTTCCATTACGGGGTCATCCTCATACGCTTCCTTTTTTTGTGAACTTTTTTTGATTTCCTCTTCGGTTTTATCGAACGCTCTATCCACGGCTTTGTCCACCTTCTCTTCCACTTTGCGCTCCACTTTGCGTTTAGCCGTGTTTTCGGCTCGTTTTCCCAGACGTTCCAACCAGCTTTGAGCACTGAATTCGGTGGCGCTTCCTACCGCAAAAAGCAGAATAAGAATAAGGGTAAGTTTTGTTGTTTTCATTTTTTGGAGTTTAATGTTTTCAAATGTTTTTTATGTAATAGACACCTTAAATTGCAATTATTTGACTTAATCTATTTTAAGCGGCGGACGTCTTTGCTTTCTTTTACTACCTCTTGCCCCTACCTCGCGGATGCGTTCCATCTGTTCCTTGCTGATGCCTCCTAGTGGACGCTTTCCGTCGGGGTTTATCCGCTTAAGATATTCGCGGTATTTTACACCGTTTCTTTCGAAACTCCAGGCAAGTTCCCACGGATTTTGCTCGTTCACCCACATCAGGTTACGCGGCGGGGCTACTTCATAAATATTTTGGGGGTTGAAGCGCACTTCGCGTGCCTGTAAAAAGTAGGTGAATTTGCCAAAGTCGGAGCTTTGCCCGCTTTCTGCTTCAGTATCAAACGAAATGTAGTGATTTCCTTGATCCACTTCTCTCCAAGAGCCATTTTCGTTGGCTTCCATTTTGTAGCGTTCCCACACTCCTTCCAATTTTTCGGACGGAATGGTGTACGATTCTGCCAACGCGCCAAGCAGTTCTTTGCAGCCGCAAAAAGTAATGGCTACAGCCAACAGGGCAAGTATGGCTAAAATAGGACGTTTTGTTTTCATTTCTTTTTTTTATTTTGATATTTAGGTTTTGTTTGTGGGATTGTTTTCGCTTTCATTTCCGAATTTATCGGAGGGAAAAACGCCGGACGGACGCGCTATACCGCCCGGCGTAAACAATGAAAACAATCCAACCACCATAGGAGTATCCGCTCCTACACGTTGTTTTATTTCGGACAAATCACCTTCATTTCCGTGCGGCGGTTCAACTGATGCTCGGCTTCGGAGCAGGGAACACCATCGGCGCAGCGGTTGAGCAAACGGGTTTCGCCGTATCCTACCGATATAATCCTGTCGGCGGCAATGACTTTGGAGATGATGTAGGCGCGTGCCGAATTGGCGCGGTTTTGCGACAGCCTTTCGTTGTATTCGTGCGAGGCGCGCGAGTCGGTGTGCGAGGAGAGTTCTACCCTCACTTCGGGATTATCACGCAGGAATTGTACTAAGCGGTCGAGTTCGGGACGGGCATCGGGACGGATATCGTATTTATCCAAATCGTAGTGGATGTTGTTCAACCGCACCGATTCGTCGCAATCCGCGCGCTCCATACATATCTCAAGGATTACGTTGCGGTAGCGTTTAATATCTTGCGCTCCAATAGTAACCACTTGCGAGAAATAGTTGGCTTTTTTGCCGTAGATGGTGAGTTCGGAGTTGGGCATCACTTCAAAAGAAAATTCTCCTTTGCTGTTGGATGTCAATATTTTTTCCTGTCCGTTTCTTTTCTCTTTCACCACAATGGTAACCCCTTCGATGGGCGTGGTGGTTTCGCAAATAACCACTTTGCCGTTTATCACAAAGTTTTCGGGCGCTCTCTCTTGTTTAGGAGGTACAGGTACGGCGGGCGGCGGCGAAATGCGGAAGGTAACTCCGGCAAAGGTGCCGATGGAGGAGATATTTACTTTCGGAACATCTTCTCCGGGATGTGTTTCATCGTATAAATAAGGTTTGTACGGCACCTTGAAATGGTGCATATAGTAGGCGCCGGCGTGAAAACCGAGCCACGGATTTACAAAATAGGTAAACCGAGGCTGTATTTTTATGGAAAAGAAACCCGAAGCATTGAAAGCCGTAAATCTGGTTAAGTCTTCTCCTTTTATACTCCCTATCCCCGCGCGGGTGTTCAGTTCGGCCGAAAATGAGCAAGACGGGTCGAGATAACGGAGATTGGGTCCCACGCCCGCAAACAGGCGCGTAATCGGCATTTTTGCTTTTTCCACATCAGCCTTATGGTTCAGAGGGGGGTCAAAAGGATGTGTCAGCGTATTGCGAATGTAATCGCCGTCAACCCCAACGCCGAACCAATCCCAATAATAATCGACAGACACGCCACCCATCGGACCGCCTTTTGCTTTAAAAACGCGCGAATTGTAATACTCTGCCAATTCTTTGGCGGGATAGGTAGGAAAATCATATCCTCCCCTGAGCGAGAATTGAAACCCCGTCCGCAAATCGGGGGTTAAGCTTTTCAGTGCGGCAGGCAACGGTGTAGTTGTTGTTTGTGCCGCTTGCTGTGCCTGCCCCGATAGGCTTATCATCAAGACGATGGCAATGGTAAGAATTGTTGTTTTCATTTTGATTTATTTTTTTATGTTGTTTGCTCGTTGTTGACTGTATCTTATTTGCTTATTATCCATTCAATTTTATTTATCTTTTTAGTGTTATTATCGAATTCGATATATGTACAGTTGTCAAGGGTAAGTTCGGTAATAAATATTTTTTTATCTCCGGGAGTAAAGGTTATCACATTACCTATAAGTTTGTAAGTGAAGGGAGTGCCGTTGAGGGCTCCCTCAGTTGAAGAGCTGAATGTTACTTCACTAGAAGGCAGTGGGTCTATGTCCCGCCATTCATGGGTGCCTTTATTAAAATATTCAGCGCTGAATATTGTCCAATCGCATATAAGTAGTTTCGAGTCGGGAGGGTTTACTTTTTTAAATGTGATTCGCATGATGCCAGCCTCCCAAATCATTTTATTGTTTGTTATCCTATATTTGTAGGGTTCTCCGTTGTTGATTGACAGAGTTCCGGCTTTTTTGTCTATTTTGTAGTTTCCTTCTACAGGTAACGCCATAAATTGACCATCCATAAATTGTATCCAATAGGGTTCGAAGTCCGTTTCACCGTAGTTATCGCCGTTTTTTAGCTCGACTCGCTCTGCGAGCCAGGCCGTTCCTTTTAAGGAGGAGGCAAGGCCTTCCGAATCTTCGCTACAGCCTGCCGACAGTATCACGGCAAGAGCGAGCAGTAATTTAATTGTTGTTTTCATTTTGTTTTTATTAAGTGAATATGTTTTTATTTAGAGAGTTTTGAGAACAAGTTTACCTGCAAAACATCCAAATAAATTGCCATTGCGGACAATCATTTTTTTGCCTTGTACTTTTATGCCTAAAAAAACACCCCCAAAGACACGGTAAAGAGGCTTTTTTGCTGCTTGGTACCGTCTTTTATGAACCGTGCGTTTTCTCCGGTAATCACATACCGCCAATTAATGCCGATGTTTACGTGATTTGCCACCTCCACTCCGGCTCCGGCAAGGATTCCCACCGAGGAGTCCACTTCCGATTCGTGTGCTTGAGTTTCCTTTTCTCCCGAAAGCAAGGCATTGTACACCCTCTCGGAAATATAGAATTTGGCATACATCCCGGCGCCCACATAAGGCTTGACGGGAACACCCGTGCTGAATTTCTTTTTCAACATCGTAGAAAGTTCTAAAAGCCGAAAGGTTAAGTCTAAATTATTCTCAGGGTCGTCGGGATAAATAAATTTCACCCGCTCGCCGCCAATCATAAAAAGGCTCTCCAAACTCATGTCAATTTTCGGGATGCTGTTTTCCACTCCGGTGCCTATCATAAAGGCGGGCGGCTGCTCCAGTTTATTCTTGCCTTCGGTAAAAGTAGGGTTGTTGATGGACATTTCGGCGCGGCCGCCGTAACGGATTTGCGCATAACCGCCTGCCGACAGCAATAGGCAGGCAATGAGTAGGATGATGGATTTTTTTGTGTTCATTTTAATTGTTTTTTATGAGAATGTTTTTTTGGTATAATTATCCGCATAAACGCCTTACTCTATTTTATAACCGCAACTTGTCCCGCATGGCGGGATAGGCGAATCGTATTTTAACGTGAGCCTCGGGATAAAAATGCAACCATTTATATAATGTAATAGGCAGATATATAATAAGGTAATAAGGTGCTTTGCTGTATTTGCTTTTTTGTACTAAGGTTTTAACTATCCATACAAGAAGAGCGGGGGTGCATATACGGCCATTGATTTACTCGAAAATTCAAAACAGGTTTTCAAAAAACACCGAACGGATACACTCACCCGCCCGGTGTTATTCAAACTATGAAGAGTGTCTCATCCAACACGTTGGAAAGACGTTTTTTAGCAAACGAAGTGAAAAGCGGGAATTTTGGCTTTTGATGCTATTTAATCAAACTCACTTTCGCTTTATAATCCATTACCAACCTCAGCTTCAGCTTTTTATTGGGGCGAACGCCAGTGAGGATGATGTGCAGGTTATCCTCCTTGAGTTTATCGAGCAACTCGCCGTTCACAATAGTGAAACGCACTTTGTTCCCTTCTATTTTTTCTGCTTTTGCCACCAGTTTTGTTTTGTTTTCAAAGTAGAGTTTCGCTCCCACAAAGCCTTTCATATCAAACCCCGATGGGGCTGCTTCTTCAATCGTTCCCTGAGTGATAAGAAACGATTTGATGTTCTCGAACGAAAAGCCTTGTTTTTTCAACTCGGCGGCAATGTTAATTTTCAAATCACCTTCGTATAACACTTCTTCGGTTTCGCCGGCACGTGTTGCTGACGCTTCTGCCGACTTGGTTGCCGCGTCCACCTCAAAAACTATGGATTTTCCCGTGATGGGAATCTCTGTACTTAGCGCGTTTTCCAGTGCTTTTTTGCACGACGTGCTCCCAAAAATTACGAGCAAGATTAGCCCGATTTGAAATAGTTTTGTTTTCATTGCAATTAATTTTTTAAATGTGGGAAGCAGAGCTGCCAGCCGCAGCTCCGCTTTTTTATCACTTAAGGCTCAATTCCGTAGCGTTCACAGACCTCTTCGTAGCTGAGTTTTTGCAGTTCTTCCTTTAGGACTTCCTTAGAAGTAGAACTTTTAAAAAATCCGTCCTCTACACCCACAAATACCAATCTGTAATACCAATTCCCTTTATGAGCCTTTACCTCCGTACCATCGGTAGAGGAAAGATTAATTTCCGCACGAAAATATTTTCCATCAGGTTTGGCAGAATATGTATAATTAAACATCTTACGTCCGGCTCCAAACTCAGGTTCGTGACCCTTAGCTATAAAATTGGGAAGGGGGCGTACAAATGGGTCATTAAAAGACTTTTTAATATAAGCCAGCACTATATATTTCCCGGCAGCTATGTCTTTAATCGTCTGCTCACTGAAATTAAAAATATCATTAAAGTCCTCAAAAAATATAAAATCTGAATGTATTGTCTTCCATTGACCAATCTCATCAAATATATACCACGGAGTAGATTTTACATTGGCATTACCTTTAATGTTGGCAACCTTACGCCACACTAAAGCATCAACGAGTCTACCAAGACGCCATAGGTCTCCTGTTACTGTGTCTATATAATAATCACCCAGCTTGCCAATATTACCACCCGGAGCACCTGATCCATTATGTATCGTGCTTCCGTCAGCTCCTATGTCGCCTTTGTCACCTTTAGCTCCTTTGTCACCTTTATCTCCTTTGTCACCTTTAGCTCCAATCAGGCTTTGTCCGGATCCCCATCCCGATTTCTCTTTAGGTCCATAGAGTTTCGAAGCTGCTTTATCGAGGTACATATCGCCCTCTTTTCCTAAATTGGCTTTAGGAGCGCCATTGCCGTAATAGAACAAATTGCCGTCCTTACCCGGAATTCCTTGTGCACCTTGCACACCCTGCACGCCTTGTTCACCTATGGGCCCTACAGGCCCCATAGGTCCTTCATCTCCTTTACAGGAAACTGCCAATACCATTATTACCGTGAATAACAGCGCAAACCATTTGTTGAATACTTTTGTTTTCATACTTGCTTGTTTTAAAAATTAATAAATTTGGAATTAAAGTACATGCGAACAATTGTCGTTCTTTAAGTTAAATTCCTTTTTCATGTGACTATCCGTATGTGGAGCTTTCCTAAATTACCTTCAGAAATCAAATAATTGAAAGCTTTTATCGGTTATTCCACCCAAAAAACTTCACAAAGAAAAAGACCTTGTCCTTCAAAGTGTTCCTTTGTGTTATTTCTATTTATTTATCGCTTCAAAAATAAAGCAATATTAAAAACGCATCAACCGAATAAATATATGGTTTTTTAAGAAATGGATAGGATTTTTAATAAATGGAAAGGAAGAAGTAGTAGTAAAAGGAAGTCGCTTTAAACAATTCTCTCTTTAATGGCCTTGATAACGGCTTCTGATTTTGAGTTCACGGCAAGCTTGCGGTAAATGCTGTTGATATGAAAACGCACGGTGCCGATGGAAATAAAACAATTTTCGCCAATCATTTTGTAGCTGTCTCCCGCCACGAGCCGTTTCAGCACATCGAGTTCCCGTTCCGTGAGGGCGTATTTAGCCTCAACGGTTTTACCAGGCGTGGTGAAAAACTCCAACACTTTACGTGCAATTTCGCTGGACATGGGCGACCCGCCGTTTGCCAAGGAGGTAATGGCCTCGATGATTTGTATTGCTGAGGATTTTTTAACGAGATAACCTGTAGCTCCCGCACGAAGGGCATCGAAAATTTTATCGCGGTCTTCAAACACGGTGAGCATCATCACATCGATATCGGGGAACCGATCTTTTACAAGATGGGTGGCTTCAATGCCGGTAATGTAGGGCATATCGATGTCCATCAGAATCACATCGGGCTTGTTTTTTTCGCAATTTTCAATAATGTTTCGGCAATCGGGATAAGCACCGCAAAACGTCAACAATCCGGATCCTTTAACTAAAAACGAAAGGCTGTTGCGCAGCGACTCATTATCCTCATATATTGCTACTTTAATATCCATGGGCATTATCGTTTCGTTTTAAAGGTTTAACTTTCCTAAGAGCGTGAGTTTGCAATATTAACCCAAATAATAATGTTTGTCAACCGTATAATCATATCGTTTTTGCGTCGCTGATTTTATAGGACGGATGCCGATTTTTTGTCCAAAAAGACTCTTTGCGGTTGTCATAATTTCACGGCAAGCGTAACACTTGTCCCGTTGCCCACGGATGACCGGATTGTTACTTTTCCACCGATTTGTTGCGCGCGGCTTTTCATGTTAACAATTCCGTTTCGGTTGTGTTTTTCCGCCACATTGAACCCTTTTCCGTTGTCGCTGATTTTCATTACCAATGTGTCGTGAGAATAACGGAAATCGATAACCGCTTCATTGCATTCCGAATATTTCACCAAATTGTTTATCGCCTCTTTGGCAATGAGGAAAATATTGCGCCTGAAATCCATTTTTAAAGATACCGGAAGGAGATTTTCCGCCATGTTTATTGTGGAGCGAATGTCTTTTGCCTCAAAGAGGGGATAGGCATATTCTTTTATTCTGTAAACCAAGTTTTCGAACTTGTCGTTCGCGGGGTTCACCGCCCAAATAATGTCGTCCATCGACTCGAGCATCGTGTGCGCGTTGTGCCCAATTTGGCGAATAATCTCATCCGAAGCAGGGTTAACATTGTTCTTCGACTGCAACAAATCGCTCATAATGGAAATACTGCTCAGCGTGGAGCCCACATCGTCGTGCAAATCGCAAGCTATTTTTTGTCGCATTTGCATCAATTTATAGCGTTCCCTTAGTTTGTTTCGATGAAAGGTGTAAGCCATCAGCGCCAACACCAAGAATATCAACCCCACGAACCAAGGCGTTTTCCAAAAGACTTGGGTTATTTTTAAATCTACCGCTTCGTTAAATCCCAGCCACGTCCCTTTGTACGCCGCATCCACCACAAAGCGGTATTTTCCCGGTTTAAGGTTGGTGTATCGGGCTTGAAGCTGTTTTGTGGGCACATTCCAATCGCTCTCCAAGCCTTCCAGTTTATATCGATAACGCACCTGCGCGTACTCGTCAAAACAAATGGCGGAGTATTGAAAGACAATGTTATTCTCTCCCTCAATGGTAGAAAGTTGAAGTGTTTTTTTTTCTCCACAGCTCCATTGTATAGGGCTTCCTTTCACCAACACACTCTCAATAATCAGATTAGATACTTTAGATTGAGATTGTTTTTTCACTTCGCCCAGCCAATTCAATCCCACTTGTACGTCAGTAAAAACATTGCCCTGTTTGTCCACAACAATTTGAGCATCACCTGCAATATTCTCCAATAGGCCATTGCCTTCGTCCACGTGCATATACGAGAAATCGTAAGGATTGAAGTAAAGCAATCCATTGTTTACAATCCATAAATTCCCCAAATGGTCTTTAGTCATAAACTTGACGGTCAAATCCTTTAAGCCGTGGTCTGTTTGAAAAATTTTAAACCGAAACTTGTTTTTTTCATTCTCTTCTATCCGAAGCAAGCCCTGCCCTACTATCGTCATCCACATGGCACCCACATTGTCGCGCACAATGGAATAGGTATGTCCTACCCTAATGCCGGCTCCATACAACTTCTGTGTCAGTTCCTGAGAAAAACTTCCGTTTTCAGGGTCGTAAATGCAAAAACCTTCTTGGTTTCCAAACCAAATTCGCCCGTATTTGTCCTCTTCAATTGCCCGAAAGCGCGCTCCGTCCATCAAACACAAGGAGTCTTTCGGGTTATGTTGATGATGCACCACCTTTGTGCGCTCGGGGTTGATATGCATTACACCCTGGGTGCGGGTTCCAATCCATAGGTTTCGTTTGCTATCCTCAAAAATGGCATAGATGGTTTCATCGTCTAAGTTGAGCGATTGCCCATTGGAAAGTGTGTAACGTCTTAACAAATTGACATTTCTGTCCACCCGCCAAATGCCGCGCCTGCTTGTTCCGGCCAAAATATCGCCATAGCTGTCTTTTTTAATGACATAAGTACCCAATTCTTTCTTCGGATCGGTTTCGGTTTTTAACAGAGTCCATTTTTTTGCACCGGGGTTCCAGCAGGCCAAGCCGTAGCTTTTATGCACCAGCCCAAAATAAAAATCGTTTTGCTCTTCCTCAATAAAGTGCGACAGCACCCACTGCCCTTCAAAAGGAATATCCGTTATGCAGAATTGTTTCATTGCCCGGTTTTGGCGCCATAACCCTTCTCCGTTTGCCAACCAAAGCGTGCTATCGGGTTGCATAAAGATGCGGAGTCTTTTGCGTGTCATCACTTCGCACGACCCGGCAATGGGCAACCGCTGTTTGGTGCGCTTGTCAAACTTAAAGACGCCCCGCTCCCTGTCGCATAACCATATTTCGTCCTCATTGGCAGGTAGAAAGCTGCTCATTGTCCAAATGTTTTGCTGCGTTTTCTCATCGGGATAAAGGTGGTTTTCCCATTTTTCACTCATCATATCGAAACGCGGAAAACCGGATACCCATGACATTGTCCACAAAAATCTCCCCTCTTTAAAAAATTTGTACACACCCGGCAGCGAACGGTGAAATGTCGCTTCGGTGTTGGGATATAGTTTGTGTATGCGGTTGTGTTTTTTATCAAAGCTCATTAAGCCGCACTCTGTGGCTAACATCAGTAAATTTTCATCAGCCACATGATCGGTTATTCCATACACTCTTTTTCGGAAAGCGGGATCGCCTTCAACCAAAGGCGGTGTTTGCAAATCGTGGTTTATTATGCCCGAAAAATTCGGCTGAATACTGTACAGGCCTTTGAGTCCCCCTATCCACATTTGTCCGTCGCGGTCGATATAAAAACAGGAAACCACCGAAATGCTGTTGCCGTATTGGTCGAACAGCAAATTGGTGATTTTTTCATCGCGTAAATTCAGTAAAGATATGCCATTGGTAGTGTCCACACACAAAAGAGAATCGCCTAAGATGTGCAGTGCCCACAATTCGGTGTCGGCAAGCGTGCTGTTGTCGCCCGCGTTGTGACGGAAAACTTTGAAATCGTGTCCATCGTAGCGAATCAATCCGTGACGGCTCGCCATCCAGATAAATCCACGGGAATCCTCCACCAAATCCACCACATCCCGAATGGGTTCGTTGCCGGGGAATTTCACCTCGTCAAAGTAGTACGCTTCCTGCCGCGGCTTAATGGGCAAACTGTTTTGCTGGGCATAAATAAAGCTTGGGTGGAGAAAAAATAACAACAAAGCTATACCGGCGAAACAAAAAAAGGGATATTTTATTTCGCAACCAAAGGCACACCGGTGTGAGCGCAAGTTTTTCATGTTTCACGCAATATAAGAAGGGTAAATTCAGCCTTTTTCGCATTGAAACCTCTGCAAATATAGTACTTATTTTGATGGGATTAGCACATTTTTTCGTTTTATTTTTCGTTTTTCTTTTTTCATTGTATGAGATGGAGACAAGACAAGGATAGAGCACCAATTACAGGCAGGTGATTAAGAAAGACAAAAGCCAACCCGGGAAACAGGTTAGCTTTGTGCGGCTGAAGGGACTCGAACCCCCACGACTCTCGTCACTAGATCCTAAGTCTAGCGCGGCTACCAATTACGCCACAGCCGCAATTTGCGGGTACAAAGATACAATTATTTTTTTAAACACACCCGTTAAACGTTATTTTTTACTACCGATTCAATGACCGAAGGGAAATGCGCGTACTCCAATTCGTGCACTTTGCGTGCCACCTCATCGGCAGAATCCGCGGCGTCCACCGCGCAACGCGCTTGAAAGATAATATCGCCCTCATCGTAATTTTCGTTCACGTAATGAATGGTAATCCCCGATTCAGATTCGCCGGCGTCAACCACCGCTTGATGCACGCGGTCGCCATACATTCCTTTCCCGCCATATTTGGGCAACAGTGCCGGATGAATGTTGATGATTTTGTGTGGGAAAGCATCTAAAATAGGCTGCGATACTTTCAGCAAAAAACCGGCCAACACAATAAAATCAACGTCAAACTGTTGCAGCGTTTCCAAAATTAAATCGGCCTCATCAAACTCTTTTTTCGTGAAAGAAAAGGAAGGAACGCCCAGTTGTTTAGCCCGCTGATGCACAAAGGCTTCCTTTTTATTAGAAAGAACAAGGGCAATTTGCACCCTTTCATCATTCAAAAAATACCGTATTATATTCTCCGCATTGCTCCCATTTCCGGATGCGAAAACTGCAATTCTTACCATAAAAAAGGCTGTTTTATGCACAAAAAAGCACTTTTTGTGCATTTTTTACGAATTTATTGCACAAAAAATTGTGCCATTAAAGAAAAATTACCTTACTTTGCAAACGCAAATTTAAGAATAAAATTTTATTTATTAATTAATAACAAAAAGTTATGTCTGAAGTAGCACAAAGAGTAAAATCGATTATTGTCGATAAATTAGGTGTTGAAGAGTCTGAAGTTACAGAAACTGCAAGCTTCACCAATGATTTGGGAGCAGATTCACTTGACACTGTTGAGTTGATTATGGAGTTTGAGAAAGAGTTCAACATCTCAATTCCCGACGATCAAGCTGAAAAAATTTCTACTGTTGGCGACGCTGTTGCTTATGTAGAACAACATGCAAAATAATCCATCCTTATGGAGTTAAAAAGAGTTGTAGTAACAGGCCTTGGCGCCATTTCTCCTATCGGCAACGATGTTCCCACTATGTGGAAAAACGCGCTGGCAGGCGAAAGCGGAGCCGGGCCTATTACTCATTTTGACGCATCGTTATTCAAAACCCAGTTTGCCTGCGAGGTAAAAAACTTCAACCCGGCTGAAATATTCGACCGGAAAGAAGCACGAAAATACGACCGCTATACCCAGTTTGCCATCAAAGCAGCAACCGAAGCGATGGAAGACGCGGGAATAGACGTGGAGAAAGAAAACAAAGACCGTATTGGCGTGATTTTCTCGGCAGGAATTGGTGGAATAAGAACATTTGAAGAAGAAGTTGGCGGCTACTACCTAAACATGGACAAAGGCCCGCGTTTTAATCCTTTTTTCATTCCGAAAATGATAGCAGATATTGCCGCGGGGCACATCTCTATGATTTATGGACTGAGAGGGCCAAACTATGCCACCGTATCGGCTTGCGCCTCTTCAACAAATGCCATTGTAGATGCTTTCAACCTCATCAGATTAGGCAAAGCCAATATTATTGTAACGGGCGGCGCCGAAGCAACCATCAGCCCATCGGCTGTGGGCGGCTTCAACGCTATGCACGCGCTTTCAACCCGAAACGATACTCCCGAAACGGCATCGCGCCCGTTTAGCGCCAGCCGCGACGGTTTTGTGATGGGCGAAGGAGGAGCGGCACTTATTCTGGAAGATTTGGATCACGCCTTGGCACGCGGTGCAAAAATTTACGCGGAAGTGGCCGGCGGCGGCATGTCGGCAGACGCGCACCACCTAACCGCCTCACATCCTGAAGGATTAGGTGCTAAAATGGTTATGAGAAACGCATTGGAAGACGCCGAAATGCAACCCGATGAAATTGACTACATCAACGTTCACGGAACATCCACACCTGTGGGGGACATTTCGGAGGTAAAAGCCATTTTAGACGTGTTTGGCGACCACAGCTACAAGTTAAATATCAGTTCCACAAAATCCATGACCGGGCACTTGCTGGGCGCCACCGGCGCGGTTGAAGCAGTGCTGTGCATTTTGGCGTTAAAAGATCAAACGATTCCTCCCACCATTAATCATGAGGAAGGAGACGACGACCCGGACATTGATTATAATCTTAATTTTACATTCAACAAAGCTCAGAAAAGGAAGATAAGAGCTGCGTTATCTAACACCTTCGGCTTTGGGGGACACAATGCAAGTGTAATTCTCAAGCAATACAACCAATAATGTGTTAAGAAGATTCGTAAAAAGAGTAAAGGCTCTTCCTCGCAAAGGAAAGGAGCCTTATCTCACATTTTCTAAAGTGTTGGGCTTTTATCCCGACAGGATAAGCCTGTACAACGAAGCCATCACGCACCGCTCTTCCTCCATCCGTTCACAAAAAGGAAGATGGGTGAACAATGAACGCCTCGAGTTTTTGGGCGATGCCATTCTCGACGCGATTGTTGCCGATATCCTCTACAAAAAATTCGTCAATAAAAAAGAGGGGTTTCTCACCAGCACACGCTCAAGAATTGTGCAGCGCGACACACTCAACAAAGTGGCGGTGGAAATGGGAATAGACAAGATGATTATTTCATCCACACGCAACCTCACCCACAACACCAATATTTACGGCGACGCGCTGGAAGCGCTCATCGGGGCAATCTACTTAGACCAAGGCTACCGCGTAGCGAAGAAATTTGTGTTTGAAAAACTCATCAAACAGCATCTCAACATCGATAAAGTGCTCAAGAGCGAAGTCGATTTTAAATCGCGGCTTATAGAGTGGGGCCAGAAAAACAAGGTAGATGTAAGCTTCGAGGTGCTGGAAGCGTATTACGATAATATGAATAATCCTATTTTCGATTCGTGCGTGAAAGTGGGCGGTGTGAATATTGGCTGGGGAAAAGGATATTCAAAGAAAGAATCGCACCAAATGGCAGCTAAAGTGGCCATTAAAAAATTGAGAGAAGACGAAAAAACACAAGAACTTGTGAGAAACGCGCAAAAAAATTCCTCCGATTCCCCTGAGAATGACGCAGACGATATAACATCTACCATATCTGCAGAAGAAGCGAAGGAGAATTAATACTGTCTTTTCTTTACCAAATTCCGAAGGAAATACCCATTTGCTTTCCTATTTTCACCAAATCCGTATCGGGTGTAACCAAACGTAGTTTGCCGGCTACTTCCGAGAGGGGCACATCGGCTATTTTATTTTCCACCATGGCTACCATTCTCCCGAAATTGCCTTCGTGAATAAGTTGCGCGGCGCGGCCACCCAATTGGGTTCCCAAATTTCTGTCGAACGGCGATGGCGATCCGCCACGTTGGATATATCCAAGCACGGTTTCGCGAGTTTCAAAACCGGTTTGCTCCTGAATTTCGCGCGCGAAGTAAAGCGCCGGGCGCTCTTTGCTGGGCACTTCAATGCCTTCGGCAACAGCAACAATGGAATACGCTTTCCCCATATCCATCCGTTTCTTTATTTTGTCAACCACCACTTTCATGTTGTAACCAAGCTCGGGAAGCAAAATAATATCGGCTCCGCCTGCCATTCCGGCGTATAGTGTAATCCATCCGGCGTGGTGGCCCATTAACTCAATCACCATTACGCGGCGGTGTGAACTGGCTGTGGAGTGAAGGCGGTCTATGGCTTCGGTGGCGATGTTTACGGCAGTATCGAAACCGAAAGTAACATCTGTTCCAAACACGTCGTTATCAATTGTTTTAGGAACTCCAACCACATTCAACCCCAACTCCGAGAGCATCCAGGTGGTGCGCTGGGTTCCGTTTCCGCCAATGCAAACCAAGCAATCCAAGTCTAATTCGTGATAAGCGTTTTTAATTTGCTCACGGTCTTTTTCGTCGGGCGAAGTAATCATTTTCCGAAACACTTTCTCGCGCGCCGTTCCCAAAATTGTTCCGCCCAAATTCAGGATGCCGGAAAGCGATGAGTCGGTTAATTCCGTGATGTCTTTGTAAAGCAATCCCGAAAAACCGTTCATAATTCCAATCACTTCCATCCCATAATTATTGATGGCTGTTTTTCCCACACCGCGAATGGTGGCATTAATTCCGGGCGCGTCGCCGCCCGAGGTTAGAATTCCAATTTTCATTTGTTTATTATTTTTTAAAGCATAAAGTCTATCACAAAGAAAAGAAAAAATAGATAAAACAGCAAGCCAATTTTTTATTTTTCATGGAGGATAAACCCACAGATAATGTGTTTTATCCGCATAAAAGAACCCATTGTAGGCCGCAATTTCAAGAAAGTTTATCAAAAATAATCTTTGCCACCCTGTCCGACGCGCCGGGAGCACCCAATATTTCGCGCATTTCGGCATAATTATGGAGCATATTTTGGCGATAATTTTGCACGTGCAGCAGCTGCGACAGTTCCCTCCGGATGTTTTTTTCGGTAAAATTTTTAGCAAAAAACTCTTTCACTATTTGCCTACCGCAAATAAGGTTTACGAGCGAAATGTAGGGTGTGTGCAAAATATTCTTGAACGCCCAATAAGATAATTTCGGCATTGGCATGTGATAGCAAACCACTTGTGGCACGTTTAGCAGCGCTGTTTCCAGCGTTGCCGTACCCGACGTAACCAGCGCGGCACTCGCTTGCGCAAGCAACCGATAAGTTTGCCCGAAAATCACCACGGCATCTCTTGAAATAAATTTATCGTAAAAACTAGGCTCAATTCCCGGAGCGCCAGCAACAATTAATTGATAGCCTTCAAAACTTTTCGCGGCTTGCAGCATTGTGGGTAGGTTGCCCGATATTTCTTGCTTGCGGCTCCCGGCAAATAATGCCAGAATAGGCCTGTGTAGCAACTGATTGTCGTTAACGAACTCCGCGAATGTTTCGTTTTGATGATCGCGGGCCGCAACGGCATCCATCGTGGGATTGCCTGCATAATGTACGTTGTAATTGTGTTTTTTAAAGTATTCCACTTCAAACGGAAGGATGCAGAACATTTCGTCCACATATTTTTTGAACGATTTTATACGATACTCTTTCCACGCCCACACTTTGGGCGAAATGTAATAATGCACCGGAACGCGCAGTTGCGTTTTCACGTATTTCGCCACCTTCAGGTTAAAACCGGGATAATCTACCAAAATAACCACATCGGGGCGGTATTTGGCAATGTCTTTTTTGCAAAAAGAAAGGTTTCTCAAAATGCTTTTAGCGTTCATCAACACGGGAACAATTCCCATAAACGCCAACTCACGATAATGCTTTACCAGCGTGCCGCCTTGCGCCGCCATCAGGTCTCCGCCAAAAAAGCGAAATTCGGCGTCTTTGTCCAACTGTTTGAGCGAGCGCATCAAGTTCGATGCGTGCAAATCGCCCGAAGCCTCTCCGGCTATAAGATAATACTTCATAGTTTACAATAGATTTTGTTGCGGCGCGAGAACATCACGCCATTATAATTCCCATTTTTTTAGTTCCGCGATAAAATCGTGCGCCGTCATATCAATTTTCACGGGCACCACCGCGGCATATCCGTTTGCAAGCGCCCATTCATCGGCGTTCTCGTTGTCCTCCTCCCAATTTTCAAACGTGCCGGTTATCCAAAACACGTCTCTACCCGATCCGTCTTGGCCTTTCACGTACTCATTCACCCATTTGCCATGCGTTTGCGAAGTAACTTTTATGCCTTTCACCTTGCCTTTCGGCACATTCACGTTTAAACAAACACCTTTAGGCAATCCCTTTTGCAAGACTTTTTCCGCAAGTTCGCGCGCTATTTTTGCTGCGTGGGTAAAATCGGCATCGGCGCTTAAATCGCACAACGACACGCCCACCGAAGGCACATCAAAAACACATCCCTCAATGGCCGCGCCCATAGTTCCTGAATAAATCACGCTGATGCCCGCGTTTGAGCCGTGATTGATTCCCGAAACAATTAAATCGGGCTTGCGCTTAAGCACTTCATTCATTGCCAGTTTCACACAGTCAACCGGCGTTCCGTTACAAATATAATAGGTAATATCTTCTTCTTGATTGTATTGCTGAAACCGCAAAGCTTGCGAAGTGGTGATGGCGCTTGACATGCCCGAACGATGCCAATCGGGCGCGAAAACAACAATTTCGCCTAAACCTTTTAAGGCTTCCGCCAACGATATAATTCCCTTTGCCTGATATCCGTCATCGTTGGTGATGAGGATTAAAGGTTTTCTCTTATTCATTCAATTACTCGTTTTAAAGAAAACAAACATAATCATTTTTGGCGACTTTTCATCTATGAATTGTGTCACAAAAAACATTAAACCGTAAATTTTCACAAAAAAGTAACAACAATTTATTATCTTTACACCTTTAAATAACAAAAACAGTCATAAAATAAAATGAAGAAAATCAGCATACTGCTATATTTCATAGTCGCTTCGACTATGCTTTTCGCGCAGGAAGTGAAGCCTGTGAAGAATGTAATTGTAATGATTCCCGATGGAACTTCCGTAGGCGTGTATTCCGCCGCACGATGGTTCAAGCATTACAACAATTTGGGCGATGGGCTGAACATCGACCCTTATTTTACGGGAACCATCACCACGTTTTCGTCCAACGCGCCCATTGGCGACTCGGCACCCACGGGCTCTACGTATGCAACGGGCGTTTTGCAGCAGTCGGGCAACGTGGCCATCCATCCCGAAGTGGATAACAACGATATTTTTCCGGTAGATGCCTCCCGCGTTTATCAACCCGCAGCCACCATTTTGGAAGCATCCAAAATAGAAAAAAACAAAGCCGTGGGATTGGTGGTAACATGCGAATTTCCGCACGCCACGCCAGCCGATTTCTCTGCACATCACTACAAAAGGAGCAATTACAAAGCCTTGGCGCCACAAATGGCGTATCAGAATTTGGATGTGATGTTTGGCGGTGGAAACAGCATCCTCACCGATGACATTAAACAACACTTTAAAAACAAGAACATTACGCTTATACAAGACGATAAAAACGCGTTGTTGAATTACAACGGATCGGGAAAAGTGTGGGCGCTGTTTGGCGAACGCGCGTTGCCGTATAATATTGATAGAAATCCGGACAACATTCCTTCCATTGCCCAAATGACCGAGAAAGCGTTGCAAGTATTATCGAAAAATGAAAACGGCTTTTTCTTGATGGTGGAAGGCAGCCAAGTGGACTGGGCGGCGCACGCCAACGATGCCGGCACAATGATTAACGAGTACTTGGCCTTTGACGAAGCGGTTGGAAAAGTAATGGAGTTCGCTAAAAAAGACGGCAACACGGCGGTTGTTATTATGTCAGACCACGGCAACAGTGGCTTTAGCATCGGAAAACGAGATTGCCCGGGATACGATAAATTGCCTATCGACCGATTGTTTGGCGCCGTATCGAAATACAAACTCAGCGCCAATGGCCTTGAAGCGCTGTTAATGAAAGCTAATCCCGATGATTTCGTCTCCATTTTCAAGAAATATACCGATATCGACCTCACGGAAGAGGAATTAAACGCGCTGCTTTCATCAAAAAATTACAAAGAAGGCAATTACATGGAAATAGCCAACAGCAACAACTTGGCGCACAACATCGTGGATATTATGAATTCGCGCACCTGCTTTGGCTTTACTACCGGCGGACACACGGGCGAAGAAGTGCTGCTGGCCGCCTATCATCCGCAAGATAATGTGCCGCGCGGCAATATGAGAAACACCGAAATTAACCAATATCTGCAAAAAGTTTCGGGATTAAACACATCGCTCACAGAGCTTTCCGATAAAATTTTCGCAAAACACACCGATGTTTTTGCCGGATTGAACGTACAAATGAATAAAAAAGACCCGGATTTTCCTGTTCTCACAGTTAAAAAAGGCAGAAATACCTTGGAAGTAAAAGCTTTTTCTTCGGTAGCCAAACTCAACGGCAAGCCATTCGATATTGGCTCCGTGGTGGTGTATATCGATAAAAACGACACCTTTTATTTGCCGAAGCAGTTGGCGGAAAAATTGTAAACTAAAAAAGCGGCGAGTGCCGCTTTTTTTTATAACAATACAGCATCGTTGTGTGGGAAGACGGAAGTTGAGCTTTGGCTTACGAACTCAAAACTCAGAACTCCCACTCCGCTTGCCCGTCATCTCAATATTTCCTTGAAACGAAATGGGTTGCCGGTCCATATCCCGCACATCTAAACGCGCGGTGCCATTCTCCCAAATATCAAAATAGAAGATTATTTCGCGCTGCGTATCGTTCATTTTTATCATTGCTTGCCAGTTTCCGTTTCGTTTGCCGGGACTCACCTGATAATCGAAATCGGTGCTGGTGAACTTGATACCGCCCTCTCGCGGATCCATTGGTGCACGATAAGCCCGTCCGTAATAAGGCAAATATGCCTGCACGGTATCGGGCGAGACTTTCACATCATAATAAGGCGACAGGTACATTGATCTGTACCCGGTGGGATAGGCATACGTGGCATTAAACTGAAAATCGAAGCCTTCCACGGCATCGCGTATTTCTATCGCTTTGGCTTCTTTTTCGGCGGCGGACTGCGATGCTCCGCACGATGCGAAAATAAAAACGGAAAGCACAAAAGTTATCCAAATAATTGTTCTTTTCATAATTTTCTCCTCCTATAGTTTGAGCCTGTTCAATTTGAAATCAACAGGTACTTACTTCATAACAACTGCATAAGCCTGTTTGTTGTTACATAAAACTCAAAAGTGAGAAATAATTCACAAAATAAAAGGCAATCAATAAGGAGATCACGCCGTAAGCAACGTAAATGTGTGTTTTGTGGGTGGTAATGGTATAAAAATAGGCAATAAGACAAGACAACAACGCAATGCCCAATACTAAGAAAAACAACGTTTTATTCCAATAAACAATTTGGAAAGTAATCAAAAAAACCAGTAGAAATACCATAAACTGCATCGTGGAAAGGGTGAGCACTTTGTCGCGCGTATAGGTTCTGATACTGAAAAACATGATGAGAACAAATAGCAAAAACACAGCCGTCAAAAATCCCCATTGTATCATGGAAAAATCGGGAAGCGCGGGAAGCGATGCGTCTGCCATATGCAGAAAACGCGAAACGAATCCGGGAATGTCATCGAAAAAGAAATAGACGCTAAAAACAGACAAATAGATTAGAATTATGCCCAACAAAGAGGACAACAACGACTTTGCCCGAATGCCGCGCATAGAACTCTCGCCTCGCCACCACAACGGCAAAAGAAACAAAGCGAACAGTTGGAACAGCGAAGCCAGCCCAATCAGCACTGACGATTGAAACGAATACACCTGCGCCACGGGTTGCTGGTATGAATGCAACAAAGGAAAGAAGGCGAAAAGAATGAGAATCACGCTGATATAATCGGGTCTCATTGCCAAAAAGTATGGGTGCAGGCTAAAAAGAAACAACGGCGTAATGTATGGCAAATGCGTGCGGGTGCGGATAAGGGAGAAAACATTGTTGAGCCGCGATAAAAGCCAAGCGATGCAAAATACCGAAGCGGTGCTTGCCACAAACGACACATCGGGATTGGAAAAAAACGGCGAAACATATTGCCATAAAAAACCGGTATCGGCATAAGAAGTTGTCGGCGCGCCGTGTGCTAAATACATCGCCGCTCGCATAGCAAGTACGCCCAACGAAACGATGAGCGGAAGAAACCGCGCTTCCACCATTGTTGCTTTGAATGTGCGTACCGCTCTGTGCATAAATCTATTCCGGCTTCAAATCGAACCCGATATCTTTTCGGTAATAACTCTTTTCGAAAGAGATTTTCTCCACGTTTTCATAGGATTTATCCAGCGCTTCGCGCATGGTGTTTCCGTAGGAAGTAACGGCCAGCACGCGTCCGCCCGAGGTAAGTGTTTCAGTATCGCTTAACGAGGTGCCGGCGTGAAACACAATGCTGTCAGAAATGTTGTTGAAGCCGGATATTGGTTTTCCTTTTTCGTATGCCTCGGGATATCCGCCCGAAACCATCATTACGGTGGCGGCATACCGCTCATCAATTTCCAACGGTTTCGTATCCAACGTTTCGGTACTCACGCCAATGAACAAATCCAACAAATCCGACTTGATTCTCGGCAACACCACCTCCGCTTCGGGGTCGCCCAAGCGCACGTTGTACTCAATCACTTTGGGTTCGCCATTTACGTTGATGAGCCCGATAAAAATAAACCCGCGATAATCAATCCGCTCTTTGAGCAATCCGTTAATGGTGGGTTCCACAATTTGCGCACGCACTTTTTCCAGGAACGCTTCATCGGCAAACGGAACGGGCGAAATTGCTCCCATTCCGCCGGTGTTTAGGCCGGTATCTCCTTCGCCAATGCGCTTGTAATCTTTGGCAACGGGCAAAATTTTATGTGATTTGGTGTCGGTGAGCACAAAAACCGAGCATTCAATTCCCGACAAGAATTCTTCGATAACCACCTTGTTTCCGGCCGCCCCAAATTTGCCGTTCAGCATTTCCCACAGCATTTGCTTGGCGTAATTGATATCGTCCACAATGAGCACGCCTTTTCCGGCCGCAAGGCCATCGGCTTTCAGCACATAAGGCGGAGAAAGGGTTTCCAAGAAATCGTTTCCTTCCAGAACGGTTTCCAGCGTAATGGTTTTGTGGCGCGCCGTGGGAATATTGTAGCGTGCCATAAACTCTTTCGCGAAATCTTTGCTGCCTTCCAACTGCGCCCCTTTTCTCGATGGGCCTATCACGCTGATGTGACAGACATCCTCATCATCGCGAAAAAAATCATATACGCCTTCCACCAACGGGTTTTCGGGGCCTACCACCAACATATCCACGTCGTTTTTAAGCGCAAAATCTTTTAATTCATAAAAATCGGCCGTATTCAGCGGAACGTTGGTTCCCAACTTATCGGTTCCCGCATTTCCGGGCGCGATAAACAAGTTGTTTAAATACCTGCTTTTTCTCAACTTCCACGCCAGCGCGTGTTCACGGCCTCCCGAGCCAAGAATTAAAACATTCATATTCTTTTTTTGATCGTTATTGGTTGTTCATTTTGCAAAGATTGATAAGCAGAACGGCAATTGCATTCTGTATCTTCCGTCGTTTGTAACAGAAACGCACAAAGCTACTAAAAATTACGAAAAAACGATATCGAAAAAGCAAAGAAAACACAAAACGATGCGCTTAAAATTGTTATCTTTGCAAATCAGCCACTTCATTTTCAAGTTATGTCTTCTTTATCTGTTTACCAACTTGCCCGCGATTTCGCCCTCCATACCAACCGCGTTTTGTTCATCACCGGCAAGGCCGGAACAGGGAAAACAACGTTTTTGCATCGGCTGAAAGAAGAGTCCGCCAAGCAAATTGCTGTGGTGGCGCCTACGGGGGTTGCTGCCATTAATGCGGGCGGAACCACTATGCACTCGTTTTTTCAACTTCCGTTTTCGCCTTTTATTCCCACTCCTGAAGGGCGAAGAGAGTTGGTTGCCAAACTGAGAATGTTTGGGCAAAAACGTAGTGTATTGCGCGAATTAGAGCTGCTGGTTATTGATGAAATAAGTATGGTGCGTGCCGATGTGCTGGATGCGGTTGACACGGTGCTTCGCCACGTGCGTTACCGCCCCGATGAGCCTTTTGGCGGCGTACAAGTAATTTTTATTGGCGATATGTTTCAATTGTCGCCCGTGGTAAAACAAGATGAATGGCAGATTCTTTCGCAATTTTACAAAGGCGTTTATTTCTTCAATGCCCACGTTTTGCAACAAACACCGCTGCTTCACATTGAATTTGACACCATTTTCAGGCAAAGCAACCAAACCTTTATTTCGCTCCTCAACGAAGTACGCAACAGTGCTTTATCGGATAGCGGAATGAAGTTATTGCAGTCGCGTTACAATCCCGTTTTTCGTCCGCCCGAGGACGACACATACATCACCCTCACCACACACAATTATAAAGCCGATAACATAAACGCCGCGGAGTTGGCAAAAATAAACTCGTCCGTCCGCACCTACGAAGCGCTGGTGAAAGGCGATTTTCCGGAACGAAATTTTCCGGTGGAAAAAACGCTGGAATTGAAAGTGGGCGCTAAAGTGATGTTTATGAAAAACGACACGGATGTGATTCGACGGTTTTATAACGGAAAAATTGGCGTGATAACGGAAATGCACGATGATTATGTGACCGTGGAATGCCCCGGAGACACCGAAGCCATTGAGCTTGCCCCGATGACGTGGGAAAATGTCACCTACACCGTGAACAAAGAAACCACGCAATTGGAAGAGAAAATAGACGGCAGCTTTACCCAATTACCGTTGCGCCTTGCTTGGGCCATCACCATTCACAAAAGCCAAGGGCTTACATTCGACAAAGTGGTGGTGGACGCGGGCGCTGCCTTTGCCGCCGGACAAGTGTATGTGGCGTTGAGCCGGTGCCGCACGTTGGAGGGATTGGTGCTGAAAAGCCACATCGGAGATGGTTGTTTGCTCAACGAAGCGGAGATTCGCTCTTTTTCGCAAACGCAACACTCTCGTGATGAGTTGACTTCGCAATTCGACATCTCGCAACAGCAATATAAAACGCATTTGCTGATGAGTTTGTACAACTTTTCGCCGTTGCGCAGAATGGCGCACGATTTGCTTACCGACACCGAAAAAGTTGCCGATTCGTTTAACGATGAAACCATTCCGTTTCTGAAAGAAGTAAAACAAAAAACATTGCCATTGAGCGATGTATCGGAAAAATTTCGCGCACAACTCACAAAAATTCTTGCTGCCAACGACACAAAAAAATTGTCGGAACGGCTGCAGGCGTCATCGATTTATTTTTCGGAACAGTTAGACGCTTTGTTAAAACTCATAGAAGCCTCCCCAGCTACCACCGACAACCGAACCAATGCCCGCCAATACGAGAATGACCTTTTGGCGCTCTACACTCTGGCGGCACAAAAACATCATTTGATTAAAGGGCTCAACAGCGATTTCTCCATCGATGCTTATTTCGCTCGTCGCAAAAAATTTCACTTCTCACCACCGACTTTCAAGGCATATGCCACGGTGCACAGCGAAAGAATCACTTCAAAACATCCCGATTTGCTGTATGCGCTCACTCAAACACGCAACCGTATTGCCGAAGAGCAAAACATTCCGGTTTACTTGGTGGCAAGAACCAAATCTATTGGGGAAATGGCGGAATATTTGCCTCAAAATCAAAAGGATCTGCTTCTTATTCACGGTTTTGGAAAAAGAACCGCCGAAAAATATGGCGGTGCTTTTCTGGAAGAAATCCATGCGTATTGTCAACAACGCGGAATTTCTTCTCGAATGGAATTGCTCTTCAGCCCTGAAAAAAAGAAAAAACCGGCCAAACAAAAAGGATATAGCGGCCGCGAAACGCTGGCGCTATTCCAAAGCGGAAAGTCCATTGAAGAAATCGCGAAAGAAAGGGATTTAAAAACTTCTACCATCGCGGGGCATTTAGCGCCATTTGTGATGGACGGCACACTGGATTTGCATCAATTTGTATCACCCGAACAATTGAAAGAGGCGGAGAAGTTGCTCAAAAACAAGGGCGAGGATTTGTCGGTTTTCGGCGCGTTAGCTCCTTATTTTTCGCAAATTGAGATTACGTTTATTAACGCGTGGTGGAAACAACGAGGATGATGGCGATTTATTGCAGCACAATGAATGTGAAGCGTCTCATTTGCTTTTTTGGAAGATAACCAGCAAATATTGGTAAACTTCAAACGCTGAACGTCGAACTTTAAACTTTTAAACAATGAACAGAATAACAACTCTATTCAACATCAAATACCCCATCATCCAGGCCGGAATGGTTTGGTGTAGCAGCTGGCGGCTGGCTTCCGCCGTGAGCAACGCCGGGGGCTTGGGATTGATTGGTTCGGGCTCAATGCATCCCGATACGTTGCGCGAACACATACAAAAATGCAAAGCCGCCACCGATAAGCCTTTTGGCGTGAATGTGCCGCTTATGTATCCACAAATTGATGAAATAATGCAAATTATTATCGATGAGCACGTCCCCATTGTGTTTACCTCGGCGGGAAATCCCAAAACGTGGACAGCACGCCTGAAAAGTGAAGGCATAAAAGTGGCGCACGTGGTTTCGAGTTCAAAGTTCGCAATAAAATGCGCCGAAGCAGGTGTCGACGCAGTTGTTGCCGAAGGCTTTGAAGCGGGCGGGCACAACGGCCGCGAAGAAACCACCACGTTCACGCTTATTCCGCAAGTACGGAAAGCCATCGACTTGCCGCTTATCGCCGCAGGCGGAATTGCCACGGGCGAAGGAATGGCAGCTGCTTTCGCGCTGGGAGCTGAAGGTGTTCAGGTGGGAACGCGTTTCGCGCTTACCGATGAAAGCTCGGCAAGCGATGAATTTAAGCAGAAGTGCCTCTCTCTTGCCGAAGGCGACACGATGCTTTCGCTCAAAAAAGTGAGCCCCACGCGGATGATTAAGAACGTTTTTTTCCACCAAGTGCAAGCGTTGGAAGACAAAGGCGCGTCTGCCGATGAGCTTCGCTCGCTATTAGGCCGCGGACGCTCCAAGCGCGGTATTTTTGAAGGCGATTTGGTGGATGGAGAACTGGAAATCGGGCAAATTGCGTCGCATATAAAAGCCATCGTTCCCGCTAAAAAAGTGGTAGAGGAAATGATGGCCGATTATTATGCGACGGTGAAAAGGATTGCGGAGTGTGAGTTTTGATTGCTTACATTATTGCTTTTTGAAGTGTTTCCTTGACAAATGTGTTTAGCGAAACGCCCGCTTGCTGCGCCAATTCGGCAATACGCGCGTGGATTTGTGGAGTAAGCCGCACATTAAATGTGCCGCTGTACGACTTGTGAAGTGGCAAATTATTTTCCTTGCAGTGAAGAATGTAATCGTTCACACCTGCTTTAAAATCGGCTTTTAACTCGCTCACGGTATTTCCTTCGTACGTGATAAGCGTTTTTTTATCTAATCCGAGCACCCTTCCGTAAAGCGTATCGTCTTCGTGATTTACTTTCACACTTCCGATAAATCCCTTATATTTAAGCGTATCCATGTTTTATTTTTCTATTAAATTATTTTCGATAATGAAATTCACAATATCTTTCAGCGCTTTTTCTTTGATAATATTTTTTGGATGAGGTTTGTGAGCTAGATATTGCATTCGTTTTTCCGCATTGTAAAACTTTATTCTCGAACCCGAAGTTTTACCTTTGTGGCTCACTTCAAAAACCAAGCGATTTTAAAGCTCGGATAAGTTCGTCAAAAGTGAAATCTTTTGGTAAAGAAAGCAATCGGTTCAGTAATTTTTCATTTCTACTCATTTCCGCACATCAAAATAGTACCACTATATAGTTGCAAATATAACGAGTTTTTTTGAAAATTCATTGTTTTTGAAAAAAGTTTAATGCATAAACCCAATCATTAAATTTCTTACCTTTGTTGGTTTAAATCTCTATAATTCGCCCTATTTTATGAAAAGAAATTACATTTTTATCTTTCTTCTCTCACTTACGAGTACACTTTCCGCCCAACAAACCAAGCAATTCACCTTAGACGAATTAATCCCCGGCGGAAAAGATTTTTACAAATACTATCCTCGAATTGCCGAGCAATTTCATTGGCAAGGCGATAATTTAATACAAATAAACGGCGATTCAGTTTACCTCCTCAACAGCCATTCTCCGGAAAAACAAACCTATTCTTTTCGCTTTCGCGATATAAAAGAGG
The DNA here is from genome assembly GCA_023388315.1 of Bacteroidota bacterium. Taxonomy (GTDB): domain Bacteria; phylum Bacteroidota; class Bacteroidia; order Bacteroidales; family Dysgonomonadaceae; genus JAEWGM01. The sequence goes on along the minus strand of JAEWGM010000036.1, from coordinate 13,637 downwards.
AAGTGAACCGCATCAGGTATGAAAACGAAAACACCCTAAAGTTCTACACCTATAGCGGAATCGGAACATACGACATCCGCAAAAAACAAGAAATAAGCTTCTTTGAATTTCCCGAAGAAAGTGAAAACCACGAGCTATCTCCCAATCACACTTTTTTGGCATACACCAAAGAAAACAACCTGTTTGTGAAGGATAAAAACGGCAACGAAAAAGCTCTGTCCAACGAACAAAACAAAGGGATTGTGTATGGGCAGGCCGTGCATCGCAATGAGTTCGGTATCAACGGTGGTATTTTTTGGTCGCCCAACGGCAAAAAACTCGCGTTTTATAGAATGGACGAAACAATGGTCACCGATTATCCCATTGTGGATATTTCCACGCGAATCGCTTCGGATAAAAGTATAAAATACCCGATGGCCGGTGAAACAAGCCACCAAGTTACCATCGGCGTTTACGACACGTCAACGGACGAAACCATTTACTTAAAAACCGGCGAACCCAAAGACAAATTTCTCACCAATTTGGCGTGGAGCCCCGATGAAAACTTCGTGTACATAGCCGAACTCAACCGCGAACAAAACCACATGAAACTTAATCGCTACAGCGCCACAACAGGCGAGTTGGAGAAAACGCTTTTCGAGGAAACGCATCCCAAATATGTGGAGCCGCAACATCCGGTTTTGTTCGTAAAAAACAGCTCACGGCAATTTATCTGGCAAAGCAATCGCGATGGCTACAATCATCTTTATCTTTACGACACCAACGGAAAACTGCTGAAGCAACTCACCAAAGGCAATTGGGAATTAACCGATGTGATAGGTTTTGACGAGAAAGGAGCAAACCTCTTTTTCGCATCCACCAACCCAACTCCGTTGGAAAGGCATATTTATTCCGTCAACATAAAAAACGGCAAAATGTCGCGCTACACATCCACGGAAGGTGTGCATTCGGCTACGCTAAGTGCATCGGGGCGGTATATGACAGTCCGTTATTCCTCGCACAATAACCCGGGCGCCATTGATCTAATCGACACCCGGAACACCAAAGCCACCACATTGGCCTCGGCACGCGACCCTTTCCAAGGCTTTGCCGTCCCAACTGTGGAAAGAGGTTCCATTAAAGCGGCGGACAACAAAACCAATCTATATTACAGAATGATCAAGCCCGCCAATTTCGATGCTTCAAAAAAACACCCCGTTGCCATTTACGTGTATGGCGGTCCGCACTCGCAAATGGTGCAAAACCGCTGGCGATACGGCTCCGGCGGCTGGGAAATGTATATGGCGCAAAAAGGATACGTGGTTTTTGTGCTGGACAACCGAGGAACGGCAAATCGTGGATTTGAGTTTGAGAACGTAACGCATCGGCAATTAGGAGTGGAGGAGTCGAAAGACCAAATGCGCGGTGTGGAATTCTTGAAATCGCTGCCCTATATTGATACCGAGAGAATGGGCATTCACGGTTGGAGTTACGGCGGGTTTATGACGATAAATATGCTGTTGCGTTATCCCGATGTATTCAAAGTGGGCGTTGCCGGCGGCCCGGTGATCGATTGGAAATACTACGAGGTAATGTATGGGGAACGCTATATGGACACGCCGCAAGAAAACCCCGATGGATATGCCGAAACAAGTCTGCTAAACAAAGCCGATAAGTTAAACTCGCGTTTATTGATTATTCACGGCGACGAAGACCCAGTGGTGGTTATGCAACACAGTTTGCAGTTTTTGAAATCGGCTATTTCAGCCGGAACGCATCCCGATTTCTTTGTCTATCCCGGACACGAACACAATATGATGGGGCCCGATCGCGTGCATTTGCACGAACATATTACGCGCTATTTTGAGGATTTTTGTAAGAGCAAAGAGCGTTGAGCATTGAGTATGGATGATATATCGAACAAAACCAAAATCGTGAATCAATCCCAATTCCCAAATCCGAAATCCCAATTTCTTTCGTATCTTTGCACTTAATCATGCAATACAATCTCTTTTCATCCGATAAATTTTCGTTTTTCAGTTTAAGCAGCGGCAGTTGTGGCAACTGCTATTATCTGGGAAACAGCCATTATGGGATGCTCATCGATGCCGGGTTGGGGCCACGCGTTATTAAAAAACGCCTTGCCGAACACGGAATCGATTTTTCCAGTATTTACGCCCTCCTCATTACGCATGACCATTACGACCACATAAAATCCGCCGGATATTTGGGTGAAAAACTCAATATCCCGGTGTATGCCACCGAAAAAGTGCATCGTGGTATCCGAAACTGCCCGTTGATTAAAAACAGTATAAACGGCTCAAAAAGAATCATCAAAAAAGGAGAATCGTTTCAAATTGAAGATTTTAGAATTACGGCTTTTGATGTGCCGCACGATAGCAGCGACAACGCCGGTTTTTTCTTCGAGTTCGGAAGCCACAAAATGACGCTGGCAACAGACGTAGGAGCCTTCAACGATGAAGTAGCCTATTATATCGGCAAAGCACACCATTTGGTGATTGAGAGCAATTACGATGAAGAAATGCTTCGCAATGGGCGATATCCTTACCACCTGAAAAAGCGCATCAGCAACGGAACCGGACACTTAAGCAACCGCCAAACCGCTGAGTTTCTCGCGCGCAACTGCACCCCCCATTTGCGCAACATTTGGCTTTGCCACCTGAGCGGCGATAACAATTGCCCCGATTTGGCTTATGAAACGGTAAAAAACGAACTTATCCGCAACGGAATTGAAGTGGGCGTAAAAGTAAATTTGGATGTTTTCCGCCGAAACGTATTGTCCTCGAAAATTGATTTTTAGGGAAAAGAGAAAAAGATTCTTTCTATAAAAGAAAAAATGAACTACATTTGTCTTTATAAAAAAGAAAGAAACACGAAACAACATCTTTATGGTAAAGAAAGAACTCCTGAAGGAATTAATAATCACAGCCCAAAGAGCTCTTCCACATAAGGTTATGGAGAGAGAGCTAACTTTACCCATTAACTCAAATAAAGTGATAACCGTTTGTGGTGTTCGAAGGTGCGGAAAATCGAGCCTGCTTTATTTAACGATGAATGAGTTACTGAAAAGCGGTATATCACCGGAAAAAATTTTATTTCTCAATTTTGATGACGAAAGACTTCAATTTGAAGTCACCGATTTTGACCTGATTTTGCAAGCTTATCGAGAATTATTCCCATACGTTCTTTTTTCTGAAACCTATCTTTTCTTCGATGAAATACAAATAGCATCAGGCTGGGAATCTTTTATCAGACGAGTATATGACACGCATACTAAAAATATTTTCATCACTGGATCAAATTCAAAAATGCTATCTTCAGAGATAGCCACATCACTGCGGGGACGTACCTTACAATACGAAGTATTCCCCTTATCTTTCGGCGAGTATTGTCATTTTTTAGGGCAAGACATAAATTTTTACGATGCCACGGTTAAAGCACAGTTAATCTCCGGTTTTTCATCGTATGTAGAGTCAGCTTTTCCCGAATTAGTAAATATCAAACAACAGGAAAAACTACAAATATTACAAGAGTATTATTATGTCATGCTTTACCGAGATTTAATAGAGCGGTATAACATACAAAACAACACGGCACTAACTTATTTTATTCGTCGTATCATGGCCAATATCACGAAACCAACATCCATAAATAAAATCCACAACGAGTTAAAGTCCGCAGGCATAAGCGTAGGAAAAAACTCACTCTACGAATGGGCAAACCATTTTGAATCCATTTATATGTTTATGCCACTTTATCGTTTTGAGCCATCGATGGTAAAGCAACTTAGCAACGAGAGAAAGTTTTATTGCATAGATAACGGATTGCGTCGTGCTTTAATTCATTCGGGTGAGGCGGACAGAGGAATTTTATTGGAAAATTCAGTACACAATTGGCTTCGCTCTAAAATGGACAAAAGCAGACAACTTTTCTTTTATAAGGATGGAAAAGAATGCGATTTCGTTCTAACTGAAAAAGGGAAAGTAATCTGTTTGATACAAGTGTCGTGGCAAATGAGTGATCCTAAAACATACCATAGAGAGGTGAACGGATTGCTGGAAGCCTCTAATAAACTGAAATGCGATAATCTATGGTTAATTACAGCTGACACAGAAGATGAGATTATTGAGAATAACAAAAAAATCAATGTGAAACCCGCTTGGAAAGCCACATTAATGAATAATTTATTTAGCTAATCTTTTTAACCATGTCCTTCTCCCCCATCCTGTTTTTCACCTACAACCGCCCTTCGCACACACGGCAAACGCTTGAAGCACTACTCAACAACAAGCTTAGCAGCGAGAGCGAGTTGTTTATATTTTCGGATGGGTACAAAAATGAGACCGATAAAAAAGACGTGCTAAAAGTGCGCAAACTCATCCATTCCATCGATGGTTTTAAACAAATTCATATTGTTGAAAACGCTTACAACCTTGGTTTAGCCGAAAACATTATCGAAGGCGTAACCCAAGTGGTGAACGAATACGGGAAAGTGATTGTGTTGGAAGATGATTTGGTTACATCGCCGTGGTTTCTCACGTTTATGAACGAAGCGCTGGATACATTCGAGAATGAAGAAAAAATTGGGCACATTCATGGCTATTGCTATCCCGATTTGAAGCTTCCCGATGCGTTTCTTATCAAATGGACAGGAAGTTGGGGTTGGGCAACGTGGAAACGCGCGTGGGAAAAATTCAATCCAAACGGCGAAGAATTGTTGAGCGAACTGGAGCGTCGGAAATTAACCAAAACATTCGATTTCAACGGGAATTATCCCTATACGAAGATGTTGCGAAGGCAAATTCGGGGTGAAAACAACTCGTGGGCAATTCGTTGGAACGCGTCGTTGTTTTTAAACGATATGCTTTCGGTAAACGCAGGAAAATCGTTGGTTAAGAACATCGGGTTCGATGGTAGTGGAATACACAGTGGGGATGAAGACATTTGGGCAACACAGCTACATCGAGAAAAATTGGAAATTAAAATTCCTGAGATAAAAGAAAGCAGAGCCGCACGCAAAGCGTTTGAAAAATATTATGCCAAGGCCAATGGTTTTTGGGCAAAAGTAAGCCGCAGGGTAAACCGATTTCTACGAACAAGATAAAGCGAATGAACGTTCTCATCATCAACACATCCGACATTCATGGCGGAGCCGCCATTGCCGCTTTTCGCCTGATGAACGCGCTCAACGCAAATGGCGTGAATGCCAAAATGCTGGTTCGTGATAAATTATCAGATAACGAGAACGTGATGCAAATTGGTAGTGAAACACAAAACAAATGGAATTTTTATTGGGAACGCGCACAAATTTTTCTGAATAACAAATTCTCAAAAGAAAATCTTTTTGATATTTCCATTGCCAACACCAGCTTTTCGGTTACGGAACACTCGGAATTTAAAAAAGCCGACATCATTCATTTACACTGGATTAACCAAGGAATGTTGTCTGTAAATGAAATCGGCAAAATACTTGCCTCCGGCAAAAAAATCGTTTGGACGATGCACGACATGTGGCCGTTCACGGGAATTTGCCACCACGCCGGAACGTGTTCAAATTTCCACACTTCCTGCGGAAATTGTTTTTACTTGAAAAACCCGTCAAAGAACGATCTTTCTCACAAAATTTTCAACGAAAAGCAAGCGGCTTACTCAAAAGGCCAAATAACGTTTGTGGCATGCAGCGAATGGCTTAAAAACTTAGCCATCAAGAGCCCGTTAACCAACAAACATAAAGTGGTTTCCATCCCCAACCCAATTGATACGGAGAAATACCAACCCAAAAACAAATTATTGGCTAAAAAAGAGTTCGATTTACCCACGGACAGAAAAATTATTTTATTTGCCGCGGCAAAAGCATCGGACAAGCGCAAGGGCATCGATTATTTAATTGAGGCAAGCAGGTTGCTCCAAGATAAAAAAGTCACATTTCTTATTGCCGGAACAAACGCGGAAGCCATTACACAACAACTAACTGTGCCATTCAAAAATGTGGGATACATCGCGCCGGACAAAATGCCCGATGTGTATAACGCCGCCGATGTGTTTGTTACGCCATCGTTGCAAGAAAACCTGCCCAACACCATTATGGAGGCAATGGCGTGTGGCACGCCGTGTGTGGGCTTCAGTATTGGCGGAATTCCCGAAATGATTGCCCATAAAACAACCGGTTACGTGGCAGAATACAAAAATGCCCAGGATTTAGCCGATGGCATCACCTGGTCTCTTTTTGAAGCTGATGAAGAAATGCTCTCGGCAAACGCGCGAGAAAAAGTTTTGTCGGAATATACAAACGAGAAAATTGCTACACATTATTTATCTGTTTATGGAAAATAACATTACCGACAAAGCTTATTGGGAAAAATATTGGGCTAATTATCGTTATGACAAGATTCCTAAAAAGGTTGTATTTGAAAAATTTATGTCCCAACTCATACAAGGCAAAAGTTTTATCGAAATAGGCGGTTTCCCTGGCGTTTTTGCGGCCTATTTCTTTAAACACGGCATAAAAGATATTACCCTTCTGGATTATTATATGAATAGGGAGATCGTGAGGAAATTTGAAAAAATCAATGATATTCCTGAAAAAACGATTCAGTGCATACATACCGATTTTTTTAAGTTTTCATCGGAGAGAAAATACGATGTGGTATTTTCATCGGGATTTATCGAACATTTTGAAGATACCAAAGACGTTATTGGGCGACACGTTGACTTGCTTTCTGATAACGGACAACTACTGATTTTAATTCCTAATTTTCTTGGATTAAACGGAAGAATACAAAAGTGGTTTGACAAAGAAAATCTAAATTCACATAATTTGAAATCAATGGAAATAGAATATCTATTAAACACCATGAACTCCTTTGATTTACAGTACATATCAGTTGATTACATTGGCAAACCAATGCTTTGGTTAGAACCAAAACCCAAGAATAAACGTTACCGAAAAGCAGTAAAAATGCTCAGTTATATGTCTAAGCTTTTCCCTTTGAAAGGTAGATTTTTATCACCGTTTATTGTAATCTATGCTCGAAAATGAAGAAATTATCCGTCATTACCGTAACTTACAACGCCGAACGCACACTGGAACGCACGCTGAAAAGTGTGCGGGAACAATCATATCCGCACATTGAACACATTGTGGTGGATGGAAAATCGAAAGACAACACGGTTTCTCTCATCAAACAATATGAAAACCCGAAACTGAAATGGATAAGCGAGCCGGATAAAGGTTTGTATGACGCGATGAACAAAGCAGCGGCAATGACGTCGGGTGATTATTTGTGTTTTTTGAACGCGGGCGACACATTTTTTAACTCGGAAACGGTGGAAAAGATGATGCAAACGATTCCCGATAATCCGGAACCCGATATCATTTACGGCGAAACAGCCATTGTTGACGACGAGGGGATTTTTTTACGCATGCGTCGCCTACAGGCGCCCAAAAACCTCACGTGGAAAAGTTTTAAACAGGGAATGTTGGTTTGCCATCAAGCGTTCATCGTAAATCGCGCCATTTTTGAACCGTATGATTTGCGTTATCGCTTTTCATCCGATTTTGATTGGACGATTAAGATGATGAAAAAGTCAAAATCCATTCACAATACACACCTTACCCTTATCAATTATCTGAGCGAAGGCATGACAACCGCCAACAGAAAAGCTTCGCTGAAAGAGCGCTATCGGATTATGGCAAAGCATTACGGACAGGTTTCCACCTTTTTGCATCACGTGTGGTTTGTGGTGAGGGCGGTGATAAGGCCCGAAAAATAAAACTGTCATTCAGATTTTTCTCCGCCAACCGGCGGATTAAAATGACAAACAGAAGAAAAGATGACTATACGAAGAAAACTCAAAGTTGAAGAACTTAACCGCATTAGCATCGAAGAATTTCAAGAAGCGGACAAAATTCCCCTCATTGTGGTGCTCGATAACGTGCGAAGCCGGCACAATATCGGTTCGGTATTTCGCACAAGCGACGCGTTTAGAGTAGAAGAAATCATTCTTTGCGGCATCACCTCAACGCCACCCAACGTGGAAATACACAAAACGGCGCTGGGCGCTGAAGATTCGATGAAATGGCGGTATTTGGAAGAAACGCTTTCAGCCGTCACTGAATTAAAAACCGCGGGATATACCGTTTTCGCTATCGAGCAAACAGAAAACAGCGTTTCGCTTGGGTCAATGGAATTGGACAAAGATAAAAAATATGCCGTTATTTTAGGGCACGAAGTACACGGTGTGCAACAAGAAGTAATTGACGCATGCCACGGCTGCATAGAAATACCGCAATACGGAACAAAACACTCTCTAAATGTTTCGGTTACAGCCGGAATTGTGGTGTGGGATTTTTTTAAGAAACTGCAATAATGCCTCAGACAAACGTTTCCAGCCGCATTTCGTTGCCATCCCAAACGGCGTAAGAAAACAACCGAACCCAATCGCCCAAAATAACCACGTGAGATTGGCCAACAGGTAAATTCAACTCAATGTGCCGATGCCCGAAAACAAAATAATCAATATCTGGCGTTTCTTTTAACTTCTGTTTCGCGAAGAGCACAAGGTGTTCCCTATCCTCTCCCAAGAAATCTTGCACGCCGCCGTTTTCACGGCTGTGGTTAGACCAAGCGTGCGCCAAGGGAATGGTCCATCGGGGATGGACGGCCGAAAAACATTTGCGAAGAAATTTGCTGTGAAAAATGCCGCGTAAAAACCGAAACGATTTGGAGTCATCGCCCAAGCCATCACCGTGCGCCATAAAGAATTTTTTATCTAAAAGACTCGTCACAAGCGGCTCAAAATGAAGCGTTAGCCCGCACTCTTCGGCAAGATAATCGGTAAGCCAAATATCGTGGTTTCCAATAAAAAAATGCACCTCCACGCCCGAATCGGTCACTTCGGCCAACTTACCCAAGACGCGCGTAAAACCACGAGGAACAACGTGCCTGTACTCATACCAGTAGTCAAAAATATCGCCCAACAAATAAATCGCTTGCGCGTCTTGTTTTGCCATATCAAGCCATCGGCACAATTTGCGCTCGGTTTCACGCGAATCGGCGTGCGATTTTGAGCCTAAATGAGCATCGGATAAGAAATATATTTTTTTGTGTAAACTCGGTGCGTTGTTCATTTCATGAAAGCCACAATAGCCAAACACATTACATAAAGCCCAGTTCCAGAAGGGCTTCTTCGCTCATCATAGACTTGTCCCACGATGGTTCAAACGTGAGGTTTAAGTCCACACTGTTCACTTCGGGAATGGATTCCACTTTCATTTGCACGTCCATTAAAATGAAATCGGCAGCGGGGCAGCTAGGCGATGTAAAGGTCATTTCGATGGTTACGTTGTTACCCTCATCGATATCTACATCGTAAATCAACCCCAAGTCGTAAATGTTCACGGGAATTTCAGGGTCGTACACCGTGCGTAGCATCACTACGATTTTATCTTGTAATTTTTGTAATTCTTCGTTCATAATTGTTCGTTTATTTAAATAACTCCTTCATCGGCAAAACTATAATACGTTTCGCCACAAACTATTATATGATCCAGCAACGCAATGTCCATCCATTGCGCGGCTTCTTTTAGTTTTTTGGTAATGGCCGTATCCTGTGGGCTTGGCGAGCAACTTCCCGACGGATGATTATGCCCCAGCACAATACTGCTGGCGTAGTGATGGATGGCTTCGCGAAGTATCAACCGAATATCCACCACCGTTTGCGAAATTCCACCACGGCTTACTTGCATGGAAGAAATAACTTTGTGAGAACGATCGAGAAGCACTGCCCACGTTTCTTCGTGGTTTAAGTCGGAAAGAATAGGATAAAATACGCCATACGCGTCGTTGGACGATGTTATTTTCTTTTTTACGGCAATTTCTTCCGATTTTCTTCTTTTCCCAAGCTCCAAGGCCGCCACTATAGCGATAGCTTTCGCCGGGCCAATTCCTTTGAAACCTTTTACCAAATCGTTAACGCTAAAACGGCCCAATTTGTTGAGATTATTATCGGCTTTATGCAAAATTCGCTTGCACAATTCCACAGCACTTTCTTCGTTGTTTCCAGAGCCAATGAGGATAGCCAACAATTCCGAATCGGACAGCGTGGAAACGCCTTTCAACAAAAGCTTTTCGCGTGGGCGGTCTTCTTCCGCCCAGTGTTTTATGCTAATTTTTTCTTTTTGGGATTGTGACATTTTTTTCAACGAATTCAACCATCAATCAGTCACAAAGATAACACAAAAATGGTAACTCATAAATAGAACAAAGAATTTAGAGCAAGGCAAAGACATGCTAAATGTCTCAAAAGTAAGTAAAGTAAAGAATCAGATTAGAGGCTGTATCAAAAGTATAAAGTTTTAACAAGTGCTTTTGATTTGATACTTTTGTCCCAAAGGGACTAAACATCAATAACTCCGCACGAAGTGCGGGGTGGCAAGAGCCACACTACCCACAGCCCCGAAGAGGGCTGAACTTCAACCCCTTCAGGGTTGACTTAGGATTGTCGTTCATCTCCGTGTGTTCCACACACGGTTATTAATAGTTATGTTCTTTCAGAACTTTTCCCATAGAAAACTTTCATATTATAACTTGAAGATAGTCTACAGTTACTTTTGAGACAGCCCCATGGATCCGCCAGCTGGCGGAGTAATGAAGTATCTATTCCTCTTATATAGCAAAAAAGACATCCCAATGCGAGATGTCTTCTTTGTTCTATGTAAGTTTCTAAAGAGAAATATACGTTTCTATTCCTTCACGCGCTCAACGTAACTCCCTGTGCGTGTGTCAATTTTCACTTTTTCACCTTCGCTGATGAATAATGGTACGCGCACTTCGGCGCCGGTTTCCACGGTGGCGGGTTTGAGTGTGTTTGTTGCTGTATCGCCTCTAATTCCGGGCTCGGTGTATGTCACTTGCAGCACAACGTGCACAGGCATTTCGGCCGTGAGAATGGTTCCGCTTTCGGCGTGGATTTGCACCTCCACCATATCGCCTTCTTTCAAGAACTGAACGCCTTCAATTTGTTCGGCGGGGATGGGAATTTGCTCAAATGTTTCGGTATTCATGAAATTATATCCCATATCATCTTGATACAGATATTGAAACGGGCGTCTTTCAATGCGCACCTCATCCACTCGAACTCCCGAGTTGAATGTTTTTTCGATTACGCGACCTGTGGTTACGTTTTTAAGTTTTGTGCGGACGAAAGCGGCGCCTTTTCCGGGCTTCACGTGAAGAAATTCCGTGATGAAATAATATTGCCCGTCTAAATCGATGCACATTCCGTTTCTAAAATCAGCTGTTGTTGCCATAAATTATTTTGTTGTTATTGTTTATTTTTGACCGCAAAAGTAGTCATTTTATCCCTAATTTGCAAATGATTGCGTACGATGCTCATCGGAAAGTAAATAAATAATTGGCCACAAAATTCCATATCATTACAAACGCGATGGCAAAAACTTTGGCCACATAAAAATTCATCTTCATTTTCTCGTTCAACAGATAGATGATCAAATTGTTAAGCCCTAAACCGATAAGCGATATCACGAAGAATGAAAAATATTCGCGCCTCACGTCGGGGTTGGCGCTTTCAAACGTCCAAATGCGGTTTAAAATATAGTTGAAACTCGCTGCCAGCGTAAACCCGATGGAGTTGGAGAGGAACTTATTCCATTTCAGTTTTTCTTTGCACAACCACGTGAAAAAGAAATCGATTACCGTGCCCAACAAGCCCACGACACCGAATTTGAGAAACTTAAGCAGTAATTCCATCATGGTACAAAATCAATTTTAAAGGGTTGTTGCAAAGAGGCCGGAAAAAGTCCTGGCGTTCCGGCAGCGAAAAACACGTTATATTTCCCTTCGGGAAAAGCGGGCACGGTAAAGTTTATTTCTCCGTTTACGGTGCCGTTGCTTTCAATTTTTTCTTGATCGAAACGCAATTTCGCTTGAATCACGCGCCGCGTAATTTTCCCGTTTTCTTCGCCGAAGCAAACCAAATAAATTTCTAACGGCATAGCCGAATGGTTGATGATATATGGCGCCGGATAAGGGTTCTGCACGGTTGTGGCAATCGTGAGCTCCTCGCCTATTTTGAACGTGCGGGTAGAAAGAGAAGGCGTTACAATGAGTTTTTTATATGGTTGGTAACTAACCACTTCGTGCAAACGAAAACCCGCTGTTGCCGGAAGCGTAGCTGTCGTCACCGATGGGTCGCCACCCACTTCAATAAGCACCGGTTGCCCGCGATAGTTTTCATCGAAATTCCAAACATCATACTGCGTATTGCGATAAGAAAGCACCCCCATGCCGTGGGCTTCGCTTTGGGCGTAAAACCGATATTTCGATGGCATTTGAAACCCTTCGGAAAACACCACCGGCCGGCCTTGAGCCACCTCTTTTAGTTCGCTGACGCGATTTTTGTCTCCGTGCCACTCGGTTTTTATCGGAAGCACATCTACCATCATAAAAATGCGCGCCAACAAAATCAACACCAACGATGGCGCAATGACCCGAAAAACATATCGTTTCAGTTTCGGGTTTTCGGTTGCTTCTCGTGCGATTAATATAATCATGGGCACGGCGGCGACAATGGTCCAGTGCGGCTCAACGCGCCCTTTGAAGTTCCAAAAAAAGAAGAAAATTAAAAATCCGGCAAACAAAAATCGCAGTGCTTTTTCAAAATAATCTTGTTTATTTCGGCGAAACAACACATACATGCCGGCGCCCAACGTGAACGGGTTGAAAACGGGAAGCTGATTGGCCAGATAATCGAGAAAATAAATCCACTGAAATTGCTTGGAACGTTCCACCAAATGGTATTTCAAAGAGGGAAAATCATTGTTCACCTGCCAAAGAATATGTGGGAGATACAACGAAACGGACAAAAGCACCGAAATGTAAAACGAGGGTTTCGTCAGCAACTTTACATTGGAAAGCACCACGAAAATGATCACAAACGCGCCGTGATATTTGCTGTACATCAGCCCGGCCATGCAAAGAGCCAAAAACAACGCGCCTTCCCACGAATAATTGGTTTCGACAAAATATTTATATGCCAGCAAAAAAAGTACGGTGAAAAGCAACAGGGGAACATCGGGCGTGGCCACAAATCCATATATTTGTATCATCACCACGGAGAAAGAAACGATGAAAAAAATTAACACATTCTCTTTATTGCCTTTGGTTTGTGTGAGCCCATACAACAAAAATAAAAAAACCACTTGCGTCAGCATCACAAAAAACCTCACTCCCAGCACCGTATCGCCAAACAAAAGTGTACCTGCTTTTATTACAAGTGCCACCAATGGTGGATGGTCGTAATATCCCCACGCAAGATTTTGAGAATAAAGCCAGTAATATGCCTCATCATTTCCAATTTCGGTGAAGATTGCCTGCAAAATATTCAGCAAAAACCACCCGAAAAGCAACAAATTAAGCAGCCGCCCGGATGAAAATGAAAATTCTGAATTGGGCTTGTACATTGTTTAATTTTTTGCAAAAATAAAAAGTAAGAAACTGTTTTGAATTTTTTTATGTATTGTTTTTTAGTCATTTTTTGATGGATTTGGACTTTCGTTTCGCATCGAATAGCGGGCTACTCGAAAGAAAGGAAAGTTCAAAGACGCAAAAAAGGGC
>JAEWGM010000015.1 GCA_023388315.1 Bacteroidota bacterium | reverse complement strand
TTGTAAATAGAAGCACCAATGCTTCGGCTGAAAGTTTCAATGCAAAGATTAAAGCCTTTAGATCTTCTTTGAGGGGAGTGATAGATGTAAAATTCTTCTTGTTTAGATTAACGAACATTTATGCATAAAAACATAATTTTACGGGTGAGCCCTTTTCGGCTCGCTTTTTTTACTGCATACTTTTCTTATCTTTTATTTTTCAACAAATCAGGTATTTCACTTGGCTCTTTGGCAACCGGTACACCCACCGCTTCAAATGCGGCGATTTTCTCGGCTGCCGTTCCCGATCCGCTGGAAATGATGGCGCCGGCGTGTCCCATTTGTTTTCCGGGAGGAGCTTGTTGGCCCGCGATGAACACGGCAACGGGTTTGGTAACGTGTTGGCGAATGTATTCCGCGGCGCGTTCTTCGGCATCGCCGCCGATTTCTCCAATTAGCGCGATGCTATCGGTTTCAGGATCGTTTTCAAACATTTCCAACAATTCTTGGTAATAAAGGCCCACAATGGGGTCGCCACCCACGCCAACCGCTGTGGATTGGCCCATGCCTTTGGTTGTGAGGTTGTACACCACTTCGTAGGTAAGGGTGCCGCTTCGGCTGATAACGCCTGTTCCGCCTTGTTTGAAAATCATTGTGGGCATAATTCCCACCATGCTTTTGTCGGGGGAAATCAATCCCGGACAGTTAGGGCCCAGTAAGTTGGCACCTTTTTGTTTGATGAAATGGTAGGCTTTTGCCACATCCAGTGTGGGCACGCCTTCGGTGATGCAGATGATGAGTTTTATGCCCGCGTCGGCGGCTTCCATCATCGCGTCTTTCGCGAATTGGGCCGGCACGAAAATAACCGATGTATTGGCTTCGGTTTCTTTCACCGCGTCGCGCACCGTATTAAAAACGGGAATCCCTTCCACGTTCTCTCCGGCTTTGCCGGGCGATGTGCCACCCACCACGTTTGTGCCGTAGGCTTTCATTTTTGAGGCGTGAAAACCACCGTCGCGCCCGGTGATTCCTTGAACGATTAGTCGTGTATTTTTATCTATTAGAATGCTCATTTTTTTAGACGTTTAAAGTTTAGAGTTTAAAAGTTTAAGGTTGAAACAGAATTTAAGCATAGGCTTCTTATTTGGCCAATTCCACCGCTTTTCTTCCTGCTTCGCCCATTGTTTCGGCTACGTGAAAATGCGTACCTTGCAACAAAGCGCGGCCTTCTTTTTCATTGGTTCCGGTGAGGCGAATCACGATGGGGATATCGGTTTTTATCTGCTTAAATGCTTCGAGCAAGCCTTTTGCCACGTCGTCGCAACGGGTGATGCCGCCAAAGATGTTGATGAGCACCACTTTCACGTTTTTGTCGCTCAACAACAGTTTCATCGCTTCAATTACTTTGGTGGGGTTTGAACTTCCGCCAATATCGAGGAAGTTGGCGGGATTGCCGCCATACAGTTTTATCATGTCCATGGTGGCCATCGCCAGCCCCGCACCGTTTACCATACAACCAATTTCGCCGCCGAGGTTCACATAGCTGAATCCTTTGCTTTTGGCGCTTTGTTCTTTCTTTTCTTCCTCGGTAGGCTCAAAAAGCGATGCGATTTTGGGGTGGCGGAACAACGCGTTGTCATCGAAAGTCATTTTCGCGTCAATGGCTTTTATTTCACCTTCTTCGGTAAGTACCAGCGGGTTAATTTCGGCCAACGAGGCATCGGTATCCACGAAAAGTTTATACAATTTTTGGAAAATCACCGCTGCTTGACGCACCAGTTTAATATCGTCAAACAATTTAAAAGCCGCGTCACGAGCTACATAATCGGGAACGCCGATGAGCGGGTCAATGGCTATTTTGTGAATTTTTTCGGGCGTGGAATGTGCCACTTCTTCAATGTCCATTCCGCCTTCGCGGCTGAGCATTAAAATGGTGGATTTAGATTTACGGTCGATGACGTAGCTTACATAATATTCCGCCGCGATGTTTACCGCTTTGCCCACTAAAATGCGGTCGACGGTAAAACCCTTAATGTCCATGCCAAGGATGTTGGCGGCGTGTTTCCGTAATTCAACTTCGTCGTTGGCGAGTTTTACCCCGCCCGCTTTTCCGCGTCCTCCGGTGTGCACCTGCGCTTTTACTACCACTAACGGCGCGTCTAAATCGTGATACGCCCGCACTGCATCGTCAACGGTGCGACAAACGTGCGCTTTGTCAACCGGTAATCCATACGATGCCAAAAGTTCTCTTGCCTGATACTCGTGAATTTTCATTGGCTTTTTCTAATTTGTTTTAAAAATATTGTAAAACTATGATTTTTATCTGTAAGTAAAAAAAATTATGTGTTAAAATTGAACGTATGAATGCGCCAAATTGTTTTGCGATGAGGCGAAAAAAGAAACCCGCGCGTTTCAAGCAACGAACGGGTTTCGCGAGTAACTAATCAAATTTATTATTGCATGATGTTGATTGACACGCCGGCATAATACATCGCGCCATACACGGGGGCGTACATAAAGGCGGCATCATCTAAATATTTTTCGTCTTGAATATAATTGAAAATGTTTTTCGCGCCGACATAAAACCGACAATTGTTGAAGGTTTTTGAAATGCCGGCATTGAAAATCATGTACGGCCTTGTTTCTTTTATTTTGGAATTGCTTGCGGTTTCGCTCAAATAATCGATGTACATTTTTCCTTGATAAAGCCCGTTCAACATAAAATTCCACGCTCTGGGCGCATATTCAATTTTAAAACTTCCGCTTGTGGTTGGAAAGCGGGGGATGTATTTGCTAATATTGGCATATTTTGTTTCTTTCCAATCATCGCGAATGTTTTTGTAGGCACCGTGATTGAACGCGAAATCCACGCCTACGTTTAAATCGCGCGCCGGATTAACCAACACCGTAAACTCGGCTCCTTTTACCACGGCGTCATCCACGTTGTTCCACTGATAAGTGTAACCCAAGGCTTTGATGTTGTCATCGGCATCGCCAAAATCAATTTTATTTTTCAACAACGTATAAAATAAATTTGCGCTGATTTGAAAACGATTGCCGTAATAATCAGCAGAAAGGTTAGCGCTGCGCGATGTTTCGGCTTTCAAACCGGACGATTTCCACACGCGTGGCGAACCGCTACAGAGGTGCAAGTCTTCCGAAAAACCGTAAGGCGCCCGAAATCCGGTGCCGGCATTGGCACGAAGCACCACATGCTTTCCGGCGTTATATTTTATCGCTAATCGCGGGTTTATGCTGGTTTGCTCGAAATTTGTTTTTGGAAAAGCCTTATCAAATACCACTTTGTCCGATGCGTATTCTTCCCCCGATTTGTGATAATCAACCCGCACGCCCGGGACTACAACCAAATCATCCG
Organism: Bacteroidota bacterium; assembly: GCA_023388315.1. GTDB lineage: Bacteria > Bacteroidota > Bacteroidia > Bacteroidales > Dysgonomonadaceae > JAEWGM01. The sequence continues at coordinate 29,040 of JAEWGM010000015.1, read as the reverse complement.
TCACGTGCCATTCGTCTTGCACAAAAGCGCCAATTTCGTTCGCGCCTTTGTGAGCGGTAGATTTATATGCTTGCCCCACAAACTCACTTTCTTTATCTACCACAACATACATTCCCGACTCATTTAAACGGGAAATGTAGTTTTGCACGCCCATCAATAAATGGTGGTTGCCTTGTTGCGTGCCTAATGTGAGCGTGGAAACTAAGGAGTTTTCCGTGGCCAAATAAGGACGCATGTCTTCCACATTGGGTGCTGTGCCATTGTGGGTGTTTTTGTAATCGTTCAAAAACGAATCGTTGGTGGCGTTTCGGTTATGGTTAATGTATGAATTGGTGAAATTCAGTGCAGTGGCGGAGCCAAATTGCTTGTTATAAGCAGCCTCCAGCTCGTAGCGGTCGGTGGTAATGTTTTCGGTGCCTTCGGTGAACGGATTTTTGTATTGATCGTTTGTGATGGTGCCACCTTCGCGTTTTTCGTTGATAGCCTTGCTCCTGAAAACAATTTTATCGTTCCCGAAAAACGGATTGGTGATAAAAAGGTTGAGGCCTAAATTGTGAAGACGCGATGACACTCGGTCTGAGATGCCGTCTTTTTTCCGCACTTCTTCTCGAGTGCTGCCTTCACCGGTTTCATCGATAACGCCGTGGTCAATTTTTTGTGCGTAAGCGCTCATTCCGATGTTCCCTTTGCTATTACGCATAGAAGCGGCAAGGTTATACACGTTTGTGTTGTGGTTGCCAAACTGCAAATCGGCAGAAATGGAAGGGATGGGAGACGGCTCTTTGGTGATGATATTGATGGCGCCCGCAATGGCGCTGCTGCCATACAACGCCGATCCGGCACCTTTTACCACTTCAATTCGGTCCACGTCGCCCGTGCCGATTTGCTCTAAGCCGTAAACGCTAGCTAATCCTGAATAAACCGGTTGCCCGTTGATTAACACTTGCGTGTGCTCAGAGCCCAAGCCTTGCATGCGCACCATAGTGAAATTGCAAAACTGGCATTGATTTTCAACCCGAATGCCGGGAACACCTTCCAATGCATCGAACACGTTCCACGCGTTTTTGTTTCTCAACGCTTGTGAGGTAACCACTTCGGTGCGCACGGGGACATTCTTTACGTAATGCTGCGTGCGCGTTCCGGTTACCACCACTTGCTCCAGGTTGAAAACATCTTCTTCCAATTCGAAATATAATTCGGTTCCTTTGTTTTTTGTCATATCCACTTCCACTGATTGCGGTTTATAGCCCACTAAATGAGCCACAACGGTTTGTTTACCAACAGGCAGGTTTGCAAGTTTAAAATGCCCTGTGGCATCTGTGGCGGTAGCCAAGTTGGTGCCTTCCACGGTGATGGTGGCATAGGGGAGGTGTTTTTTCGTTTCTTTATCCACTAAGTGCCCAAAAAGCATCGCGTCGGTTTTGTTTGATTGTGAAAATGAACTTATCGCGCATAAAAGCGCGATAAAGAATGTGATTGTTGTCTTCATTGTTAGTCTGAATTTTTTTTGTGTTTAACTCGTCGCAAAAGTAAAGGGGGAAACGAAATCACACAATCCCACTTTTTAGGTATTTACTGCTATCAGTATCCTTATTTTATGTGATTGTGACAGTAGTTGTTTTAAAGTTTCTTTGCAGTGCAAAGTTTCACTATAAAATCACACAATGACTATAAAAATATTTTCCATTCTTTTTACTCTTATTGTAGGATCCCAGTTGGCGATTGGTCAACAAAATACCCTGACCGGAACGGTGGTGGATGAAAACAATGAAGAATTGATTGGCGCTACTGTTTTTTTTACTGAATTGGGAATTGGCGACGACACCGATGTTTCTGGAAATTTCAATATCCGTAATATTCCGGATGGTGCTCACACGGTGGTTGTGAGTTACGTTGGATATAAATCGGCAACGAAAGAAATCGATTTTCAAGACGGTAAGCAACGCAAAGAGCATTTTTCTCTTCAGCAAGACGGAACGGTGTTGCTGGAAGTGGAGGTGTTTGGCAAACGCCGTGAGCGGCCCGAAAAAATGGAAGCGCTCACCCGCATTCCGCTTCGGCTGGATGAGCAAGTGCAAAGCGTATCCGTTATATCGCAAAAAATGATTGCCGAACAAGGCTCAATGACGCTTAACGATGCCGTGCGTAACGCGCCCGGACTGGGAACTTTTGCCACATATGGCAACACATCTGAAAGCATCACCTCACGCGGCTATCGGGGAATTCCGGTGGTGAAAAACGGCGTGCGCGTTCATTCCGATTTTCGAGGGCAAGGCTTTCTTTCCGATATGCAAGGCGTTGAAACGGTTCAGGTTTTGCGAGGTTCCGCCGCCATTGCGCAAGGCGTGGGCAACGATGTGGGCGCCGGTGGCGGCGTGGTAAATATCGCTACCAAAACGCCTCGCTTCATCAATGCCGGAAACTTGGGAATGCGCGTGGGAAGCTGGGGGCAATTTCGCCCCACGTTTGATATTCAACGCGTGTTAGACAAAGGCGAGAAAACGGCGTTCCGCATCAACGGGGCGTACGAGCGTGCCGATAATTATCGGGTGCACGTTTCGAAAGACCGCTTTTACATTAACCCCTCGTTTGCCTGGCATCCCGATGAAAGAACGAAAATTACCTTGGAAATGGATTATATGCACGACTCACGCACCCCCGACCAAGGAACGGTAAACCTTAGCGCCGACAGCGTGAATAACATTTACGAGATGCCGTTCGATAAGTTTTTGGGTTTTTCAACCGACCGTCAAATAAATAACACGCTCACTTATATGTCGCAACTTACGCGTGAACTTGGAAACGGTTTTAGCGTGCGTGTGGCGTATGCCGGTTCATCGTTAGACACCAAAAGCGTGAGAGCGCATGCATCATCGCTAAAAAGCGCCGGAAAAACCGGTGAGTATAACCTGCGCTTGCGACGTTACAGTGGAAGCGGTAGAGAAGACAAAAACGGCGTGTTTCAACTCGATTTAATGGGCAAAGATATTCACACAGGCTCCATAAAACATACGTTCAACGTGGGATTCGATTATCGTTGGTCCGATGTATCCACGGTGAGCACCAATGCCATTACGGTTGATACCATTGATGTGTTGCAATCCATTCCCAACTCGGCACCAAAGGTGAACTTGCTTTACGGCACGCCGGTAACTTCGCAAGAATACGCCTACGGCTTGTTGTTGCAAGAAGTGATGACGGTTAACCGCTACCTGAAAGTTTCGCTTGGCCTGCGTTACAGCCAACTGAGCGGCATAAGCAACGGCGTGGCTTCGACCACCGGAGGCGACGTATGGGATCCGTTGCTGGGAATCATTGTTTCGCCGATGAAAAACTTCCACGTTTTCGCTTCATATACCACCACCACATCGTTGCGTGGCGCCAGTAATCTGCTCGAAGATAAAACAACGCCCGTTGGCCCAACTCGCGAAAAGCAGGTTGAGGCGGGATTCAAGAGCGAGTGGTTTAATCATCGTTTGCGGTTAAACGCAACCTATTTCCACATTAAAAACAACAACCTCACCTATGCCGTTTTGGATGAAGCCGGAAATAACACCGGATATTATATGAAAGCCGGCAACCTAAAACGCGAAGGCGTGGAACTGGAATTGACCGGCAAATTGCTGAAAAATATGGATGTGGTGATGGGGTATTCTTATTTGGACGCGTCGTATCACGACAGTCCGTACTATCACGAAGGTTCATCGCCGATGAACACAGCCAACCACACGGCCAACGGATGGCTAAATTACACGGTTTTCGACGGGTTTTTCAGAAATCTCTCCTTCGGGTTGGGCGCCTATTTCGTGGGCGAGCGCCCCTTCGCGGAATATACGTATCGCGTGTTACCAGGGCACAATGTGCAAGCAAACACGCCGCCTTTTATGGCAAAACCTTACACCACGGTGAACCTGCAAATGGGGTATCGGTTAAAAAATTATCAGATAAGAGTTTTCGCTAACAATGTACTAAACTCCATTGGTTACACAGCCTATTATCGTGGCGGTTACCTGAACCCCACCGATCCGCGAAATTTCGCTGTGGCGCTGAATTATCAGTTTTAGGGCGTCGTGCTGAGGGCGTTGGGCATTGAGCGTGGGGGCTTTACGTATTAAAATTCAACTTTATTATGCAAAATAAAAAATCAACTATTTACAGCGTGATGCGGGTTTTGCACCGCGATATCGGGTTTCTCACCATCGGTTTAACCATAGTGTACGCGCTGAGTGGCGTACTGTTAATTTATCGGAACACCGATTTTATGAAAATAGAGAAAACAGAAGAAATGCAATTGGAATCCCAGCTCACCGGAAATGATTTGGGGCCGTTGCTGCGCATCAGAAATTTTAGGGTGGAGCGCGAGGAAGACGGCATTATCTATTTCAAGGAAGGAAGTTACAACACAACAACGGGACATTCCGTGGTTACCCGAAAAGTGTACATTCCGCCTTTCGATAAACTGGTGAACTTACACAAAGTTACCGGCGCGAACAAAGTTTCCTTTATCGCGCTTATTTATGGTTTTATGCTCACTTTTTTGGCTGTTTCTTCGCTGTTTATGTTTAAATTCGGCAGCAAGAAAAGTCGACGTGGGCTAATGATGATTGGCGTAAGTGTTGTCGCCACCATTCTTATTGTGATATTGGTTTAACGGGAAAAGCGAATTCCGATTCGCTTTGCATTGGAAGATGCGATTTTCAAAAGCCTGAGCGGGCTTAATGGTTTTTCAAATCCACGTCTTCAATTTGAATGATTTTTTTTGAAATGGCGTAAATGGTCAATCCCGATTGGCTGCGGATGCCCGTTTTTACGGTGATATTTCTCCGATGCGTCACCACCGTGTGGATACTGATGTTGAGCGAATCGGCAATTTCTTTATTGGAGTAACCGTGAACCAATTTGGTGAGCACGTCAATTTCTCTTTCGGTGAGGTTGTCATCGTTTGAAGCAGTTTTCAACTCGCTGTTGTTGCTCGCTTTTTGTAGTTTGGAGAGAATCTGTTCCGTGGTGTCGAAAATGGTGAACGACGCGTCTAACAGCGCCATGGAGTGGTTGTCCACAATGCCCAAATGAACGCCCACAATGGATAAATCGGGGAAGTTTTTGCGAATTCTTTTCACCTCTTTTTCCCTGTTTACCAGCAAAAGCGGATTGGTAATGAGAATGTCCGTTTTTCGAGCGTGCAATATCTCCTCCAAATCGTCCAGCGCTTCCACTTTGGTAATCGCGCAATCCATTTCCGATTGGGAAAGAACCGCGTACAATCCTTCGTAGATAATGGGCGAATTCACCATCATACCAATATGTAAGCGCAACCTGTTCATTGTTGTTCCATATTATACCCGAAAGGAATTAAAATGGTTTCTTCTATAAGCGAATGGATAAAAAGGTCGTATTCCAGCTCGTAGAGTGAAAATAGCAATTTGCGGCGTAAGTTTAAATCGCCGTCTATGCTTACGTGTTTCAGCAGAAGGTTTTTAATATCTTTTAATTTGAGTTCAATATCGGTGTGGTGCTCGCTGTATTCCTTTGCTGAATATACTTCTCTGTTTTCGGCTTTGGTGCCAAAAAGTTCCACAAAATAAGGAAACGCCACGTTGTCTTCGTAATCTAAATGCTCAATGACTTCGGCAAAATATTCGTTGAAAAACTCTTCCAATAATTTTAATTCTTTTTCAGGATGTTTTTCTTGTAACTGTTTAATATACAGGTTTATTTGAGGGTATTTGTCTTCTCGATAATAATTGTGGCTGTTTTTCAGGAACCGTACAATTTGCGAAACATCCTCCATCGATTCAATGGGGTTTTCTTTGGGTTTAAAACCGTTGTAAAGATTAGCTACCGATGTGAAAAGTTTTTCGCTGATGCCTTCCTGAGCGCATAATTGCGACACCGTGAAATCATCCACACGAAAATCGATACCGAAATGTTGCATCATCAACAACAACGAAGGATTCTCCTCAATTAAATCGAACACCTTCATAGAAGGTTTAATATAGCTTCGGGAAACGTGATACATAGCGCTGCTTTTTTTGCAAGTACAAAGATACATTTTTTTGTTTAGATTGATTCTAATTAGGTTTGAATCGATCCTTATTTAACTAAATCCTGTATTGAAATAATGAAGCGTTTGCAACGAACATTTTTTTATCAACAATGTTTTAGCATCATAACCGGAAAATAGAACCATCGGAATGAAAAATATCGTCTCTGTTTTTATCGCGTTGCTCGCCTGTGCGTGTACAACTGAAAACACTACTCGAAGAATATCAAAACATTACGCCAGTGCATTAATCACTGAGCGGGTGATGCTTGAGTCCACCAGCGCATATAAAGATGAGGATTTTGATTTTGAGGCGAAATTATCTGTCATTCCTCATACATCTCAATTAAGATTCAGCATTAAAAATACCACAGAGTACGACCATTATTATTTGACAATGCCCTATTTTTATCTTTTGGAATATTTCGACAAAGGCGAATGGAAACAGATTTCAGATGAAGTATTGTCTCTTGAAATTACCAAAAGTATAATTCCGGATGAAGAGGCGGACTTTTTCATTGATTTAGGGAAATATAAAGATGCGCTTAAGCCCGGCTTGTATAAAGTAAAGCAAGGGATTGCCCGTAATTCTCAATTTGATGAAGGTGTGCATTTGAGAGAAAGGGCGGTGCTTATTCCTATTCGTTTGTATTTCACGATTGTATAGAGAAACTCTTTCCCAAAATAGTTGTTTGTAACTACCAAAATAATAATCTTACGCTCTTACAGAGCTTGTTTCAGATGTTGCCCAACCTCGTAGGGCGTTGCCCTACGCTGTTTTATGGTAGGCTCTCAGGCTATGCATTAGGGTATTAACGTGAGTGTGTCTCCTCGCCCGAATGGGCGATAGTTTCCTAACCATAGGCGATTTATTCGCCTATGGTTAACGTAATGCCTGTATCTCCGCCCGGAGTGGCGGGACTTGTTAAAATACCACCTTCCCAAAGGAATTGTCAAATTTTCAATTAACACAATGCTTTTTTGAAAGTATTTTGTTTGCCACGAATGGCACAAATTAACACGAATGGAATCGACAAAGTCGATTTATATTCGGGCTTGCTCAAGTTGAACCCCGGCTTGGTACTCGCAAACGCAAGAGATTATCTTACGCTCTTACAGAGCTTGTTTTAGATGTAATCTAACCTCGTAGGGCGCTGCCTACGCTGTTTTATGGTAGGCTTTCATTTTAGCTTATGTGTTAGGGTATTAACTTGATTGTGTTTAAGTATTCACTCCTCGCCCGAATGGGCGATAGTTTCCTAACCATAGGCGATTTATTCGCCTATGGTTAACGTAACGCCTGTATCTCCGCCCGGAGTGGCGGGACTTGTTAAAATATTACCTTCCCAAAGGAATTGTCAAATTTTCAGTCAGCACAATGCTTTTCTTGAAGGCATATTTTTTGCCACGAATGGCACAAATAAACACGAATGGAATCGACAAAGTCGATTTATATTTGTGAATATTCGTGTTATTTGTGGCTTATTCAAGTTGAACCCCCGGCTTGGTACTCGTAACCGCAAAAGATTATCTTACGCTCTTACAGAGTTTATTCAGATTACCTAAAACCGCACTCCTAAATTTTACATCTCAATTTTTATGGCTATTTTTGTGGTTTATAGCAACCAATAATTTATGCAAGATTTTCACACTCTGTTGGTCAACCGCCGAAGCTACCGTAAATACACTAATGAACCCATTTCGGCCGAAAATGTGCAACGCATTATAGAAGCTGCGTTGCTTTCGCCCACATCCAAAAACAAGCATTCGTGGGAGTTTGTAGTGGTAGAAGACAAAGAAATGCTCACCAAACTGGCTCATTGCAAACCCCATTCTGCCGCGATGATTGAAAATGCGGCCATGGCAGTTGTGGTACTGGGAAATCCGCTTGAAAGCGATGTGTGGGTGGAAGATGCTTCCATTGCCGCCATCAACATGCAGCTGCAAGCCGAAGCCTTGAATATCGGCAGTTGCTGGGTTCAAGTGCGCAACCGCGAGTTTTCCGAAACCGTTTCGTCGGGTGAATACATCAATGACATCCTTGGTATTCCCATGCCCTTGGAAGTGCTCTGCATTGTTGCCTTCGGCAAAAAAGAAAAACAACGCGACCCCAATAATGTAGAAAACTTGTTGTGGGAAAAAGTGCATATTGGGAAGTTTTGAGGTGTTGGGTGCTGGGTGCATCGGACTTCCGTTTTCAATCATAAACAAGTTAACAAAACATGAGTGCAATTAATTACGATCTCACAAAAATAAAAGCGTTTATATTCGATGTAGATGGCGTGTTATCCACGCAAACCATTGGCCTCTCGCCCGACGGCGAGCCATTGAGAACCGCCAATATTCGCGATGGCTACGCCATGAACCTCGCCTCGAAATGTGGCTACGGTGTTGCCATCATCACGGGCGGCAACACGCAATCGGTGCGCACACGGTATGAATCGTTGGGCGTGAAAGACATCTATATGAAATCGAGCATTAAAATAAACGATTTTCTGCACTACGTGCAAAAGACCGGCTATAAACCCGAAGAAATTGTGTATGTGGGCGACGATATCCCTGATTACCACGTAATGAGTAAAGTGGGGCTTCCCGTGGCGCCCATCGACGCGGCACCCGAAATAAAAGAAATCGCCAAATACATTTCCCCTAAAATAGGCGGACACGGCGTTGCTCGTGATGTAATTGAACAAGTACTGAAAGTTCAGGGTCATTGGATGAGCGAAGAAGCCTTTGGCTGGTAAAATTATCGGTATTTTCTTCTCATCCATTTTTTTTGTAAAAATAATGATTTTCATAGAAAACGCGCCTGCCTCTTTTTAATTTGAAACAAATTATTTTTGTTGCGTAACCAATTCGTCACAAAAGGGCGTAAAAGTAAACAAATCGGTTGTTAGTCAGCTTTCTAAAAAGGAAGAAAAATGAAAATATTAACACCTAAAAGTTGATAACTTTCAAAACATCGACTATATTTGCGAGAAGCATTTAAATAAAAACCACAAATAATGGCAAAAGTCAAAGGTTACGTAGTAGTGAACACAGAACGCTGCAAAGGGTGCAACTTGTGCGTTGTATCTTGCCCTACCGAAGTTCTGGAGTTACAGCCGCGCGAAGTGAACGACCGCGGTTATCATTATGTGTATATGAAGAACCCCGAAAACTGCATTGGATGTGCAAATTGCGGGTTTGTGTGTCCGGATGGATGTTTAACGGTTTATAGAAAGAAACTTTAAATCTGCTTGCTGTAACTGTACCTTAAGTTAAAACTATTGAAACCATATCGTTACCCGATCATTTAAATCAATTAGTATGTCAGAAGAAATATCTTTGATGAAAGGAAATGAAGCCATCGCCTACGCGGCAATTCGCTACGGAGTGGATGGTTACTTCGGTTATCCTATTACCCCACAATCAGAAATTATTGAAACCCTCATGGAGGCCGCCCCATGGAAAACCACGGGCATGGTTGTGCTGCAAGCCGAAAGCGAAGTAGCCGCCATTAATATGGTGTATGGCGGTGCCGCGTGTGGAAAATATTCCATGACGTCGTCGTCCAGCCCCGGCGTGAGTTTGAAGCAGGAAGGCATTTCCTATTTGGCCGGTGCCGAACTGCCTTGTCTGTTGGTGAACGTGCAACGTGGTGGCCCGGGATTGGGCACCATTCAACCATCGCAAGCCGATTATTTTCAAACCGTGAAAGGCGGTGGACACGGTGACTATCGTTTAATTACGCTGGCACCCAATTCGGTGCAGGAAATGGCCGATTTTGTTGGCTTGGGCTTCGAACTCGCGTTTAAATACCGCAACCCGGCGATGATTCTTACCGATGGCGTAATCGGCCAAATGATGGAAAAAGTGAAACTGCCCGAATATCGCCGCAGAAGAACCGAACAAGAAATTCGCGAACAATGCCCTTGGGCAACCCTCGGCAAAACTCCCGACAGGGAACCGAACATCATCACTTCGTTGGAGTTGGACTCCGCCATTATGGAGAAAAACAATGAGCGCTTTCAGGCAAAATACAAGCAAGTGGAAGAAAATGAAGTGCGTTACGAAGAAATTAAATGCGAAGACGCGGAGTACCTGCTCGTCGCGTTTGGCTCGGCGGCGCGCATCTGCTTAAAAACCGTTGAAATGGCTCGTGCCGAAGGCATTAAAGTGGGGCTTATTCGTCCCATCACTTTGTGGCCGTTCCCCAGCAAAATATTGAATGAATATGCCGATAAAGTAAAAGGCATGCTCACGGTGGAACTCAACGCCGGACAAATGGTGGAAGATGTCCGTTTGGCGGTGAACGGTAAAATACCCGTTGAACATTATGGCCGCCTCGGCGGAATTGTGCCCACACCCGATGGTGTGTTGGAAGCGTTAAAAGAAAAAATTGTCAAATAAATTCAATCCGCACCGCTATGGATCCTAAAATAAGAAATATATTCCTATTACTTTTTCTGCTCGCCTTTTTGGGCACAGTGGTGGTTTATTTTTCATACAATAAGGATATGAAACTCACTTGGTATTTTGGCGGTGCCGCGGTACTATTTTATCTAATATACAGATTCTCAAAATAATTTATAAAAATGGATACAAACAATATAGTGAGTCCCGACAATCTGGTGTATGCCAAACCGGAATTGATGAACAACAACCACATGCACTATTGCCCGGGTTGTTCGCACGGCGTGGTGCACAAAGTGATTGGCGAGGTAATAAAAGACCTTAACTTGCAAGAGAAAACCATCGGCATTGCGCCGGTTGGATGCGCGGTTTTCGCCTACAAATACCTGAACATCGATTGGCAGGAGGCCGCTCACGGACGCGCGCCCGCGCTGGCTACGGCCGCGAAAAGACTCAACCCCGATAAAATGGTGTTCACCTATCAAGGCGACGGCGATTTGGCAGCCATTGGAACGGCCGAAACCATTCATGCGGCAAACCGTGGAGAAAACATCGCCATTGTTTTCATCAACAACGGAATTTACGGAATGACCGGCGGACAAATGGCGCCCACCACACTCAACCAAATGGTCACATCCACTAGCCCCGATGGGCGCGATGTGCAAACAATGGGCGGGCCGCTTAAAATTTTGGACATGCTAGCGTTGTTAGACGGTGTTTGTCTTGCCACACGCGTAAGCGTACACACGGCAGCCGCGGTGAAAAAAACCAAACGAATGATTAAGCAGGCTTTCGAAAACGCGATGGCAGGCAAGGGTACCTCTATTGTGGAAGTGGTATCTACGTGCAATGCCGGTTGGAAAATGACACCTGTAGCAGCCAACGAGTGGATGGTGGATAATATGTTCCCCATTTATCCGATAGGCGATTTGAAAAACATTTAAACTAAGCGCTCAGTTGTCAATTTTTTGGCACAAAAAACCGAAAAACCAGGCAACCGAAGAGAGCAAACTTAAAACTATAAAAACATGTTACAAGAAATAGTAATTTCAGGATTCGGCGGACAAGGCGTGTTGTCTATGGGAAAAATCCTTGCCTATTCCGGTATTATGGAAGACAAAGAGGTGTCGTGGTTTCCTGCTTACGGCCCCGAGCAACGTGGCGGAACGGCAAACGTTACGGTCATTATTTCCGACGAAACCATAAGCTCACCCATTGTAAACCAGTACGATGTGGCCATCATTTTAAACCAGCCTTCGTTGGATAAGTTCGAGGAAAAAATTAAACCGGGGGGCGTGCTCATTTACGATCCCTACGGAATCCACAAAAAAGCGGAGCGCAAAGACATCAACGTGTACCGCATCAACGCGATGGACGAATCCATGAAAATGAACAACACCAAAGTGTTTAATATGATTGTGCTGGGCGGCTTGCTAAAGATTTCGCCCATGGTGCATATTGAAAACGTGATGGAGGGCTTGAAAAAATCGTTGCCCGAGCGTCACCACAAACTTCTGCCAATGAACGAGCAAGCCATTTTGAGAGGAATGGAAGTAATTGAAGTAGAGCAGAAAGCGGAGTAGGAGAGAAAATACCCCATCCGAAATATAGTATCTGAATCAGGAGCCGGTTTGATTTTTATCAGGCCGGCTTCTCGATTTTTTGCGGGTTGGCCTTCCTGAGTTTCGATTTGAACCCGGTTTTGCCGAAGCTTTTTTGGTGTTTCTTTTCCCGAAACTTCTCTTTTTACCTTTGTTCGATGAGTTGGATTTACGCTCTTTCACCGGATTGTATTCAGGCGCATCGCCCAGTTCAGCGGGAACAGGTATTTTGTAGATTTCTTTTTCGAGAAACTTCTCTATTTGGGCGAAAAGATACTGTTCCTGTGGTGCTACAAGCGTGATGGCCATCCCCGAGTCTCCGGCGCGTGCCGTTCGCCCTATTCGGTGCACGTAGTCTTCCACATCATACGGCACGTCGAAATTGATGATTAGCGTAATGTCGTCAATATCAATCCCTCGCGAAACAATGTCGGTTGCCACCAAAATATTCACTCGTTCGTTTCGGAATTCATGCATCACCTTGTCACGCTCCGATTGCTCCAAGTCGGAGTGCATGGCATCGGCCGATAATCCCATTTGCCGAAGTGTTTTGGCAATGTCTTTCACTTTCTGCTTTTTACCGGAAAAGAGGATGACTTTATCGGGTTTTTTGTCTCTGAAAAGATGCTTAACGATGCCGATTTTTTGCGGTTCGTAACACACGTAGGCCGACTGCAAAATGGTTTCGGGCGGCCGCGCGATGGCAATGGTTATTTCCGCCGGATTTCGCAAAATAGCCTTAGCCATATGTTTTATTTTTGGCGGCATAGTGGCTGAAAACATAATGGTTTGGCGGTCTTTGGGCAACAACTTTTCAATTTTCATTATATCGTCGTAAAAACCCATATCCAACATCCTGTCCGCTTCATCCAAAATAAAATACTTTACCGCCGAAAAATCTATTTCATAAATATTGATATGCGATAGCAACCTGCCGGGAGTGGCCACCACCACATCGGCGCCATTCATCAGCCCTCTTTTTTGAACGTTCCAGGCGTCGCCATCGTTGCCGCCATACACGGCTACCGATGAAAATGGCGTGAAGTAAGAAAACCCCTCCATTTGTTGGTCAATCTGTTGCGCCAGTTCGCGCGTAGGCGCCATAATAATGGCGTTCACCTTGTTCTGTTCGTGCGGCTCGGTTTGCAAGTTGTTGAGCAACGGCAGCAAAAAAGCCGCTGTTTTCCCCGTGCCGGTTTGAGCGCAGGCAATAACGTCTTGTTTGTTGAGAATCACAGGAATGGCTTGTTCCTGTATGGGGGTAGTTTCCTTAAAATTCATCGCTTGCAATCCTTGAAGAAGGTCATCGCAAAGCGGCAGTTCGGTAAATAACATGAAAAGCTTCTAATTTGCACAAAGATACGACTAATTCCGGATTTTTAGCCTTTTGATAAAATAATTTGACGTGATTGCTTTTTTGTTTTCGGAAATAGTTATACCTTTGCACTCGCTTTTAAACAAAAGCATTGGAGAGATGGCAGAGTGGTCGATTGCGGCGGTCTTGAAAACCGTTGAGGTGAGAGCCTCCGGGGGTTCGAATCCCTCTCTCTCCGCGAAAAATGTTTTGAAGTGCTCTGTGAAGAGCAAAAAAAGAAACAATAGCGAATAGATAAGTGTCGTAATTCTTAATGAGTTACGGCACTTTTTCTTTTTATGACACTGGTTACTTAGAGTAGTAACAGAGCATCGAAAATACCCCAAAAAGCTCACAATTGGCTACAATTTGGCTACAGAAAAAGAAACAAAAGTAAAATTGTAGCCAAGAGTACTTTGAGAGTGCGTATAGATGACTATCAAATTACTGTTATTCAGATAATTATATTGAACTTTGCATCGGTAAGTTTAGAAAAAAAGAGATGAAAAAATCAGCTTTTTTAATGACGTTTTGGCTACAAAAAAGTGTGTGTTTTTTTATTCAAGACCTAAGATGCAACTAAAAAAACAGTAATATGAAAACAATTTTCAGAACAGTCTTCTATTTAAGGAGCAATTACAAAAACAAAGACGGATTATCGCCTATAATGATCCGTATTTACTTGAACAACGAAAGACTTCCTATTGGCTCAACAGGTATTGCAATTAATGCAAAACAATGGGATAATGACAAAAATCGACTAAGAGGTCGCACAAGAGAAGCACTTCAAATCAATCAGCAGTTGGACAACCTACAAGCCGGGCTTCAAACCATATTTCGTAATTGGGAGCTGTCGGAAGAACTTAGTTTGGAACTGATAAAATCCGAATATTTAGGCAAGAAAGAACAAACAGATACTATTTTATCTCTTTTTGAAAAGCATAATAACGACATTCGAAGTCAAGTAGGTATCACAAAGAGTTCTGCCACTCTTCAAAAATATGAAAATTGCAAACGACACTTCACTCTATTTCTGAAATCCAAATACGGTCGTAGCGATTTAAAACTTCCCGAACTTACTCCAATAGTCATTCACGATTTTCGTATATTTATGATTACGGTAAATAAATGTCAGCCAAATACAGCAACAAGGATTTTAAAGTTCTTGAAAACAGTTACAATTTTTGGAAGAAAATCAGGTGTTTTACACAATGATCCTTTTCGAGATACCCGTTTTCGTTTAGACCCCGTAGATAGGGGCTTTCTAACAGACGAAGAAATTAAAATAATCATTCAAAAAGAGTTTGCCACTTCCCGATTAGATTTAGTTCGTGATATTTTCATATTTTCCTGTTTTACAGGTTTAGCCTACATTGATGTGGCAAACCTCACGGAAGATAATATTGTAGAATTGGATGGAAGACAATGGATTATGACAAAAAGGCAAAAGACTAAAATTGCTACAAACATTATCCTGCTAGATATTCCAAAAATGATTATTGAAAAGTATGCTTCGGTCAGAAAAAATGGGAAATTATTGCCCATTCTTACCAACCAGAAAATGAACAGTTATTTGAAAGAAATCGCCGATATATGTAAGATTAACAAGAATTTAACCTACCACGTTGCGCGACATACTTTCGCAACTATGAGCCTAAGTAAGGGTGTTCCAATTGAGAGTGTGTCAAAAATGTTGGGACATTCCAATATAAAAACCACCCAACTTTATGCCCGCATAACCAATAAAAAAATAGAAGCCGATATGATGATGTTATCTCAAAAATTGGGTGTTTTTGAAGCGAATGCCGAAAAAGTGATTGATAAACGTAAACCCAAAGAAGAAATCGGCTTGAGACAATACTCGGAAAACTCTGATAAAGAAACATCAATGAAAACCCATAAAACAATAGCTGTATGAAAACAACAAAAAAAGAACTGTCGTATTACCGACTCAGATTGGAAACTTACCTGAAAGATTACCATCCGCACCGACTGGCAGACGAACGCTTTATTTCCGAGCGAGCCGATATGTCGGCTAAAATTTACGAGGAAAACTTTCTTGACGGAGCAACACCCGACGAAGCCGATGAAACAGCCTTGCAAACACTGTTTGAAGGATTGCATTTTTCGGAATACTTTTTTATTGAGCAAATTCTTGACAACGAATTTTCGGATGAAGTTCCTGCTGAACTCACTTCGGAATTAAGTTTACTCCTGCTGAAAAACGATGCAGTGAAGGCAACCATCGACAAGTATAATCCTGACGACAAATTCGACGAAAAGCCCGAATACAATTTGCTTTATACAGAATTAACGGGTACAATCCAACTCGTTATCGACAACAACAACCTTTTGAAAAGCTTGAAAGCGTAGCTTTTTTTCTCGATATTTGAAAAAGGATAGTTTCTGCAAAGAGATTATCCTTTTTTTCGTTTTTACACTTTCCGGTTATAATCTGACTTCATTATTGTTCTTCCCGATTTTTTGGGATAGGCTGAGTATTGTTTCGTTCATCGGGCAAAGGTAAAACGTGTTTCTGGCGGATGCAAGGTCGAGCCCTTCCGGGTTTGTCTAAAAAATCTTCCTCTTTCCCTTCGGGCGAGCGTATTTTTTGCCAAAACCTTGCATCCGCCGAAAGCACTACCTTTTTGAAGCCCGCGAAACGAAACAGGCATACTCCGACCTTTGGACGCAAAAAAAAATGTCAGAAATTATGAAACAGTCAGAAAAATATACAGAAAAAAATTTCGGGAAACGAAGCGACACCTCCTCGCATTACCGCATAAATTGTGGGGGAACAAAAGTTCAGTTAATGGCAGTGGTAGAAGGTAATGAGCCTTTGAGTAAGTGCGAATTTTTAATGTGCCAAGTGGGTTACAGGTCGGAATTTCTGACGGCTTATATCACAGGAAAAGCGGTAAAACTGTTCAAGTTGGCAGATTATGTGGATTGGGATTGTTTCGGGAAAGAGGTGCAGAGCGTAGAAATGCCTTTTGAAAACTACATTCATCCCGATGCTTTTTTGGAAGTCGTATTACATCATTTTTTTAGTCTTAATCCTCAAAAACAAGCCGTATGAAACCCATAGCCACCAAATTCGTATCGCACGATATTCCGCCGTTGGATACCTATTCCGACAGCAGAGCCTATCAGTTGAGAATTAAACTCAACAATGGCGAACCAATGAACCGAGCCGAAAAGAATTGGCTTGCCGAGAACGTGAGGAGCAATGCCTATTTCAGAACATCCGTTCCGCTGATGGGTTACCGTTTCGATTTTTCAGACGTACTGAAAAAGTATGTGGTAAAGCAATACGGCCATTGGTTTGAGTACTACGCACCCGACAAGACGAGTTTGCGAAGTATCCTTTTGGGACGTATCGACGAAATCGTTGAAATTCATCCCACTAAACACTAATCGCAATGAAAACAATCTCTTTACGGCTGATAGTAGCTTTAATTCTGATAATCGGAACGGTTTACGCCGTTTCGGTTATCCTAACCAAAGAAATGGTAACGCTTGCAATGATTTTTACGGCATTTGCCGTGCTGAAATTCATCATCCGCACAACGCTTTACATTTTCTTCAAGGTGCTGAGATGGGCGTTTATCATCGCCGTAATCGGGTTGATTTTGGCAACTTTATTTTAACAATCAAAACACTCAAAAAATGAAAAAAGCATCAAACAACACAGACTATATTTTGGTAAAAGCCGATACCGACAGCGATTGGGACAACTGCCACTACGCTTTAATCCATTGCACGGCAGAATGGAAAGAACAGATGCAACAACGGCTGAAATCCGTGCAATCCGTTGAGAACGAAATAGGTTTTGCTTCGCTCAATTATTACGACACATCGGTTGATTTTTACCGTGCAGACGAGAAAACGCAAACCGAAATCAACCAAGTTTTGGGCAAAAAAGAGTGGACTTTTGTGGAATTGGACGAAAACGAGCAGGAAACATTTCTTATGCCGGAAAATCGATTGGACACTTATCGGTTGTCGCTATACCGTTATGGAACGGCAATGTATTCTGCTTACGGTAAACATTCCGGAGAAGAATTTTACACAGCGGAGTTTTCCGTTTCACAAATTCTGAACCATCATCAAGAAAGCATCAAAATTATTCAACTTCATTAAATTAACATCCCCCGTAAAGCCCCCTTTGGGGTTTGGGGGCTAAACATTCAGAAAAATGAAATCAACAGAACATTTTAAGCATACCATTGAAACCTATTTGAGAGACCGAGCCGAAACGGACGAACTCTTTGCCGTGTCATTCAGCAATCCCGATAAGAATATAGACGATTGTTGTACCTACATACTCAATTGCGTGAAGCAGAGCGGGTGCAATGGTTTTGCCGATGAAGAAATCTACTCGATGGCTGTACATTATTACGACGAGAAAGATATCGAAGTCGGTAATCCGATAGGTTGCAAAGTGGTGGTAAACCACACCGTTGAACTGACCGCCGAAGAAAAAGAACAGGCGCGGCAGAACGCCATTAAGCGAACAGAAAACGAGTTTCACGAGCGAATGACAAAAGTGAGAAAACGCCCGAATGTACAATCCGAACCAAGTATTCAAAAAACTCTTTTCGACCTATGAAACCAAGAACAAAACTTCAAAAGCAAGTCGCCGAACAAAGTAAGCGACTTGCCAAAATCACTCAAAAACAGCAGGATTGGGCATATCAAAACTGTTTTGACCAACAAGCCCGACGGCTGAAAAACGGAACGCTCACGTGTTTAGTGTGCGGACACTCGTGGAAAGGCGGACACGCTTTATATGAGAGTATATGCGGTTGTACGTGTCCAAATTGCAACATAGATTTGCAAGTGATTGACACCCGCAAACAGACATTTTCGCAAAAGGAATATTTCGGTATGATAACCGTTTGCGGTGGTTTTCAAGTCTTGCGCTATTTCTTTTTGGAAAAATACTGCCGAGCAGGTTATCCGGCACAACAGTTTTGTCGGGAAGTGGTGCAACACTGGATATCGCCGAGCGGAAAATGCGAGATAATGGCACGTTCGCGATGCATGAGCGTGTTTTATTGCGATGTTTGGAATTGGTCGTCCGACCTCGAAATACGCCAAGAACGAGATGCACATTTTATTTCGCCCATCTCCACCTATCCGCACAGACGCTTTATTCCCGAAGTGAAACGCAACGGTTTTCGTGGCGATTTTCACGGGCTTTCGCCCCGAAACTTTTTACGAAACATCTTGTCCGACAGTCGGATGGAAACCTTGCTGAAATCAAAGCAGATTGAGTTATTTCGTTATTTTTCTATCAAACGTTCGCAAAGTTTGGATGATTTTTGGGCAAGCATTCGGATTTGTATTCGCAACAAGTACACCGTTTCGGATGCCTCGTTGTGGTGCGATTACGTGGATTTACTGCGGTTTTTCGGGAAAGATTTATCCAACGCCAAATTTGTATGTCCGGCTGATTTAAGAGCGGAACACGACCGGTGGATGCTCAAAAAACAAGCGTGGACGGAACGCCAAAAACGGGAAGAAAAACGAAAAAGCTTACTGAAAAACGAGCAGGTTTACAGCGACTTGAAAGCGCATTTTATCGGATTAGAATTTTCGGACGGACAGTTGCACGTGCGGGTTTTGAAAGACGTAAACGAGTTTCTTGAAGAAGGTAATATATTGAAACACTGCGTATTTACAAACGAATATTTTCTAAAACCCGACACGCTCGTTTTTTCGGCACAGATTAACGGAAAGCGAATTGAAACCGTGGAAGTTTCACTGACGAGTTTACAAGTTATTCAATCTCGCGGGCTTATGAACCAAAATACGGAATGGCACGACCAAATCGTTTCACTCGTGAACCGAAACGCACACCTTATCCGAAAGCGGATGAGTGCTTGATTATTTCATTTCTTCTGACTGCCTCGTAAATTTTAACAATTTTTCGAGGGCTTCTTTTCTTTGAGGAAAAGGCAAATAAAGGTAAGAGAAGCAAAAGAAATTTGCCGGAACGAATAATAAAGGAACGACTTAACTTACAAATAGTCATTGATTGAAAATAAATAAAAGAAGTCACATTCTTCAGAATAGTTGTTAATATTATACTGATTGGCAGAAGAATAGCATATCTGAATGTTTTCTTGTTCTAATGCAGCAAAAGCTACACCTAAAGTTGATATTTTATTATTTAATGGAGCTATAATAATATTGTAGTCACTTTTATATTTATTATTTATATCAAGAATAGTTTTTTTAGTTTTCAGTATATCCTGACAAGAAAACGTAAATCCATCTTCGATTAACAGTGAAGCATATTCATTTTTTAAATCAATATACTTCGATTCACTTTTGGAAAATAAATCTGCATTAATTGAGCTTTCTTCACAAGGTCTACCTAGCAAAACATGATGAGATTCAAACATGTCTATAATTGTATGCATACGCTCCTCCTCAAAACCCGTAAGCATTACAAGCAAAGAAGGTTTGCTAGGGGAGATTAATCCTGAATATCCAAGAATTGATCTAATTGATCTAATACCTTTCGTTAACCAATCCTCCTGATAATCTTTTGCGGGTAAATAAACAAATTTCACATCCGTTTTTTCTTGGATATACGGTATGGTTAACACTTTAAGTAGTATTAATAACACTTCTCTGGTAAAAGCAGTCACATCAACAACTATATCAACCTTTTTACTAGTAAATAATTGATCTATGACATCATCTATTTTGCTAATTATTATTTCAAAGGTTTCAAAAGGACTGTTTTTAGGAAATTCAACTCTTTCAATTGTATCCATATGCTCCTCCATACGGATTAAGTTTTGCCCTGATATCGTATAATTATCTTTCTGATGAAATGCAATTACTTTAGTCCCAAGTTTTGGATCCATCAATAACGTCAAAGTCATTGAACGATTTTCAAAGCCAGATGTACATATATATAAATCTACATTTCCAATAGCATTAATTATTTCGCTCTTTTCTACTCTCATTTTAAAAAATAGTTAATTGACCATAATCTTCTTTAGTAGCATTTTGAGGAGCTACTAATTTAATAAACCTTTGAGGATCATATAGACATAAATAAAGCACTTCACTTTTCATGAATTGATAACCTTTAAATCCTTTAGGTTCAAGCTGAAAAAAGGGAGCTAATGTTCTACTTAACACATATAAAACACATCTACCTGTACCTTGTTTATTTCTAATACTACTTTGATGTAAATATCCGTATTGAATAGCAAGATGAAGGATTTCTTTTAGTTCATCATTCGGGATATCTGTTAACGCAACAGAAAAAACGACTCTTTCTGATTTCTCGGATACGAAAATCGAATTAAATAACCCACCCAATCCTGTTATTAAATTGTGTAATTTATCAGCTTTACTTAATTTCTCTCCTTCCGCTTTAAGTCCAAGGTCATCTCGTATTTTGTCAAATTCACTGGATAGAAAACTTTCAGAATACTCTTTAATAACTCCATCTTGTATCTGATATGGAATATATTCAATTTCGTTATCATTTCTCTTTTGTGCTAATAAACTAGCGTACATTTTTGAAGCAGGTTCTAAAAAGTGTCTCACGATTCCAGAGGAAATTGCAACTAAATTTTCAAAACCTGCATAGCTAAAATTTGTTCCTGATCTTTTACTCCTTAAAGACTTTAGATATTCAGAAGATGCATATCTTTTGGCAGCATCACTTCCTGCGTAAGTTTTTTCTGGACTATGATGTTTTTCTTTTAACGATAAAGCAATATCTCTAATATCTTCTTCTTGTTGAAGATTGGGAGGGAAAAAAACTTTTGAGTCAACTTTTATTTTCAAATATTTTTCTAATCTCCTTTGAACAATGTCTTCTATTCTTTTATAATAGTTATTCTTGTCACTTGTATAGATGGAATTAATGTCAACTAAAGAATAATCATGAGGTGCATCTATTGATTTATTAGTAACAGTTTTATATGTTTTGTAGTCAAATTGAGTCGAAATTTTCAAACTTATATCATGAGACATCCTATATGAAACCCAAGTATTCAAAATTTCCGTTTGAATTTTATTTAAATAGCCAGCATCATCAATTAATAAGTATATAGGTTTGTCTTGAGGCATAAAAGATAAGTTCTTCAGTTCGATCAAGATTGGATACAAAAAATCAATATATGTACATAATGATTTGTTATATGAAGAAGTAATATTTCTTTCTATTATTATATCTTTACAGTACTTGTTGCATTCTTGAAACATTGCTTCAAGAATCCTTATAATTTCTCTTATATAACCTATTCCATCATCAAATTTTAATTTGTACCTGGAAATATCGTGTCCAGAAATTTCAGTTCTCCATAAAAAGATTTCATTATAAAAAGTATCTAGCTCAGATATTGCATTATTTACCTCTTCTTTATATTTCAACAAATCATTAAAACATTTAATAGAGATATATGTAGTTAATAAATGTTCATTAAAATAGGTAACAGAATTCGTTTTTAACTTTTCTAATTCTGGATAATTAATATCTGTTAGTTTGATTGGGATATATAGTGCAAAATAATCGAGATCTTTTAGGGTTTTGTTGCTTCTAAGAATTTGGCAATCAGGCATCATGTATCGAAACATCATACTCTTTCCAGAACCTCTAGAACCATTTAAGAATGTATGCCCACTTCTCGGTACTTGAAAAAAGTCAGAAAAAACATCCACAAATAGATCATATGCATCTTGGGCAGATATCCCTTCCGGTGTAATAACTTCAAACGGATTTTTTTTCATACTTTTCCTCCTCATTAATAATATCTTTAAAATATTCGCCATTTAAGACTACTCCATTTTCTTTTATTTGGTCAAATATTAAGCTTTCGATTCCGTCAGTTGTTGGATAACCTTTTTCAACTAATTCATAGGAAATTGTTTTAAAAGATTCATCATATTTTCCTAATAAATCAATTTTAATTTTTATCACATTGAACCTTGATTTAGCAGGAAAAAATCTATTGCAATATAGGGTTTCTAAAAATGTTTTATGAGTTCTTTTATATATTTCATCAAGCAATAACGTTTCTTCAATAGTCACTCCATTTTTTTTTTCAAAAATCCTACCAAGTTGTTTTTTACTTACACAAAATGAAATTTTTATTTCATTTCCTTGTATACGTATTGAATCTAAACTTTCAGAAAAGCGATGATAAACTTCGCTATATTTGTTTATATGACAATTTGGTTCATCATCTTCTAGCCTCAGCAGTCCTAATGAAGCTCTAGTTTTGTCTTCTGCTAATTCATCTGAAAGTCTTAATACTGCCGCCAATAATTGAGTCCTAATTTCAAAATCTGAAATATGTTCATCAACTAATTTCCCTATTGGGTCATCTTTTCCACCATGAGCTTTTGCAATATCCCCAATTGTTCTTTTTTCAGCACTGGTCAATAATTTATCACAGAATCGAGTTAACACTTCATGAACTTTGTTAGTGTGTTCTTTACGTTCAGCTATTAAATGACCAGTATCGTGTAAATGTATACTCATCAAAAGAAAGAATAATTCATAATCTGAGAGTTTGAATGATGTCTCATTTTCACTGAAAACTTCGACTATTCTTGAAGCCCTCTCTATTACCATTTTTATATGCTCAATTCCATGATCATTATAATAACCTTCTTTCTCTAGTTCCAACATTTTTGTTTTTATCTCAGGATGAATTTGTGTTTCAAAAATATGGACTAAAGTTTTGAATAGATTAACGTAATTCTCATTTGGAAATTCTGAAAAATCTATTATCTTTTCATAATATGCCTGAAGATTCATTTTAATAACTCAATATTTGTTTGAATAAGGATTTTGCTAATAATGGAGGGACAGCATTACCAATATGCTGTTGTATATGATGAATAGTTCCTTCAAAAATGAAATTATCTGGGAAACTTTGGATTCTTGCTGCTTCTCTTACTGAAAGGCCCCTGTCTTGAGTTGGATGAATAAGCATATTTTTTCTATAATTAGATATCACGATTGAAGGCTTAGTCATATCAAGCCTCTTGTATATGCCACTATGACAATTATTCTTATTTTTATAGTTACTCATTAAATGCGGCGGAATAGATCGCCAATTTTTTCCTTGTTTTATATATTTATATCTTTCTATGACGTAATCTGAATTTCTAGAAACATAATTTTGTGTTGAAAAAATTGAGTTTCCCCTCATTAATAAGATATATTCACTTAAGCTGGAATTCTCTCTGTATGGTAAAGATTCTATATTATCTCCGTTCTCTAAAACGGGTAAATCTGATATTGCTTCTGCTAATGTGACAACTGCATTTTTTTTACTTGGAAATTCAAATTTTATATTTATATTGTTGCCAACAATAAAGAGACGATTTCTATGTTGCGGCACGCCGTAATCTGAAGCATAAAGGACAGCATAACTTGTATTGTAGCCTAGTTTTTCAAATAATTCTATGATGTGTTTAATAGTTTTTCCCTTGTTAAAAGATGTAATTCCTTCAACATTTTCAAATAAAAACCACGTCGGATTTAAAATATTTACAAATCTTAAAAATTCATAAAACAAAGTATTGTTAGGGTTGTTATTATCCCTACTTTGTTTATTTGAGACTGAAAAACCCTGACAGGGAGGGCCTCCAAAAATTATGAAAGGACTTTCAGTTACATATTTAAGTGGGTCAACATTTCTTATATCCTCACAAATCATTTTAGTATGAGGGTGGTTTCTTACATATGTTTTAGCAGCATATTTATCTTTTTCAAAAGCAAATCGAACATTAATACCTGCGTTAATTGCTCCAAGGCTCAATCCTCCAATTCCGCTAAATATGTCAATACCTAATAAGCTCATTATTAAATTATTCGTTTGTTTGTTATGTATATGCAAATCTGTTTAACGGACGTTATGAACTAAATGCACCATTAGATTTAATAATTTTTTTATTCCAAGTAAAGTTTATAGCATCCTATAAAATCGGGACGAATTAAAATCAGATTATATTTTATACAAGTATACAAAGATAGTGATTTTAAAACAAAAAATCATCACTGTTTGATTATCAAAATCAAATAAAACCATTAAATTAAAAAAGGCAACAAATATTTCAGAGTATATTTGTTGCCTAATAATATAAAATATATTTATCTATTACAGTTCTTCTCGTTTCGTATTAAACCCAAACTCCAACCGCTTTTCATTCCCGAAACTATCGGCAACGACCACTTCAAACGTCTGACTTTCGGCAGACTTTGACGTATAATACAGCCTAAACTCTTTCTCCAGCAAGGGATAACGATTGTTAGGTAGAAAAGCTTCACCGTCTTTTCCTAATTTTAACTCGCCGTAGCCCTCGCTTTGAAAAAATCTTATCGTGTAACGATTATCGGCAAACGTGCCTTTCTCAATTAGAGAACAACGGATTTCGATGGTTTCGTTTTGGTTGATTTCTTTTCGCACCGGCATCGTTTGAATATCAAATTCATAAGCCTGTTGAACGTCCAGCTCGCTATTGCAAGCAGATAGACAAAACCCGGCAGCGAGCAGCACTCCCACCACCCATAGATTGTTGATTATTTTACGTTTCATAGTTATTTTATTGTTCGTTTTCATTGTTAAAAAAACAGTTTTATTCCTGTTGAAATTTGCGGACGAAACCTTTCCACACCGCTTCCCCACAACACATTGCATTTTCCTTTCACGAAAAACACAAGATTGTCGGTTACGAAAATATCCAATGCCAAATGGTACGCACCACCGTAAACAAAGCGGTCTTTTGTGAGCAAAGTTGCACCGTCGGGCAAGAGTTTTTCGCCCCGATTGACGGTTTCGTAGCCGACAACGGCCGTAATTCCCGTGTTTAGTAACACGTTCTTTCCGGCATCGGAAAAAAGATTGAGCATATAGCCGCCCTCAAAAGCGAATGTTTCGGCAGGAAGTTTGGTGTCTCGATAAGCGAAGTTTTTCTTGGCGTATTCCAATCCAAACAGCCATTGATTGGCGCGTTTATGGTTGACGGTCATTGCCAATTCACACACGAAATTTCCATTCTCAAACATTTTGTTTTCGGTAATCGGCACACCAACGGACAACTGCAATCCCCGTTGTCCGGGAATAAGGCGTTGGGCGTGTGATGCGGTAGCTATCGCCACCGTCATCACAAAAATCAGCGTCAATTTTTTCATCAGAATTTTAGTTTAAGGTTATCAATGTTTTTGGCACGGATTAAGTCCTCGTTTTCCACGATAAACGTTTGGTGGCGTCCTCCATTCTGCTCAAAAAGCGTTACTTCCAGCACTTTATCATCAGGCAATGTGAATTGTTCCAATGCAAATATGGAACGTTGCGTTTGCAATCCTCCGATGCGGGTAATATCGTTGTAGGCTCGCAAAGGTTGCAGGATTTGTTCCTGGATGGCGGTTCGTTTCGCCACTTTTTTATCCACGACTTTGAACGTGATAAAATCAATGCTGAACGGCATTTGGCTTTGGTTTTTTGTCTGCAAATGAAAATACAGCAAGCCATTGTGTGAATACAATCCACGCAACAAAAACTGCACGCCAAACTTTTTACTGCCGATATGTTTGATTTCCCGACGGTCGTTCTGCCAAATGGTTTTCATAATCAGCTTCACTAAAACAGGTGATTCGCTTCCGAGTTCCTTGAAGTAAATATCGCCGTTAAGCCCCCCTTTGGGGGGGTGGGGGGCTGTACCAGAATGCAGAAAGTCCTGCATCTCGATATTCAGCCGTTCCGGTTCTTCGGCGTATTTCACGTTAAAAGCGTAAAAACTGCCGTCTTCGCAAATAACACTCAGATTGGTTTCGGTTTCAAAATCGCGCACGGCGGCTTTTACCCGAAGTACGTTGTCGGCATCTTCCGCTTTGCCGGCAATCAGGTTGGAACTGCCCAAATCCACGTATCGGATTTGAGCGGGAAAGATTAAATGGACGGTTTTCTCGTAAGTTACATCCAAGCCGTAAGGCAGTACTACTCTGCCGTTGGGAATTGTTCGGCTCACCCCCTGATACAGGTCGCCCGAACCGATTTGGGCGTTGGTTGCGATTGCTCCAAAAAGCAAAACAGCTGCTAAAAATAGTTGTTTGATTTTCATTTTGTTGATATTTTTTGAGTTATAAAATTGATTATTTGTTTGCTATCAGGTAAAGCAAGTGTCCGCTTTTTACGGTTACTTTCACTTCCCGCATTTTCTTGTTCAGGTATTGCGACGCACCCTGCATCACACCCTTTCCGGCATCGGCGGCAAGCTGTTGTCCGGCAGAAGAGTTGAAAGTGAAACTCGTTCCTGCCGATTGTCCCATTCCGGCAACGACCTCTTTCACGGCGTTCATCTCTTCGGAATGGGGAATAAAGATGCCCGCTTGTCCGTCCAAGTCATACGCCGAGAGATTGACCACAATTATCCGCCCTTGTTGTTCGATATGGGTTACCGAAAGCGTCAAACGATTGCCTTGAATTTTGGCTGTGGCAGTCAGGATTTTGTTTTTCGGCAGGTGCAGATTAGCAACGCGAGCCGTTTCCAACAAGCGTAAACGAACAGTTTCGCCGTCTTTGAGTGTAATCGTTTCGTGAACGGAAACTTTTAGCGTGTTTTTGTCGGGCGTTTCGTTGGCGATTTCCGCGACTGAAATAAATGAGCGGTTGCGTTCTTGTGATTGTTCCGCAATAAAAACGCTGTCGGGAACCTCCTGATAAAGTGCCGATACCACATTCTTTGTATCGGGTAATACGACAAAAATCGGCTCTTTGGCTTCCGCTTTGGCGTGGGCATTGGGAATCGGGTCGTTCATTCCACGCTCAATAGCGGTTTCAAAGGGATTAATCGGTGTCGCTTGTTGGTTTTGCGGCAGGTACTTGGCTGCCAGCTGATACGATTTTTCCATCAGTTCGATGTGGTCGTCCTCCTCGTTTTTGCTCTCTTCCAACTCAATAAGTTTGTTGCGCAGCTCGGTTACTTCGTTCCACAGTTGTTCCTTTTCGGGGTCGTAAGCCGGCGGTTCGTTAAACGACTGCAACATCCGCGTGGTTTCTTGGTACTGGCTGACCGATTTTGCTACCGGGTCGTCATTTTCGGTTTCGTTATCCGATAAAGCATTGTTTCTATTTTCGCTTTCCCGGTCGAAATAGTCGTACAAATTTCCCAGCATATCTTGGCGGTCGTTCTCTTTATCCAAGTCTGTTCCCAAATCGTACGCTTTCAGCTTATCATCGGGCAATTCGAGATTGGACGCTTGCGGAATATCGTTGTTCAGCCCGATTTGCTCTTCCGCTTTTTTCTTTTCATCGGCGGAAGGCGCAAAGATTATCCACATAACCAAGACAAACAGAATGCCCAGCGCACTGAAAACACCGGCTTTTTTTAGTTTTTCCCGTTCTTGCGGGGAAAGTTGTTTGAAAGCGCTTCGTTTTTCGGATTTTCCTTGTTTTTCCGTTTCTCCTTGTTTGGAATGAGCCGTTTGCTCAATCGGAAGGTTTTCTTGATTTTGTTCTTTTTCATTGTTCATAGTTATTGGTTTTTAGGTGGTTTCTTGTTCAAAAGTTTCGCATCGATAAAGACTGTCTTTTTGGATGGGCGTGTCTATCAGTTCCGGAATGTTTTCCTTGTGCGTTTTCCCTACATCTTTTTCGGGAATAAACAACGGCATTATCAGCCCGATGCAACAGAGAAAATGGATGCCACTCACACTATAAAGAAAGATTTTTCGCTGACGCAAAGTCAGGCGTTCGCACCGGGCTTTGAGCCACAGGTGCAGTTTGAGGTACGCTCGTATCATCGCTTTACGGTTTGAATGTCGTGGTTTTGCAGTATAGTGAATCGCTCCAAGGTAAATCCCTGCGGATTGTTGTCGGAACGCACCGAGTTTATCAGTTCACAATCGGTTACGAGCGAACGTTCCGTGATGTTGCTCTGACGGATAATGTATTGCCGTGCAAAGGTTTTCGCCTTGTAAGGATAGCTTTCGAAATTGCATACAATGCTGTCTATCTCGACGCGTTGGTTGATGTTTCCCGAAATTATCCGCGTGAAATAGCCTTTTTCCATCAAGTCTTTGTAGTAATTATAAGCCGATTTATCGGCAAGCATAAAAGCGCGTTTCATATTGCTTTCGATGGCATTTTTGTCGGGTGCGACGGTAAAAAACAATTCGTGGAAACGCCTGACGTGTTCCCGTACTTCCACCGGACGGTTGGTTGCCGCATCTTGCGAAAGCGCCAGCATCAACGATTTACCGTTATCCAGGACATAGATTTTCTCCCGCTGTTTTTCGGCAAAGCCGTATGATTTCCACAGGACAAAGCCGACCACAAACAGGCACAATACACCAAAAATAATGGCGTAAAGACGTATCTGCTTAAATGATGTTTCGATATTTTTTAATGATTTAAATTCCATAATATAAGCCTCCTTTTATTCCCCCAAAGGGGGAAACGGCGGGGAACCGTTTCTGAAATGGTTAATGATTTGTTTTTCCCAAAGTCCCCTTTCGGGGGATTTAGGGGGCTTTACTTCTTCTTTAACATTCCGCGAATACGTCCCGCCACGTTTCCGGCTACCGCACCACCGGCTGCTGCCGCCGCTTTTCCTCCCGTAACGGCTCTGCCCCCGGCTCCTTTTGCCTGTTCGTTTAC